>CAZGHH010000054.1:0-2052 GCA_964525485.1 uncultured Candidatus Peribacteria bacterium | reverse complement strand
TTCGAGACTTTTTTGTTTATTGCTGATCTGCACGCACTCACTACCATTCGCGACGCTGCCAAAATGCGCGAACTCACTTTGGAGCTTGTGAAAGTCTATCTCGCGCTCGGTCTCGACCCAGCTAAAACAGTATTCTTTCAACAATCCGCTATCCCGGAACACTCAGAACTTTGCTGGATCCTCGACACGATCACCCCGATGGCCCTCATAGAACGCGCCCACGCATTCAAAGACGCAACAGCAAAAGACAAAGCCGGGAAAACGATCAAAGAAATAACTGTCGGACTTTTCAACTACCCAGTCCTCCAAGCCGCAGATATTCTTCTCTACCAACCAGATCTAGTCCCAGTCGGCCAAGACCAAAAACAACACATCGAGATGACTCGCGATATCGCGATCAAATTCAACTCTGCATACGGAGACATATTCAAAATTCCTGAACCATTTATCAAAAAAGAAGTCGCAGTCGTGCCGGGCACAGATGGTCAAAAAATGAGCAAATCATACGGCAACACGATCGACATCTTCGCCCCAGAAGCGACATTGAAAAAACAAGTAATGGGGATTGTCACAGATTCCACACCGGTAGATCAGCCAAAAGACCCGAAAAAATGTAATGTATTCCGTCTATACGAACTTCTAGCAAACAAAAAAGAAATCGCCGACCTAACGGATAAATATACTGCAGGTGGATTCGGCTACGGCGAGGCAAAAAAACTCCTCCTCGCAAAACTCCTCGAACTTTTTGCAGACGCCCGCACTCGCAAAGCAGATCTCGACAAAAAAGATAAACAAGTCCGTGAAATCCTCGAAGAAGGCACTGCCAAAGCAAAAAAAACAGCTTCAAAAACACTCGAAGAAATAAAAAAGAAAACAGGATTGATTTAAAAAATCCAAGTTAAATTAGCAAATCTATAAAGAGAATTAACAAACTTCATGAGAAACAGTCTAAAAGGAAATATAATCAGTTGGATATTCGGAATAGTTTTTTTCATAATCGGCGTATTGAATGCGTTTCTGGTACACATAGTTCCGGGTTTTTTTTATATTCTACTTTCATTCTTCTATCTTCCCCAGACAAATACAATTATCAAGAAAAAATTCGGGTTTTCTATCCCGCTTATACTCAAAATAATCGTAGGCCTTATTATTCTTTGGGGAACATTAGCAGTAGGAGACTTAATGGAAATGTTCGAAGCGTATCTTGCTGGCAGATAATCCATTATCAAAACAAAAAATGACCTAAAATAACCAATCAATTCATGAAAAAAATCATTCTCGCCCTACCAGTATTATTAATTTTAACTCTTTCTGCTTGCAACACAGTTGAAACTCCGACCGCCCCACAGGCAATAAACGAATCAACCTCACAAGCAAACACAGGTTGCGAAACCGCTTGTGAAAATTACAAGACTCAATGTTTGTCACTTGTGCCAGGAGCAACACAACAAATATTCAAAGATGGAATTGAATCCTGCATGAACGAATGCAAAGCATGGACCAAAGAAAAAACAGACTGCATCTCAACATCACTAGACTGCGTAAGCATGACCGACATCTGCGAGTTATAGAAATCTTGAAAGTAAACACGAGAACGCTTGACTAAAACACATCAACGTGTTTTAATGTATTCTAATTTTTGTAACAAAAAAATATGGAAAAACCAAGATTACTAGAGAACACGTTGTTTGCCGCGCAAGACATTACGTCTAAAGTAAGAGCTATTCTACCAATGATCGCAGTAGCATTATTGGCAGCTACTGGATGCAAAGAATACCCAAGCCCAGAAGCAATCGCGCAGGCAACATTAGACGAATGTACAGAAGCACTGGCACAATCAGATGATTCATTAAGCGGTCTTACAGGCTATTGTAAAAAATCATTAAGAGAAGCAGGAATTATCGAGGACCCTGAAAATCCAAGACACAATCCATTTAAAACAGGACCAGTCGGAAATTGTAATACACTAATAAAAGAGTTGGGGGCAAAAGGAATTGAATGCGACGGTCCATTTACAAGGAAAGAAGATGGGACTTCAATAACCTGCAGGGA
>CAZGHH010000053.1:0-2680 GCA_964525485.1 uncultured Candidatus Peribacteria bacterium | reverse complement strand
CAGCGCCATAATCAAACTTCTTAAAAACCGGATTCAAAAGTGCTAGAAGCCAAAACGCAGAGAGGATGAGTGTTGGACTATATTTCGTTAAAATGCTCATAAAATTGTATTATATTTGAAGAATACGACCTTACATCTTCAAGTTTCTTAGGATCAGGCACCATGATTTTTTGTACTTTTCCTTTTTTTGTTACTTTTACTGGTTTCAGAATTCTAGCAGCCAACGCCTGATCAAAATCATCTATAAACGCCTTAAAGCTTCGATACTCTTTATTAGACAAATCATTTATGGCGGAAACAATTCTCGAAGATCCGAGGTTGTGAGACATAGAAGTTAATTGAAATGCAAATTTTCTTTTTTCATCATCAGTAGCTTTATCAAAAATTTTCTTTCTATTTTTTTCAACACTATCAGATTTAGATGAAAAGAAAGCCTTTTCACAAGCTAAAAGATTAGAATATGCAAGCAAGGAAGCAACCAAAATTTGTTGAGAAAAAGACAATGCTTGATCGTAAGCTGGTAATTCAAATTTTTTACCATGTCTTTTAACGATTCCTTTATGAGTAGATTCCAGAGTTTGGTACGATCCGAAACTAACCGCTTTATCATGCAAAGAAGGAGTTAGTGTTATAGATGCATTTGGATGTTTAAGCACACAATCCAAAAACAAAACTCTTCCATGAGGGGTCATCATCCCCTTTTTCCCATTAACTGTTCTCTCTCCATTACCAAAAATTTCTATTAACATCAATGAGACAAAATAATTTGTATCTAAATACTTCCCGAAATGTAAATTCGCAAGCTCGGTCGATTCTATTATTTCAGTAATTGTATCCTTCAATTGATTAAAACTAGTGATAGATGTATCTATTTCTGATTCAAGAACTACTGACGAAAGCTCTTTAAGTCTTGCTTTATTATCAGCGGTGGATTTTTTTTCGACTTTAAAATCCCACATAGTCTTCAAGTCGCCTTTTACATATTTAGAGGCGAGTTCATCAGGTAAAATCCATCCGTAATTTGAAATGAGTTGTAAATTAAAAAAGGGTAAAGATTGGAGTTTAGGGACCATCGGATTTTCTTCGTAAAACGGATTTTGCCCATAAGATAAATAATCACTAAAAAATTTAATATTTTCCCTGAAAGTATCCAATTCTTTTAGCCTATCAACAGTGTCGATAATTGCTAGAATAAAATCTAAAGATTCATAAGAGGAAAAATCAGGATTAATGTTTAAAGTATCCAACATCTCAGAAAGAGATTTCATAAACCTTGTCTTACTGCCACTTTTTTTCTTGTCAGAATCTGCAATAGTAGGATTTACCACCATGTCTTCAAGTCTGGCCAAAACTTCTTCAGGTGCTAAAAGGTAAAAATTTTCAATAAAATGCTTTAATGTGGGGATATCCTTAATCTCATAATTATTTACAAAATCCAAGACATCTTCTCGGGACATTTTCCCCAAAGTATTAATAGGTTCCTGATCTTGAGTTAAGGGCTTTTCAGGTTTTTTCATATTTTATTCGGTTATTTGTACTTTGAATCCTTCTTTTTCAAGCGTTTTTTTGATGTTCATAACAACAGAAACTTTTGGTGGATTAAGATCGTTTAAGGCGTACTTGAGTCCGAGCTTTTTCCACTTATAAATGCCGTAAGTATGGTATGGCAAGAGTTCAATTAATTCAAAATTTATTTGATGCAAAAATTCAACTAAAGCTTTCAAGTTATCTTTTGTGTCGGTATATCCGGGTAGGACGACATAGCGTAGCCAGAGTTTCGGACAGCCGGTTCGTAAATTTTGCGAACTTCGCGAACCAATCCTCTCCACACCACTTGCAACTTTCTTATTCTCTGTACCAATTTTACCACCACACGCCGCAATTTCATGGCTCAAATAAGAAATATTATCCAGTATTTGTTCGTTCCCACAGCCTGTTAGTTTTTGATGAATTTTTGAATTGAAATGTTTCAAACTCACCATAAACAAGTCAACATAAGGGAATATCGAATCGATTACTTTTCTGCTTGTGAATAGGGAAGTATCAACAGTTGTATGTATGCCATTGTTCTTGCAAAGCTTCAAAACTTCCAATAAAAATTCAGGTTGAAAAACAGGATCACCCCCACTAAAAGTCACGCCACCTTTTGATCCAAAATAAGGCTTGTATTTAATAATGTCATTCACCAATTCCTCCGCACTCATACATAGATAATCTTTCATATCCAGCATGTCGCGATTGTGACAATAAACGCATCTCAAAGGACATCCTTCTAGAAACACGACGAACCTGATTCCGGGCCCATCCAGCGCCCCAAAACTTTCAAAAGAATGAATCATTCCTTTTTTGCATTGTTTGGTTTTCCCTTTGATTTGCTTAATTCGTTCAGCCATATTTTCAAACTAATAAAATTCTTTGTGAAAAGTTCGAGCAATCACTTCTTTTTGTTGCTCTTCGGTTAATTTAATGAAATTCACAGCATAACCGGAAACACGAATAGTGAGTGAAGGATATTTCCAAGGCTTTTTCATGGCATCTTCCAAAACAGCCCGATCTATCACATTTACATTTATATGATGCCCACCTTTTTTGAAATATCCATCCAACATATCAACCAAATTTTGTACGCGAATATCCAAAGTTTTTCCAAGTGTCTGTGGAACGATCGAAAATGTATTTG
>CAZGHH010000052.1:0-3054 GCA_964525485.1 uncultured Candidatus Peribacteria bacterium | reverse complement strand
GCCTATCCGTATAAGGTTTATGTTTGCCGGCCTTATATAATTTTTCAAGCGGAGTTCCAGGAATTACCACACAAGGATAAATCTTCAGCCAATCAGGCCGGAAATCCGGATCATCAAAAAGCATCTTAAACATTTCAAAATCCTTCTTTAAGCTGCTTCCGTACATATTTGGCATGAAATGGACATTGATTTTGAATCCGAAGTCTTTCAAAAGTTTCATAGCCCTGCGAACTTCCGAGACTGTGTGTCCCCTACTATTCAATCTGTAAATTTCATCATCCAGACACTGAACGCCGATCTCAACCTTAGTCACGCCAAGCTCCCTAAAAAACTTTAGCTCCTCAGACTTGACATAATCCGGCCTTGTTTCGATAGACAAGCCAACACATCTGTGATTAGCATTTTCATTGATAGATTTCGCTTCTATTAAAGATCTGGCTTTGTCTCCATTAACAAGATTCTTATCTGTCAACTTGGTATTTGCAGTCTTCGCTTGTCTACTCCCCCACTTCCCCTTGTCTACTCCCCTAACAGATGAAAAATCAAAATTAAGTCCATTAAACACCCCACGCACGAAATCTTTTTGATATCTTCGTGGATAAAAATTAAAAGTCCCTCCAGAAATAATAACCTCAATTTTCGAAGTCTTGTGACCTGTTTTAGCAAGTCCTTTCAGTCTAGCAACTATCTGTCTATATGGATCAAAATCATTCAAAATTGCCCTCATTACCGCAGGTTCATTGCTTAAATAACTCTTCGGCATATCCTTTTCCTTCGGGCAATAAATACATTTTCCGGGACAATCGTAATCTTTCGTAATCACAGTGATAGACGCAATCCCGGAAAGACTCCTCACTCCCCTCTTGCGAATTAATTTTTCGAAAGCCACATTTGGCTCAAGACCATCAGTTTCGACAAGGTGATTATAGGCTTTCAGAAGCTCAATACTCGAGAAACTCGAGATTTTATACTTCAAAGAAAATTGGTTTTTCAAAACCTGTAAATCTTTTCGATTCGAAATTCCTTGTGACAAAGCTTGTTTCACGAACTCCTCCGCTATATGATCTATCTGCATATGATTATTTAAGCCTTGAGATACTAGCATGAAGGAGAAAACAAAAAAAGAAATACTGGCGTCCGTAAAAAAGACATACAACTCGATCGCCGAAGATTTTTCTGAAACAAGAAAAATGCACTGGCACGAATTCGAAGATTTTTTGAAATACATAAAAAACAACGACACAGTCATAGACCTGGGTTGCGGCAACGGAAGGCTCTTCCACTTCTTAAAAGATAAAAGGAAAATTAAATACCTCGGAATAGACAATAGTGAGAAATTGCTAGAAGAAGCAAAGAAACTCCTCCCGAAAACTAGATTTATCGAAGGAGACTTATTAAAAGTGCCAGCTCGAAACGCATCGGCAAAAATTGTAGCCTGCATCGCAGCATTTCATCATTTACCGTCAAAAGAACTTCGCGAAAAATCATTAAAAGAAATGCATCGAATCCTAGAAAAAAATGGTAAACTACTACTAACAGTTTGGAATTTATTAGCTCAACCGAAGTACAAAGAAGAAGTTAAGAAAGCCTCCCTCAGATGGCTCAAAACATTAGGTAAATACGAGAAACGCGGCCTGCTTATTCCATGGGGAGACGAAAAAATTCCACGTTACTACTACGCATTCAAAGAAAAAGAAATCGAAAAATTATTAAAAAAATATTTCAAAATCATTGAGAAACGCGTCGACAAAAACTTAATCTACATATGCGAAAAACTATAAATATTCTCGGAGTAAATTTCGATATCATCACGTCCATCGAAGCCGTGTCACGAGTCGACAACTGGCTCTCCACGTACAGCGGATTTTTTAATTTCAGAAAACAGTATTTGATAGTTACGCCAAATCCGGAAATCGTATTGGAGGCAAACAAGAATTCCGAATATATGGAAGTTCTCAACAACGCTGACATGAGCATTCCAGACGGAATGGGAATTTTGTGGGCTTCAAAATTCAAAAAAATAACAGAAGCAGAAAATAATAAATGGAAACGCTTAAGTAAATTTTTTATCTCACTTGGATTCACGGCATTGAGCAAAAAATACGCAACAACAGAAATTCCTGAACGCGTAACAGGAGTGGATTTAATGGAAAAGATTTGTGCGATGGCTGGAGAACGTGGACACAGCATATTTCTACTCGGCGCAGCAGAAGGAGTCGCAGAAAAAACAGCGGTTAAATTAATTCAAAAATATCCAAATTTAAAGATCGTTGGAACATTCGCAGGGACGCCAAGCGAAGAAGATGAAACAGACATTGTAGAATTAATAAATTCAACAAAACCAGAAATAATCTTCGTAGCCTATGGAGCTCCAAAACAAGAATTATGGCTCAGCAGAAACCTTCGAAAACTCGAGACAGTCAGAGTCGGCATGGGAGTCGGCGGAAGCTTTGACTTCATCGCTGGCGTCCAAAAACGCGCCCCAGTAAAATTGAGAAAAGCAGGCCTCGAATGGCTTTACAGACTGTATAAACAACCTTCACGCGTCAAAAGAATTTGGAACGCAGTAGTGACATTTCCGATAAAAATCTTCAAAGATAAGTAAATAGAATTATGCAAAACATAATAACAAAAAAATCCAGAATTAACAAAAAAGGAGTTTTTGCAAACAAGGATTTTGAAATTGGAGAAATAGTGATGAAATGGGATACAAGCAATACACTCTCCAAAGAAGATGCTGAAATGATACCAGAATCACAAAAAATATATCTCTCGAATTATGAGCACGGGAAATTTCTACTTCAACAACCCCCAGCAAGATACGTAAATCATTCATGCGATCCGAACACGGAAGTACAAAATTATTGTGATGTAGCGATCAAAAGAATTAAAAAAGGAGAAGAACTCACCAGCGACTACACAAAATACAGCATAGGATTACATTTCAAATGCAATTGCGGTAGCAAAAACTGCAAAGGGTCACTATAACCTACTTCTTTTTCTTCTTCATCTCCAAAAGCTGATTTACATAAGGAGTGATTTTTTCAATCAGAT
>CAZGHH010000051.1:0-3178 GCA_964525485.1 uncultured Candidatus Peribacteria bacterium | reverse complement strand
AGAGTAGATTTACCCATACCAGTCTTACCAATGATGTATATATGACGACGTCTATCTGCATCTTTGATACCAAATTCAACCTTACTCCCTCTGAAATTTGTACGTCCCAGCAAAGTAAAACCATCCTCCCCTGCTTCCTCTTTTAAAGGCAAATCAACTGGCGGTTCCAATTTTTTACTTCTCACCCAGGCAATATTCGGCGTCTTAACAGTTAAATTCGGTAAATGATACAAAGTCGCAAGCTCCTCATTGCTCATCAAAATTCCGCCATCGACCTCTCTTTGACAATACTTTCTCACGACATTTTCTCCAACCTGCATTTTGCCCATTTCAAAACTATTCAAGTGAGGCAAATTGAACTGCTTAAAAGCTCCAAACATTTCCCTCAACTTCAAATCAGCTTTTGATTTACTGTAATGAGAAGGCAAATAAACCAATCTGATATTTACATCAAAAATAAGTCTGACAACTTTATCAATACAAGCATCAGCTTCGGTTTCTTTTTCATGCGAACGCATAGCTGTATGTTCATCGGTAGACTCGTCAGCCGCTTCAGCCTCAGACATTAAACCAGCAACACCAGACCTGATAAAAACACCTCTCATCCATGTATAAATATAAAAAGGAAAGAAGACAATCTTCGGCCAAATCTTTCTAGTGATAAAAGCTCTGGCATAAGCATTTTGTATCGCCTCAATACTCATGAAAAAACCTTTATTTACCAGCTTTACGCATTTAATTAGATGAATTCTCCATCTCTCTGGAAGTGGAGTAACAACTATCTGCACCCAGGCTTGATCTTGAGGAGTATCGAATTTCGTCAAAGTCGAAGTGATACCGGCAATAGGATCAACTGCTATTCTAGCTAACTTATCCTCAAACTGCGTATATCTTTTAATTGGGAAAATATCTGCATCTGTGAATTTTAACTCCGCACCAACAGCATTTTTGAAATGCGGATTATCGTCTGAAGCATAATCTTCAACCTCAAATATCTCAGCATCAGGGTATTGAGCATAAACCTGACTTTCGATCATATTTCTAAACCTACTAGGAAAAGCTATAAAAAAACGTATTGATTTATCAATATTCGCTATCTCGAAACTCACAGACTCTTGCCTAAAACCAAATAGCCTCTTCCAAAACGACATTTTTCTATAAATACCGTGAACCGTCGAAAATATTTGCTCAGCAGCTATAGGCCCAACTTCTAACTCCTTTGGAACAGATATACACAACACAGTCTTTCTATCCCTAGCTCGATTCAACCTGTTTTTAAATCTAAAAAAAACAGCGAAGAAAAGCACCACCGCAATTAGCGACAAAGCAGAAATCCCTATTAAAATCCAAGTATTATGCATATCAGAACACAATTCTACTGATTTTTCAAGATTTTGCAACTAATTTTCAGTAAAATATCTTTCCAAAATAACCTTAGCCGCCATAGAGTCACGATCCCCTTCCCGTATTCTCATTTTTTTTCCTGAAAAATCACTTAAATATTCATCCGCTTCGAAGCTAGAAAAAGATTCATCAACTGTATCAATTTTCAAGCTCACATTTACTCCTCCAGAAGACTTTTTCTCGAGAATATTTTTAAATTTAATAATAAAATCCCCAACAATTTCAGCCTGCTTGTTTTTACCTTCATTATTAAAAGGCATTCCAAAAACAACCTTCCCATATCCAAAATCCTCACAAATCTTCAACAAATCCTTTGCAACTTGCTCGTCACTTTTGCGAAAAATAACACCCTTCGGAAAAACAACCTTCGATACATCGTCACCGGAAGCCAATCCGACCCTTTTTATTCCGTAATCAACGGCCAAAACCTTCATCGGCAAAATTAAATTAAGCCTTATTCGGCACTTAAGCCTTAACTATTTTTACAACTATTGGAGCTACATTCCCATCACCAAAATCAACATCAACAGTGTACTCTCCAAGAGATTTGATATGATCTGGAATTTTGACGTATTTTTTTTCGAGCTGGATATTTGAAGCAGCTCTAACAGCACCAACAACAGCATCCTGAGAAAGTGCGGCATAAAGAGTTCCTTTCCCTGTTACTTTTGCAACTATTTCAACTTTTAGACCTTTTAATTGGGCGACAACTTCTTTCACATTCGCTAATAATTTTTCTTTTTCAACAACCATTTTTTCTCTTCTTTTCGCAGCCAAATCTTGCGCAGCACGAGTAGCAATCTGAGCCAATCCTCTAGGCATAAGAACATTTCTGTAATATCCATCTTTTACATCAACAACATCTCCTTTGAAACCAAGTTTTGCAACATTTGAATTTAATACAACTTTCATATGAATAATTTAAGTTTTAAAGCGAAATACAAATACCAAATTCTCCTGATAAAGTAAAGGAAAAGAGTCTTAAGTTCACATATTAATTACTAAAATGCCATTCTTCCAAATTTGAGAATCTGTCTGAAGAATAAGCCATGCCATCAACTTTTATACCTTCCACCTTATCATCTGAAGCATAATAATAGATAGGCCTGTACAAAAATATTGCAGGCACATCCGTAACTAGTTGTGTAGCCAGAGTTTTTAATTTTTCCAATCTTTTTTCAGATTCAAAAGTAAGCCTGACTTGCTCTATTAAACTATCAACTTGAAAACTCTTGTAATTTGATAAATTTAATCCGTTTGTATCAACTTGGCTCGAATGCCAAAAACTATAAGCGTCATCTGATGCATAACCTAATGTTTGTCCCATCAGAAGAAGATCATAGTCTCTATTCATTATCCTTTCATTTAATTGGTCAACAGGCAAGATATTTACATCTATTTGTATCCCAATATCTTCCCACGTTTTTTCGAGAAATTTTAATACAGCAGAAAATTCCTCGCCTTGTTGAGACCCTTCTGGAAATTCACGAGCCAATAATGAAAGTTTTAATATCTCTCCATCGCTATCGGTACGAAATTTACTATCTGGTTTCGGATAAGTATATTGAGCGTCAGCGAGCATCCGCTTCGCCAATTCAACGTCAGTAGAAACAAATAATGGAGACTGATCTATATCCAAAACAGGCGAAGCAACAGCTTTTTTATCAGATATGTTCTCCAGTAATTTATCCCTGTCTATAGATCTGAGAAGTGCGGTACGAATTTTACTATATTTAACTCTATCCGTATTGATAAAAACAGCCATGTATTGAGG
>CAZGHH010000050.1:0-3331 GCA_964525485.1 uncultured Candidatus Peribacteria bacterium | reverse complement strand
TTACGGTGTGGATAAATTTAATGATGCGTGTCAGGCTTCAGTTTTCAAATACACGGGGGAGTGGAGCGAGATGTTTCAGAGGATCGGACGTTGGGTTGATTTCAATAATACTTATGCGACGAAAGATAATAATTATATGGAGTCGATCTGGTGGGTTTTCAAAAGCATTTGGGATAAAAATTTGGTCTACAAGGGACACAAAAGTATGCATATCTGTCCTCGTTGCGAGACTCCACTTTCGAATTTCGAAGTTACTCAAGGTTATAAGGATGTCACTGATTTATCTGCGACTTGCAAATTCAAATTAGGGAAAGATGCGCTTGAGGCGCTGGGAGAGGATGTGGATGAAGCCGTGAATTCTGGTGGAATTTCCATCTTGGCTTGGACGACTACTCCTTGGACACTTCCTGGAAATGTTGCTCTAGCGTTTGGTGCAAAAATTAAATATGTGAAATTTTCTTTAAAACATTTTCCTGAATATCCGGACGGAACATATATCGCTGCTGAGGCTTATTTCGATGCGACTTTTAAGCATTACGACAAAGTCGTCGAAGGAAAACCAATTCCGAAAGCGGAAATTCTTGGCAAAATCGATGTGAAAAAATTGATAGGGAAGACCTACGAACCGCTTTTTGACTTCTATAAAGATAAATTCAAAGATCAGAATATTTATCAAATTTATTTTGGGGATTTTGTGAATACTGAGGATGGAACGGGTATCGTGCATATCGCTCCGATGTTTGGTGAGGATGACTTGAAATTTGGAATTGAGCATGATCTTGCGATGATTCAGCATGTGAAGATGAATGGTGAATTCAAAGATGAGGTAAAGCCTTGGGCTGGAAAATTTGTAAAAGGACAGGATTTGAATGTTGCTTGTTATCTCTATGACAAAGGACTTCTTTTTAATAAACAGAACTTTAAACATTCGTATCCACATTGTTGGAGATGCGATACTCCGTTACTCAATTATTCTACTGAATCTTTATTTGTCGAAGTTACGAAAATCAAGGATAAACTTCTCAAAAATAACGAGAAAATTAACTGGGTTCCCGGACACATTAAAGATGGTCGTTTCGGTAAATGGCTCGAGGGCGCGCGCGATTGGGCTATCTCGAGAAATCGTTTCTGGGGATGTCCTATCCCAGTTTGGGAATGTGATAAATGTGAACATTCGGCGTGTATTGGTTCTGTGAAGGAACTTGAAAAATTATCAGGTGGGAAATTGCCGAAAAACAAAGGAAAACTCGATCTACACAAGCCTTATATCGACAAAATCACTTGGAAGTGCAAGAAGTGCGGGAAGGGGACTATGACGAGAATTCCGGATGTTTTGGATTGCTGGTTTGAAAGTGGTTCCATGCCTTATGCACAGTTGCATTATCCATTTGAAAATAAGAAATTTTTTGAGAATAATTTCCCTGCGAATTTTATTGCCGAGGGATTGGATCAGACGCGCGGATGGTTTTATACATTGCATATTTTGTCGACGATTTTGTTCGACAAGCCTGCGTTCAAAAATGTAGTTGTTAATGGAATTTTGCTTGCGGCTGATGGAGAAAAATTATCAAAGAGAAAGAAAAATTATCCTGATCCTAATTATTTATTTGAGAGTAAAGGTGTCGATAGTTTGAGATTTTTCTTGTATTCGTCAAACGCTCCGATTGCGGAAGATGTGAGGTTTTCAGAGCCACATGTAGATGAAATTGTGAAGAAGGTGACACTGACGCTTTGGAATACTTATAGCTTTTTCGTGACTTATGCAAATATTGATAAATGGAAGCCGATGGAGACTACCAAGGCTGCTAGGTTTAAACCTGCGAATAAACTGGATCAATGGATTCTGTCTGAGCTGAACGTTCTCGTGAATGAAGTGACTGAAAATATGGATGCGTATAATCTCACTTGGGCGACTCGTCCGATGATGGATTTCTTGGAAAATCTTTCTAACTGGTACGTGAGAAGGAGTCGCAGGAGATTTTGGAAAAGTGAAAATGATGGAGACAAAGCAGATGCCTATCAGACGCTTTATACTGTTTTGACAACTTTCTGTAAGTTGCTATGCCGTTTATTTCCGATGAGATTTTTATTAATTTAACAGGAAAAAAATCTGTGCATATGGAAGATTGGCCGAAGATGAAAGAGGCGCTTATCAATAAAAATTTGAATAAAGAAATGGCTGCGATCAGAAAAATAGTAAGTCTTGGTTTGGCTGTGAGAGGTAAGGCTAAGATCAAGGTGAGACAGCCGTTGGCACTTCTGCAGGTCGCTTTGCCACGCGGTATACAGAAAAAATGGATTACGGCTCAGAAATCCGTAATTTTGGAGGAGCTGAATGTGAAGGGACTTGAGATACTGGATGAAGCTGGAAATATGATTCAAAAACATGTGTCTCCAAATGCGCGTGTATTGGGTCCGAAATATGGCAAGGACGTTCAGCAAATCATAAATGAAGCGAAAGCTGGAAAATTTGAAATCCTTGACGATGGTCGAGTGAAAGTTGGGAAATTTATCCTAGATGCATCTGAGGTAGAAGTCGGATACAAAGGACAGGAAGGTTATGACGTAGAAAGTCAGGATGGAGTAGTTGTAATATTGGATACAAAAGTGACCGAGGATCTCGTGCTTGAAGGATATGCGCGTGAGATCGTCAGATCGATCCAGGATCTTCGCAAGGAGGCTGATTACAACGTCAGTGATCGTATAGATACGACGGTGATCGTTCAGGATGGTGGAGCGGACAGCGACTCTGATGAAGGTGGTGTCGCGAGAGCGTTGCTTAGATTTACCGATTATATCAAAAAAGAAACTCTCTCTATCGATCTTTCTCAAGAAGGAGATTTCAAAGCTGATGTATCCAAGGAAGTCGATGTCGCCGGAACAACTGTAAGGATAGAACTTAAAAAAGCATCTTAATATGGTAGGACTTTTGATAAACATATCTGTGAGTTTGATCTTTAACGCCTTGTGTTTGTACGCGGTAGTCACTTATGTTGATGGAGTTCTTTACACGGGCGGATTGTGGTTTTTTTTGGTTGGAGCGATCGCTATGGGTGTGATAAATTCTATTATAAAACCAGTGTTAAAAATTATTTCTTTGCCTTTTATATTTTTGAGCGGCGGCTTTTTTCTTATAGTTATTAATGGGTTTTTGCTTTGGTTCTTAAGTTATTTCTTATCTGTTGCGGCATTCAAAGATGTTTCAATAACCTTTCCAAATCTTGGCGCATATGCTATAGGTGCTCTCGTATTCGGATTGGTAAATTTCATAACAAGCCTAATAAAATGAAGACATTTCTTTTTGTTACACAAATCGTTTTATCATTACTTC
>CAZGHH010000049.1:0-3461 GCA_964525485.1 uncultured Candidatus Peribacteria bacterium | reverse complement strand
TCAATATTGGATAGGCGACAAGCCGATAATAGAAGTTTTGGAAAACGCATATCAAAATGTAAAAGCTGAAGAGGAGAAAAAACAAGAAGATCAGCAAGTTCAAGAACCTCTTCAAAATCAAGAAGGTGAGCAAGTCTCGTCCGGCACGACCGAATCCGAAAAACCAAACGCTCTCAAAGAAGCTGGGGTCACACTTCCGATTTTGATTGGTGCGGCATTGGTCGATTCGATCAATCCTTGTGAGTTTGCTGTATTGGTTATATTGCTTTCCACGATAATAGCAGGTAGCGGGAAGAGACGAGCTTTGTATTCGGGATTGGCTTTCTCGGCGGCTATTTTCTTGTCGTATTTTGCAATGGGACTAGGTCTGTACAAAGCGATTTCAGTAGTCGGAGTGTCGGGGATATTTATGAAAGTAATCGCATCATTGGCGATAGTTTTGGGATTATTTAATTTAAAAGATTTTTTCTTCTACGGGAAAGGATTTCTGATGGAAGTGCCGACATCTTGGAGACCAAAAATGAAAGCGATCATTCGCGGAGTTACGAGTCCTATCGGCGCTTTTGGAATTGGATTTATTATCAGTCTTTTCTTACTGCCGTGTACGAGCGGACCTTATATAGTAATACTCGGAATGCTTGGCGCGGAGGAAACTTTTTGGAGCGCTGTGAAGTATCTGCTTTTGTATAACATCGTTTTCGTACTGCCAATGTTGATAATAACAATAGCTGTGTACAAAGGATTTTCTACACAGAAAGCGGAAGAAATTCGTCAAAAGCGTTTGAGAATTTTACACTTGATCGCCGGACTTGTGCTGGTCGTTATGGGTATAGTGATTTTTATCACGTATTAATTCGGGACAGAGGCTTGGCGACGCCTACAAGTGATTTTCGGGAAATTAAAAAAAAGTGCTTTTAGGGTATTGCAATTTTTTTGGAAATGTGATACTATAATAGCGTCAGTTTGATTAATTTAAGTCTTGTACTTAATTTCATCTCTCTGACACGGGATTCTTTCTTCTCTTGGTTCCCTTGAATTCCTCCCGGAATTCTTCTGAACCGATTGAGATTCTCGGCCTCTCTCAAAGATCTTCGGATCTCTCTGAGTCGCCACCCGCTCTTAAGTTCGCTTCTTTAGATCTCACGATCTACTCCAGCCTTCTTAACAGCTTGACTCTCAATCTCGAAGATAGCTTCCCACCCAAAAAGAGCTTCACACTTATCCGGTGAAGCTCTTTTTTTGTCTAAATTTCTAAAATTTTATATCTATTAGACTCGACATCATTTAATACTTTTAATATTTTACCTGATAAGTAATCTTCAGAGTATTTACTCAAATTCCATCCTAGAAAGGATTCTTTTTTTACGACAAGAAACGGTACGTAAATATTTTTACTCACTTTCAATAATATAGCGGCTCTTACTTTGCCTGAGCGAAGATAGGCTTTATAAACTTTCAGATCTTTATCTGGCGAATAAAGATTTTTTAAATTTTCATGACCAGTCGCATGCTTTTTGATCTCATTGATCAACTGGTCAATCAGGAGCTTATCCTTCACTTCCTTTTTTAAAGTGTCTGTAATATAAATTTGCGCCATTTCACAAACTGTTACCTAGCTTTTTTATCGCAGAGGTTACAGTTTTAGTTTTGAGAAGCTCGTTGAATTTTTTATCAAATTCTTTGTCGCCCAGATAAAAAGAAATTTCAGCTTTTGAGACAAAGGCTTTTAAGAAAATCTTTGTAAGAGTTCCAAGTCCTACTCCTAGAGTTTCTTGTGCTTTTTTTTGAGCTAATGTTTTCAAGTTTTTATCAATGCGAATTACAAACTGTGTCTGCGTTGTCATAGGTAAGTTCGTTTTTATTAATGTACATACAAAGTATATACTTTCGAAATTTAAGTTTCAAGGGTTGTTAATAAAGCTGATTACTAATGACGAACTAATTCTACTCCTTCGACCTTTTAAAAAACTTTCAAAAACTTAAATTTTTACTGAAATTTTCCTTAGAAATTCATAAAGGGCTTTGCAATTTTTGGCCAAATTTTCACCCGAACCTTACCCGAGATCTTTTGCGAAACCAGTCAATACCTAAAGCACCAAAAATTCACAACATAAAACATACGAAAATCAACCATCTCAAACCTGTAAAACGTCAAAAAAGCACCGAGTTATAAAACAACCTTTGGCGCGTCAAATTTCTCGAAACTTTTCAAAGGCATTTAATCCAGATGCAAAAACCATAGATCTAGCGATTGAATTCAGTAAGCAACACGGCTTTTGTCAATATAAAAACGACCATAAAAACAGGTGTGTACAAGTGTGAATAACCGCTACTGAATCAAGAAAACGACCAAGCCAGACCATGTATACAGATCGGGCAACACGTCGCGCAGAAAAAGTATTTGATTGACGTCAACAGGAGTATCTGATAAATTTTCCTGCGACCGTAAAAGCGGTAGCGTTATGCTATTGTAAAACGGTGCGGGTACACGCAATCGATGAAGCGATAAGTGGCTCTGGGACTCGTAAAACGAGCACGAGTGGACAACGAAGTGGATGGTCGTGAAGAGTGGACAAAAGAGTAGACAAAAAGTGTAACAATATACGTGTAATTCCGTAAATAGCTTTAGATCCTTGAAAATCAGGTGGATTAAGTGCGGACCCAGAGCCTGGGTCATAATGAATCGGTCAGTTTTATTCGGGGGCTTAAGGGCTTAAACCTCATTTAAGTCGGGACGCCTAGAATGGAACCCGTCGAATGATATACAGATTATTCTTGTAGTTATTCCTCGAAATAAAACTTTAATATATACTTAAAAATCTTCATTTTATTTTTATACTTATTTCTTAACCCACGAAATATGACAAGTATTCGTAGGGCAATTGCAACTTTTTCTTTAGTTGCAATCCTATCTACGTTCGTGGTATCTACAGCGGTTGCGTTCAACGACGTTACTACAGCTGACGGTGAAGTTTACACTGCAGTTGAAGCATTAGTCGCTAATGGCGCAGTTACTGCTGGAAGTACTTTCGGACAAACAGCTCCTCTAACAAGAGGCGAGGCTGTAAAATATCTAGTTGTTTCAGCTGGAGGCTACACAATGGAAAAACCTGCTACTCCACATTTCACTGACGTAGCTAAAGATTCAACTTATTATGAATTTGTTGAAACAGCTTACAAAAACGGTATCGTAGGTGGTAAAACAGCTACCTTATTCGCTCCAAATGACACTGTCACAAGAGCAGAATTCGCAAAAATGGCTGTCTTAGCATTCGAGTTACCAAAAACAACTCCAACAGCTGCAACATTTACAGATGTTCCAAACACAGGTGTTGAATATCCATTCACATTCGTTGAAACAGCTTACAAAAACGGTGTTGTAAAAGGAATGACTGCTACAACATTTGGCCCAGCTATGACTATCATAAAGAGCCAAGGCGCTTTGATGTCTTACAGAGCTA
>CAZGHH010000048.1:0-4227 GCA_964525485.1 uncultured Candidatus Peribacteria bacterium | reverse complement strand
GAAAAATTATTGAAATGAGATTTGGTTTGATAGATGGAGTAGGTCACACTCTCGAGGAAGTTGGTCAGGAATTCCATGTCACTCGCGAACGTATTCGCCAGATCGAAGCGAAAGTATTACAAAAATTAAAAGAACATCCAACGAGCGTAAAAATTCGTCCGGAGTAGTTTAAGCAAATTCTTGAAAAAATTTGCGCATTATATATTAAAAAATAACCTTATAAATTTATGGCAAAAAAAGTAGCACCTAAAAAAGTAAAAATTGCACGTCCCGTGTTGGAGGATGTTTTGGAAAATGATGCGGCTAGAGATGCAAAAGTTACTCTTATTACAAAAGAAGGTCTTGAAAAATTGGAAGAAGAGTTAAGTTACTTAAAAACTACAAAAAGAAAAGAAGTTGCGGCAAGAATCAAAGAAGCGATTTCTTATGGTGATCTTTCCGAGAATTCCGAATACGAGGAAGCGAAGAATGAACAGGCTTTTGTTGAAGGACGTATTTTGGAGCTGGAAGACAAGGTAAAACATGCAAAAATCATTGAAGAGGGTGCTGGTGGCAAAAAAAGAGTTCAGCTTGGATCAACCGTCCATTTAAAGAATGTTTCAAAATCAAAAGATGAGCCTGAGATTTATTCAATAGTAGGTTCTACCGAAGCCGATCCTATCGCCGGAAAAATTTCAAATGAATCTCCGATTGGTTCAGCTCTTTTAGGTTGTACGACTGGAGATCAGGTGAAAATCCATGTTCCTGCCGGAACTGTTGAATACAAAATTTTGAAACTTGAGTAGATTCGATTGAGCTTAAGTAGTCTTATTTGTGTTTGGATAGATTTGTTTGAGCTAGAGCGGTATTATCTCTTGTTTGGGCCGGATGGGCGCTCGTTTGCGTTTGGATAATTCTATTAGAGCTGAAAGCGATATTATCTCTTGTTTGGCAGATACTTGTTCTCTGTTTTTTGCTTTGGTCGTGACTCAAAATTATCTAATTCTGTAGGGTATATTTTGAAGTATTTGTATAACTGTCTTCCAAGATATATACCAAATCCTATAGTTAAAAGGATCAGCCAAAGTCTCATTGCAAAATATGGAATATTTTCATATCTCACTCCTATTAAAAACAGCAGGCCGATTGCAAAATAAATCACCTGATTTGGCACTTTTTTAAACATTTTTTTGAAAACAAAATCTCCATTTTTCACTTTTTTTGAGTGATATTGTTTAAAAAATATTGCAAACACTAACAAAATACCTGCGACAATCAATGATAATGTGTAATAAGAAAATGCTTGTCCCGGTGCAATTCCAAATACGTAACGTGATGCGTTCTTAATTATTTCCATTGTGTTGTTTTTTAAAAATGTTTTTTCTTAATTTTGCTCTGGCGGTTTTCTTCCGAAGCCTCACCATTATAGTAGAGAAAGTAAAAAATTAAAGAGAATATGAATATTGCGCCAGATATGATTTGTGGAACCCTTATTCCAAAAAATAAACTTACGTCGTCTCCTCTGAAAAATTCCTGTAAAAAATGGATTAAACTGAAAATTCCTATGGTTACCGTTGCTAGTTTGCCGTTTTTTTTGAAAAATTTATGGTTTCTGAATAAAATTGCTCCTATAGCTATGGCAGCTGAATAAAGCATTATATACATCTGTGTCGGATGTATTGGAACTGTATATTTAATGTCCGGGCTTTCAAAATTAACTCCCCATGGCATAGATGTCTCGCGTCCGTACCACGCTCCGTCCAAGAAAAGTCCAAGTCCAGTGATAGAAAGTGCCACCAAAAATGCCGGAGTGAGAGAATCTATCCACTTGAAGAAATTTTGATCGTTTTTTTTGCTTAAATAATAGAGGGTTATTGCACCTGCCAGAATGCCTCCCCACAAAGATAGCCCTTTGTCCCATATCGCAAAAATTTGTAAAAATGAATTGATAGAGTACTCGTGGAAGAATGTTTTCCAGTTTGAAAGTATTGCAAAAATCCTTGCCCCGATTATTGAAAATATAAATATTTTAAACATCGACTCTGTCATGAACTGTAGTTTAAGCCCGTTTTTGAGGCCTAGTTTTATAAAAGTGTAGGATCCGACGATTATTGCGATTGTTATAAATACCCAAAGTGAATGAATCGTGAAGTGCTTGAATTGGAATATGATTGGAAACATCTGCTGTTGTTAGAAATTAACGATGATAAAGATAACTAAAAATGTCGTGAGAGGGAAGATAATTAGGCTTGCAATTTTGGACTTTCTGAAGAAATTGTTTTTGATCGAAAAGCTGGCGTGTAGCAAAAAAACTGTTGCGAGTATGTATTTGAAGATCGATGTGGCGTAAAAATTAAGCAGTTTTGGTATGTTGTCGATGCCGCCGAATCCGAAGTCTTTTGTGATAACGTAAAGTGAAACGAAATAATATGCGAGATAGAATGCCAGTAGCCATCCCGTGAACTCAGAAAAATCTTCTAAAGCGTCGGAAGTATCTTCTTTTGTTTTGTTTTTGGACGATTCCAGCCTTTTTTGTTTCTTTTCTTCTTTGATGTGAAGTTTTATTTCGTTGAGCTGGGCGACTGTTTTTTTTCTCATTGTCCAGATCGAAATTATCGCTTCACGCGCTTTTTGTTTGTATTCTTTGGCCGGTTCTTTGATGTAGATTTTGATGTATTCAAAAAGCTGAGTGTTTAAGTTTTTGATTTGTGATTTTAGCGTTGCTATTTCTTCCGGCGTTTCGAAGAATTTTTTAATTGCTGTCAGGATGTTGTTTGTTGTTCTTGTATGCCAAGGAATTTTTATTGTTTTTTGAATGTTTTTTTGTTGCCATTTTTGAATGGTTTTTACTATATCTTCCGCAATTGTTTTCGATTTTCCGGTTTCGTGGAGTTTCGACAGCATGTTTTTTATTTGCAGCTTCAGTCGAGTACGTTTTTCTAGGTAGTTTTTTTGTTTTATTGAAATTTCGGTTGTTTTGATGAATTCCAAAAGTTCCTCGGCAGTTGATATTACGTATTCGAGATTTGTTGAGCTTTTTATACGAAGAAGTTTGTCTATTCGTTGGTTTATTTCTTTGTGTTTATCCGCCGGGATGTCCTGATCATATTCCAGAAGGAGTTCATTTACTTGTTTTAATATGTATTCTACACGTGTCCGCACTTCAATTTCTTTTTTGAGTCGATCTTGCGTTATCAAATCTTTGTTTTCAATATCTTTTAATTGTTGTTCTTGTTCTATAACCTGATTCAATGAATACGTTCCTTTTGCTCGCGCTTCAGCCACTTCCTCTTCTGTTGAATTTTCTTTGTAGATTGCTGTTACGGCTAACTCGTATTCCTCTTTTAATCTTCTAAAAGCTGACAGTTCGTCATTACTAACTATCGTTCCTGTTATTTTTTGACCTTGCGGATTGATTGCCTCAAATATGTATTTTTGATGTGATTTTTGAGGCTGGGAGGTTTCAGTCGATTGAATTGACTGCTCTGTCTCTGATCCTTCAGAAATTTCCAAAATTGAAAACCCCAAATTATTCAACTGGGCTCTTGCGATGGATTCATCAGCTGCCTCTATTGAACCTGAAAGTTTTTTATTTTCCTTATTGGCTACTGTGTAGTGAAAAAGTGGCATAGGAAAATTGAAAAGAGGGGGTAAAAACTTGATGTGATTTTACATTAAACCCTTATCTTAAGCAATTCTTAAGCAGTCATTAAGAGATTGTGTTCTTAAAAGATTGCCGCGTCGATGAATCCTTTGAAGAGTGGATGTGGTTTCAACGGTCGGCTGAGGAATTCCGGATGAAATTGTGAGCCGATCATGAATGGATGATTCGAATTCTCTGATATTTCGACTAGGTTCGACTTCGGATTTGTTCCTGAGAATACCATGCCTGCATTTTCGAGAATTCCCTTGTATGCATTGTTAAACTCATATCTGTGGCGATGGCGTTCCTGAATCAAATCTTGTTTGTATAGTTTATGAGTGAGTGTGCCTTTTTTTAATTCGCAATCATATAATCCTAGTCTGAGAGTTCCGCCTTTTGCTCTGTGTTCGTTTTGATCCGGCATGAAGTGGATCACGTATTTGTCCGGATTTAATTTCTTTTCTTCGTCAAATTCTTCGGAAGTGATCGTCTCATCTTTTAGTACGTTTCTTGCAAATTCTATTGTCATTATCTGCATGCCAAGGCACAAGCCTAAGTATGGAACTTTGTTTTCGCGAGCGTAGCGAGCTGCGAGGATTTTTCCT
>CAZGHH010000047.1:0-4710 GCA_964525485.1 uncultured Candidatus Peribacteria bacterium | reverse complement strand
ATTTCAAAAGAAAAAATAACAGAAATAAAGTCCGAACTTAAAAAAGCCGAAATCAAAATCAACGCAAACAAAGAATCACAAAACCAATTCCCTCTCATCTTCGCATTCGACATCGACCCAAATACCATAGAAATCGCAAAACAAAACGCCCGCCAAGCAGGAGTCGAAGATATGATAATTTTCAAATGTTCTGACTTCAACGCTATCGACTTCACTCACTTCGAAAACGCAACTTTCGTCACAAACCCTCCATACGGCGAGCGTCTAGAAGAAGAAGTCGCAGTCACAAAAATGTACCGCCAATTCGGCGAGAAATTCCACCAAACAAAAGGCTGTTCACTCTTCTTGATAACCTCCCGCGAAGACTTCCCTCGACTCTTCGGCCGAGCCGCCACCAAAAATCGCAAACTCTTCAACGGAAATTTGAAATGTTATTTGTATTCGTATCTATAAAACTGACACAAGACACAAAAAAGCCTCAAGTTTCAGATAGCACCTTCAGTAGCAAATGAGAGATTAAAGTGGAAACTACAACATCACTGCAATAATTCCTATCAAACCAAGTTACCTTAATTTGAAATCTGTCTATTACTTTTCCTTAAACACCGAGCCCGTTTAAAGCGAGTAAATAGTGACCATAAACTTTTGGGAAAGCTTACAACCAGACTTACTAATGCTATACAGAAGCTTGAGGCACAACTGGCAACAAAATTACCGAAATAAATTTATTACCATGTGCGCCCCAAGATCCAACTAATTTTCAATGAACTTACAAATACATAATACCATATTTTCAAAATTAAAACAAGCCCCGTTCAACAAAATTACGGCATCCACAAGCCAATTAAGAAAAAATCGGGGGATTTACAGATACATGTTCCGATTGAAAATGAAAAAATTAATGAACTTATTTCAACGATTGCTAATAATAATGCAAACTTATTTCACGGAGCTTGGGACGTGCTGGGATGGTCTGGAGAAAATGTTTTATTCACAGAATCAAAAAGATTAAAGAAAGATCAAATAAGAAATTCGCAAATAGACTGGCTTCGAGCGGGATTAAAAGTTGGACTAAAGCCAGAAAATTTTATGATCGTACAATGGGATTTTGTATTATCGTAGCATAACCTGAAAACGAGATAGTATAAAAAAAAGATGCGTCCTAATTGTTCAAATTTTAAACTATGATCTCACAATCAGGTATGTTCTTAGCGGATTACGCTTACTTCAGGAGCAACTGTCATGAGTAGAAGAAGTTTTTTTTGGGAATAATACTGAAAGAAGAATCGCGACACAAAGAGCTCCAAGAATTATTAATAATGAAACCATAGAAGATATATGTACTCCAAAAATGACAACAAGCATTTTTACGCCGATAAAAATGAGTACGAAAGAAAGCGCTTTTTGTAGATGATGAAATTTGTGTAAGATATTTTCAACTAAGAAAAACAGTGCTCTCAAGCCCATAACCGCAAATATATTTGAAGTAAAAACCACAAACGCGTCCTGAGAAATAGCGAATGCAGCGGGGATAGAATCCACGGCAAAAATAATATCGGTAGTTTCAACAATCAAAAGTATCATAAACAAAAGAGTGAACTTTCTTTTGCCATTTTCACGAACCAAAAAATGTCCTTCGTGAGTATTCAAAGTAAAAGGCAAAAATCTTTTTGCGAGTTTAAAAACTCGATTGTGTTCGAAATCAATATGTTCTTCTTTTTTCCCTGAAAAAAGCTTGAAACCAGTATAGACAAGAATACATCCAAAAATATAAAGCACCCAAGAAAATTGATGAATGATGGCAGACCCAACTCCAATAAAAACGCCTCTAAAAATTACCGCTCCAAGTATTCCCCAAAACAAAACTCTGTGATGATATTTCTCCTCTAATTTGAAGAAGCTAAAAAGCAGCATAATAACAAAAAGATTGTCCATTGAGAGCATCTTTTCGGTCAAATATGCGCTCGTAAATTCGGCAGCCATAGTGGTATCTACATAAATAAAAATTAAAGCGGCATAAATCAAAGAAATACCTACCCAAAAGATTGACTGCAACAAAGCTGATTTAAATCCAACACGATGTGGTCTTCTATTAAAATATCCAAGATCAACAACAAGAAATCCGACGATTATTCCTGCAAATAAAATTTCCAAGTAATTTCGTGCATCCATAAAAACTTAGGATTAATGGCAGTATCTTACAAAAAAATCATACAGAAACCAAGTCAAAGTTTAATCCATTACTCTGATTTATGCGTGAGAGACAACCAACTACTCAATAATACTTCCTGAGTAGTAGATCGTAACAGTTGTTATTTTTGAGTAATCATAAACACTGATATCTACAGTTGCAGTCATTCCGGATGGATCAGTTGCTTCATAAGAAGCGGAACTCCCGCTACTTGATTGTGCCGTGATTTTCCAACCAGCTTGTGAGAATAAATTTTTATAAAAGTCCTTAACTGTTTTGAAATCTTCAGTTGTTTGGATCGTGATATCTTTATTTATATAAGTTTCATCGCCACTTTCGGAAGCTGATGTAATTTTTCCTTTTTCGTATATCAATTCCGAGGGGAATCCACTCGGAGCATCCATAGCCTCTGCATTTTCAAATTCTCGAAGTTCTTCTTTTGCCCCAAGTTCAGCATATATTTCAAGCATTTTTACTCCAGCTTCGGGAGCATTTTCATCATAGGCTTCTTGAACCTTTTGTTGAGCTTCTAAAAGGTCCGAATAACTTTCCATATTTCCGGAGCCAGGCGTAGTGATACCATCATAATCTTTCGTAACTTCTTTCATAGATTCTTTCTCAGCCTCTTTCATTGCAGCCTCTAATGGATTAACAGCTTTACCGCATCCGGTAATAACTGCCATGATGGATAAAACCATCATTAATATTGCGAGATTTTTTTTCATAAATGAGGGGTTAGAAAAAACAATGGGATTATACCATCAACAAGCCAATCTTTTCAAGTTTGCGAAATATCTATTTTTTCTTTGCCCAATTCAACATTGCAGCAAAAACATACACACAAACACATCGATAGATTTTATAGGCTCACACAAGAGGTTTACATATATTCGCTCTGTAATTAGGTCTCCAATGGTGACCAGTCATAATACTTAGAACTAAATCTCTTGGCTGGAGCGGAGGAATTCGTAGATACGGCGAGAAGCCATAAATCAACATACTCTTGTCTTTTTGGATATTTTTGGATATAATTTGGATATGAACAGATTTATTAAAAAAATAGAGGAACTACAAACAAAGATTAATTCGCACAAACCTTTCTCGGAAGAAATTCTTAGGCTTTGGCAAGAAAAATTGCGAATTGATTGGACGTATAACTCAAACGCCATAGAAGGAAATACTCTTACCTATGGTGAAACAGCCTTTTTCCTACGAGAAGGATTGACCTCCGAAGGAAAACCTTTAGAAGATTACCTGGAGGCAAAAAATCATGCTGAAGCGATAGATTATCTTTTGGATGTAATAAAGGGAAACAGAGAAATAACTGAGGGTTTCATCAAAGAGCTTCATGGTTTGTTGTTGAAAGACATTCATTTTACTTTTGCGAAAGGAGGCCAAGGACAGTTAATAAAAAAGCCTTTAAATGCCGGAAAGTATAAAGTTTTGCCAAATCACGTCCTGACAATTTCAGGTAAAATACATAAATATGCCGACCCAATTCATGTGAAAGATGAAATGGAAAATTTAATAACTTGGTTTAAAAAAGAAAAAGCTTTAAGTCCCATAGAAAAAGCATGTATTTTCCATTATAAATTCGTTGCAATTCATCCTTTTGATGACGGTAATGGAAGAATGGCGCGACTACTCATGAATTTGATTTTGATGAGAGTAGGATATCCGCCATGTATTATAAAAAACGTTAATAGAAGAAAATACTTGGAAAGTCTGGAATTGATAGATACGGAAAAGAATTATCAACAGTTTATTGTATTTATTTGTGAAGAGCTTTTATCAACACAGAAAATAATGCTTGATATTTTGGAAGGGAAAGAAAATGCCAACGTAGATTATTCAAGGAAAATGAATAAGAATGAAAGAGAAGAGAAAATTCTCAATATAATAGGTGAAAAAACGATCTCTATCGGACAAATAGTTGAAAAAATCCCTCAAATCAAACGGCCTACTCTAAAGAGCGATTTAAACACTCTTTTAAAAGCAAAAAAGATTAAGAGAATTGGATTAGGAAAAGGAGCCGTATATTCAAAGTAAGAAAATCACTCTCACCACTTGTCCTATAGGGCACTGGTCTAGTATGAATTAGGGCTTAAACAAGGCTTTTTCAAGCTAATTAGAAGGTTTTATACGCAACACGTTCCCCTCGGGGCAACTGGTTAAAAATGGCTTACGCAAGCCATTTGGCTGGGGATGAGGGATTCGAACCCCCGAATAGCGCCTCCAGAGGGCGCCGCCTTACCACTTGGCCAATCCCCAGAAATAACACAGTTGCTAATTTTCAGATGCTCTGGAACTGAAGATGAGGCTGATAGTGGCAAGCTCCGCTTACCACTTGGCCAATCCCCAGAAATAACACAGTTGCTAATTTTCAGATGCTCTGGAACTGAAGATGAGGCTGATAGTGGCAAGCTCCGCTTACCGCGCAGTGGCAAGCTCCGCTTACCGCGCAGTGGCAAGCTCCGCTTACCACTTGGCCAATCCCCAGTATTACAAAAAAGCAGATG
>CAZGHH010000046.1:0-5114 GCA_964525485.1 uncultured Candidatus Peribacteria bacterium | reverse complement strand
GGCTGTAACTGATTTGAAAGAGGGGAATTTTGATGAACTGTAGAATGGTGGACGATAGTGGATTCGAACCACTGACCCTCTCGACGTCAACGAGATGCTCTACCAACTGAGCTAATCGTCCGAGTGAGAAGCCGTAGCAAACTTATTTGCTCAAGGCTTCGAAGCGAGGACGAGTAAGCAGAATGCTAATCGTCCGAAACAATATTAAAAAGCCACAAGATTTTAACAGTACTCCGAAAAAAGTCCAGATTTCATTGCAAAAAAGGTCAAAAAGAGATAAAATATCACCCAAGTCAACTAATCAATTTTTATATGGCTGATCAAGCTCAACCACAAGGACAACAACCACAAACAACAGGTCAAGATCCGCAAACTGCGGCTCAGTCTCAAGGTACTCAACCACAAATACAGTCAGGTGCTCAAAGCGCTCCTGTTACACCTAATCCAGCTCAACCATCTGGCGCACAGCCAGCAGGACAGCAACCAGCGGCAGGGCAACCTCCACAAGGAGCACCAGTTCCTCCTCAAATGGATCCAAACATGATGCCACCTCCAGGATATGGTTACCCACCACAGGGAATGCCCCCGATGGGATACGGTCAACCAGGAATGTACCCACCACAAGGTTACCCTCAACAAGGAATGCCCCCGATGGGATACGGTCAACCAGGAATGTACCCACCACAAGGAATGCCCCCGATGGGATACGGTCAACCAGGAATGTACCCACCACAAGGTTATCCTCAGCCAGGAATGCCGGCAGGAGGTATGCCAGCAGGTGAACCAGAAGACACAACACCAGCAAATTTTAAACTCGGAACAAAATTACCACGTGAATTAAGAGTAAAATGCCCACCAAGCGCACTAAAATTTGATGAAGAAAAATTTGTAAGACTTTTAGCAGGTTCTATCTCCCTTTCAAAAGATGAGAAGAAGAAGATCGTCGAATCAGTTCCGAAGTTGAAGATCGAACAGATCGAAGAATTAATGAGAATCTTCGAAGAAGAGAAAGAAAAATTTGCAGCATTATCAAAGAAACATGTTCCGCAGCTAGAGAAGTTAGCTGAGCAACACTATCAAGAATGGATGCAATTAGAATCTGAATTTGAAGGTGAACAAAAGAAACAAGCAGACAACCAAAAAGCTGAAGAGATTCGCAAGAATTTGGGAATATAAAGCCAACGTGCGACACGGGACGACAGAAACACGAAACACTCACAGATCAAATTTCAAAGGCCTCGCTCCTAAGCGGGGCTTTTTTGTGCCCGGAATTCATGCTAAAAAGTCAGAAAACTCAAATTGACATTCAAACGTACATTTGGTAATCTGTAGGTATGAATATTCAATTATCACAACAGGTTTCTGCTACATATGCTCGTAATCATTTCAAAGAGGTGATGGCCAACGTAAGAGATGGTACTCCTCAGGTCATTATTCATAAGTCGCAACCAGACGTAATAATAATGAGGATAGAAGATTTAAAAAAGTTGGAAGAGCAAAGCAAGCCTAAGAAAAAAGTAAGAAAATTTAACTTAGAAGAAATTCGTAAAAATTCTGTTTTTGCGAAATATGCTGGATGTTTGGACGATTTTTTTGATAAAAATTTAACTTCAGTAGAAATATGTAAAAGATGGACAGACTATGTTGATTGACACAAATATTTTTATAGAATTGGCAAGGAAACAGAAACATAAAGCAATATGTAGGGATTTTATAGATGCTATTGCCTACGGCGCGATAAATGAAGAAGTTTATATCTCAAAATTCTCTCTCGGCGCGATAGAGGCAATGTTATCAGAATCAACACTGTTTATTAGAGAGATTCTATTATTAATTTTTCATGACATAATCAAGGTTAAAGAAACAAGTATTGATGATGATTTAATGATTAATGCTGTGACGAAAGATTTGGGCCTTGATTTTGATGATTCATTACAATTTGTTTTGGCAAACAAACTTCAAACATATCTCGTCACATACGATCAAGACTTCTCCCACACGAGTCTTCAAACAAAAACTCCTGAGGAAGTGCTGGAAGAGCTTGCAGCAGCAGTTTAAAGTAGCTTTAGTGAATTCTATCTAAACAATCTCTCCCTCCACAAAGAGACCTTTTAACTTTGTTAACTTCACATCCACAATTTTATTTTGAAGATTTTCTTTTGAATGAATGTCTTTTGAATTCACGCGGACCTGAATATAGTTTGGAGTCAGACCTTCCCATTCATTTTTTTTGTTTTTGCTTTCAATAAGAACAGGATAGATTTGACCAATTTGTGCCTCAAAAAATTTAGCTCTCAAATCATCGGAAAGTTTTTGTAATGTTTTAGCGCGAGATTTTTTTACATCATCCGGAATTTGATTTGGTAGAAGCGCAGCTACAGTTCCACTTCTTTTTGAATAGGGGAATACGTGCACTTTTGCAAATCCGATGGCTTTCACAAATTCATAACTCTCTTCAAAATTTTTATCAGTTTCTCCAGGGAAACCAACTATTATATCGGTCGTTAATGCTATTTCAGGAGCCAATTTTTTTAATTTCTGCGCAACTTTTTTATACAACTTTGTGTCGTAATGTCTTCGCATAGCCTTTAATACATCATCAGAACCGCTTTGTAAGGACATGTGTAAATGAGGACAAAAGCGTGCAGAATATTTGGGATCTTTCAAAAGCTTTTCAAAACTTTCAGAAAAATTCTGTGGCTCGATCGAACTCAATCGCACTCTCGCGATAGGAGTTTTATCCAAGATATTTATTATCAAATCGCCAAGATCTAGCTCATCTGCTCCAAGTTTGCCAGTCACACCAATATTCTCACGCCAATTCCCAATATTAATTCCAGTCAAAACAATTTCTTTGTATCCTTGCTTGCAAAGTTTTTTTGCTTCATTCAAAATATCTTTCATTGGGAAACTTTTTTCTCTTCCACGGGCGAATGGAATTACACAGTAGGTACAAAAATTATTGCATCCATCCTGGACTTTCATGACAGCGCGCGTGCGAATACCAGCAGGATTTCTAGCAAATAGCATATTTGATTTTTCTTTAGGCAAAGCCTTAAAAACACTCTTAAGATATTTCAAAACCTCATCGATAGTGAGACCAACAAAATCAATGCCACTTAATTTTTCATAACCACTTTTATCAACTTTTGGCCCGCATCCAAACACACAAATTTTCGCATCAGGATATATTTTTTTTAAATGCGCGGCGGAAGCACGAGATTTTCTGTCTGCAACATGGGTGACTGTGCATGTATTTACCAAACACACATCTACTCCAAAATCATCAGAACAATCGGAAGCATTATTTATCTCGACAACAGCTACATTATCCCCAAACTCTTCAATAATTTTCTCAATCAACTGATCAGTATCAGCGCGATTCGACTTGCACCCCAATGTTTTAATAACAATTTTCATGGCCGGCTGAATCTATCATAAACTTGCAAAAAAATCACCAATACTATAACTTTTAACCCGAAGAAACCTTCACCCTCAATCCTAACCAATTTAAAAATGAAAAATCTTGCAAAAGTCCTCACCTTGATTTTAGCGGTAACATTTCTTGCAACAGGATGTAATTTACTAAATAAAGAGGAGTCTGTGACGACACCTCAGGTAGTGAATGCTGATACAATTCTAGATCAACAAATTTTCCAAAGAGCGATAGCAGAAAAAGATGCAAAAGCTTGCGCGACTATCAAAGACGAAACTGCGAAAGAAGAGTGCGCAAATACAGTAGATGCGTTGGCGTTAATGGACAAAGCTGTATCAGAATTAGATGATGATTTTTGTGGAGATATTAAATTAGAGAGATATGAGGATGAATGTGGATCTAGAATTGCTGCTATTTTGAATCAACAAGAAGCTGAAGAAAAAGCTCAAGATGCAATAGTTAAGCAAGAAGAGGAGAGGGTAAAAATAGAAGCAGAGGCCGTGAAAACAGGAGACTATACAATATGTGATCAATTAATTATTAAGAAAGAACAAGCTTCATGTAAGTATAATACTTTAGCTTCAAAAGCAATAAATACAAAAGACGCAACTCTATGCGACAAAATAGAACTAGAAGAGTTTGTCAACGTGTGCAAGTCAAACGTCCTTTCAAACTAAGTTATTAGTTTTTAAAGGCTTGGATTGAAACACATAACGTAGGATGTGATATATCCGCCAGTTGGCATTACAGCCGATGTTAGGCACCCAGTATTACTGAGGTGACTAACTGCAGTGAACCTAGCGTTCGTATATGTACTGCCAAATTCACAACTTGCAGCGATAGCATTAGCTCCAGCGCCAGAACAGTCAGATATAGCGGTGGCTGTAGCACCTGTCCCAACAGCATCTGAATTAGAACTTCTTAAAGTCCAGGTTCCAATTGAAGTTGAAGTTAATTTTCCATCAATCCTAGTAGGACCAGATACCCATAAACCTTCTGCATCCTCTATTTTTACTCTTCCGCTATTTTCAGTTGTAGTGTTTTGAATAATATTTTCGAAGTTTGCCTTTCCAAATCTCAAACCTCTTGAAGTATCCAATCCATACATTTTCCCAACAATATCCATTTTATAAGTACTATAATACGAATCATAAGTTTTCCTAAACATAATCCCACTAGTTACTCCACCATTATAGCCAACGCCAAGAGTAAGATCAGTATTGTCAGTAGAATTTAAAAATTTTGCATTATTTATCCCTCCAAAACCAACAATATATAAGGATCCATAAAGATCAAGGCCGGTAGATACAGTGGATGATCCAATACTCACTTTTGCACCAATAGAACTAGTTACAGCATTCAATAGATTCCCAACAGCCAAAGTTGCACCAGTAACTTTACCAGTCGTAGTTAAATTCCCATTAATGGTTAAATCTTTATTTGAAGTAGTCAAACCGACAGTAGTAGTACCAGTAATAGCTACATCATCGTTAATATTAACCTTATTACCATCAAGCCCAGCAGCCTCTCCATTTTGTATTGTTTGTATATACGAAGTTCCATTCACTCTCAGCCCCCCAAACGTCGGACTAGTTAATCCGCTAGGTGGATTTTCTGTAGGAGCGCCAAATGCGGTGGCAACAGTAAAAATTGACAGCGCTAAAAACGCAGATACAAG
>CAZGHH010000045.1:0-5170 GCA_964525485.1 uncultured Candidatus Peribacteria bacterium | reverse complement strand
TTAAGCAAAGTTAATATTACAAGCACAAAAATTTCCATCTATTATTTTTTTTAAAACTATCCTCTGTAGATCAAATATACAATATAAACCACGTACGCCAAAATAAATAATCCTCCCTGCCATCTTTCGAGAGTATGTTTCTTCCCGATAAACATAACCATAAAAAGCATCACGGTCGCACCAATAGAGACCAACACATCCAAATTCGTTGCTGGATTGAATGGTAATTGAAGCATCGTAGCAGTAAGACCTAGGATCCAAAAAACATTAAATATGTTAGAGCCAACTATATTTCCAACAGCTATGTCATTATGTTTATGTATAGCCGCTACAACAGAGGTCGCCAATTCAGGTAAAGACGTACCGACAGCAACGATAGTCAAACCGATCAAAGCCTCTGAAAGCCCGGCAGCCTGAGCCAATATAACAGCATTATTAACCAGAATATTACCACCCAAAAATAAAGCGCCGATACCGCCAAGTGTCATTAGAGATGCAATCCACGTCTTATAAACAACAACTTTTTCACTTTCTCCACTGGTCTTAGCTATACCAAAAATATAAAACATAAAAATTATAAAAATCGCGATCAAAGAAAATCCGTCAGTCCTCGTAATCGAATTAAAAGAACCGCCATCAAACAAAGAATCATTTCCCATCGTAAAAACCAAAATCACTGCAAGTAACGCAAAAGGAATTTCCTTCCAAACAGTATTTTTCTTAACTACAAGAGGGTAAATAAGAGACGAAACGCCTAGGATCAAAAGGATATTTGCTATATTCGAGCCTATCACATTTCCAATCGCGATATCTGAAGAACCTTTTAATGCGGAAAATATATTAACAGCCAATTCAGGTGTAGAAGTACCAAAAGCAACCACGGTAAGACCGATAACAATAGGAGAAATGCCAAATCTGCGAGCAATAGAAGAAGCTCCCCTTACAAGAAATTCAGCGCCAGCAATCAAAATTACAAATCCAACAATCAAAAGCAAAATAGGTATTAACATAGGGTAAGGGTTGTTATTTTTTTGTATTTTACGCTCAGAGAAAAGAGAACAAAAGAAAAAAATGATTGACTCTTTTGAGTTATGAATATATATTCATAATAGTTTTAAATATTAACCCAATCAACATGCCAAATTTTGATGGAACGGGTCCTGCAGGAGAAGGCACAGGCACAGGTCGCGGATTAGGGAAATGCAAGGACAAAGGACAAAACTCACAGGCAGGATTTCGTGGCAGAAGAGGCCTGGGATTTTGCGGACAGGGATTTTTAAAGAATTCAGCAGCTTCTCTTGATGAAGAAGAAAAATTCCTGGAGAATAGGCTTGCTACAATACGTAAAATGAAAGAAGAAAATTAATAAATGCCAAGGCCAAGACTCACAAGAAGAATAGGATCAAATCCAAACGTCACTTTCTACAAACCACAGGGAGTTCCATTGAGAATACTCGAATCAGTCGAACTCACCCACGAAGAATGGGAATCCCTGAGGTTAAAACACACAGAAAACCTCAATCAAACAAACGCTGCAAAAAAAATGAGAACATCTCAAAGCACCTACCAAAGGATATTATCTTCAGCGCAAAAAAAACTTGGGAATGCAGTTGTAAAAGGTAACGCCATTAGAATCACCAAAGACTAGCCGCAATTCATAGTCACATCATTCCCCTGCTCCTTCCAATTCAAAATTCCACCTCCCAAATCAACAACGTTTTCAAAACCGGCATTTTTCATTATTTCAACAGCCTGAGAACTCCTCCTCCCACTTCTACAATAGACAAGATAATCAGCCTCCTTATCCAGATTTTTAATTTTTTCAGAAAAATCAGGAGAATTTATATCAATATTTTCAGCACCATCTATACAACCTGATTTAAATTCTTCAGAAGTACGAACGTCCAAAACATTCAAATTTTCAATATCTGAAATACCGTACGCAGAAAAAACATTCGCCTCCAAATCGGACGAATTCGAGCAACCTGAAAGAGCCACCAACACAAGAATCAAAAATATGCCAATTTTCGAATTTTTCATAAATATTTGATTAACCAATTTTAAATGAGCAAAATCAATTGTATAATAACCTCGCAAAATTTATCAAACATTCAATTTAATCCACAACCAATGACTGCAAACAATCACGAAGAAATTTACATAGTTAAGAACCCCGTCACACAAGACGTTAATTCCAACACGTCTACACAAACCGCCAAAGAAAAACTTCAAACAGTTCTGCAAAACTTAGTTGAACGCTCAAGTGCGAATTTAAAACGAAAACTCATCGCGGACGGACTCAGCGAAGAAGAAATTGAAAAAGGCATCGCAGAAGGAAAATATATTCAAAAATCGCGCGAAGAGTTACTCGCTCTACTAGTAGAGAGTGAAAGCGGCATCGGGCTAACAGGTGGAGGCGACTGCGCGGGAATTGCGGATTTCCTTTCGGCTTTGGCTTTGAATCTCGATCCGAGCCTCGTAATGCTCGGGGTCAAGAACGCAGGAGCCGGACTTATCGTCGACCCAACAGAATTTAAGAAAGGATTAATCATTGTCGATAAACTTCTTGGCAAAGATTTTCAAGGACAATCAAGCACACCATACGGTTCAGCAAGAGTTGACGCGATGAAAGTTAATCCGGAAAACACAATGGCAAATATCAAACCTTACAAATTCGTATACGGCACAGGCGGCGACGACCATTTGGGCCTCCTTGCAAAAATCTCAGCAGCATTTCCGGAGAAAACGGTCGCGGGAACTTTCAAAAGTATTGATGGAGACGGATGCATCGATGACAAACCGGCACAGATGCTCGGATTTTGCACAGCTATGTTGAAATATCAGGAGGATTTTTGGGCAGAGGCTCAAAACGCAGAAACTCACAATCAAATGCATGTTGTAGAATTTTTCGGCAGAAAATCAGGTAAATTAGTGTTTGAATCTGCACGCAGATTCCCAAAAAATTTCTCCGAACTATCACATGAAGAACAAAGAAAAATAACAGAATTCCGCGACAATATAATAATCCTCGCTCCCGAACGCCCAACATCACTTCGTTCTATCGGCGAAGAAGCTCGCCGCATCAAAGACTCACAAGGAAATTGTGTCATCGCAGTCGCAGAAGGCTTCCTTCCACCTGAATTATCAGAAGAGATGAACCGCCTCGCGCAGAATGAAGAATTAAAAGGAAAATGGCAAAACGGCACAAAAAATACAACTGACTCAACAACAAACAGTTCAATAAATATCAACGAAATCCACTCTCTCGTCACCAACCAAGACCTCGCAACTCTCCTCAAGAAAAATCCACGCCTCGCGGCACTATTTGGCGAAACAGTTTGGAATTCAAAACTCGACTCGTTCGGTAACGTCGCAACGTTGGCCGGCATTCGCCATTTCATCATCGCTGCGATACAGGAATTCGGTGAGATCAGCAAAGTAAACGAACTTCTCGAAAACTACACAGCACGCGGAGCGACTCCATGTGAATACGATTCAGTAATGGGTCAAAAAATCGGTGGAAAAATTGCTGAAATAATAAACACTGGAACGGTCGGAGGCCACGCAGTAGTCTATCTCGAGGACATGGACGCGATGAAAGACGAACCACTAGTTCTCCCGTTAAAAGGCATTAGCAACAAAAACACGCTCAACAATGCCGCCCTATACAACGACGAGATGTTGAGAAAAAACGGAGTATTTTGGAAATAGCGGCAAACACGAATTTCCATCTACAAAAGCATCGAACTACTTCGCAATCCGCCCATCGTTTTTCATCTCCTTATACATCTTCATACTCTCTTTGATGATCTTATACGCGACTTTTTTCTTTTGGAATTTCTGAACCTTCACAGTTTTGTTTTTCTCAAGTTTTTTGTATTCTTCAAAGAAATTTTGAAGCGCAACTATAAAATGTGGAGGAAGTTGATCGATATCATCAATATGATTCACCGACATGTCATTCGCAGCCACAGCAATAATCTTATCATCAGCCTCTCCGGAGTCCAACATTTGCATCACACCGATCACCTTCGCATCCACGATCGCGAGGGGCGTGATCGCGCTCTCTGAAATCAAAACGATATCCAGAGGATCCCCGTCGTCACAAAAAGTCTGAGGAATAAACCCATAATTCTCCGGATAAAAAACGGATGAAAAAAGCACACGATCCAATCTGAGCAATCCACTTTTCTTATCCAATTCGTATTTCAATCTCGATCCTTTTGGAATTTCAACTATACAATTCACAACTTGCGGAACATCCTCTCCGGTCGATACGTCATGCCATGGGTGATTCATATTATTTTCGATTATTATTTTAATTAATTACTAAGAAATTTTAATCTCAAACAGAATCGTTAGCAATAAAGACTTTTTTAAATGTATAATCCGCGAGTAGAAATTAAAAGAACTAATGGAACTAATAGCAACTTGTGCGTTCGGACTCGAGAAACTCGTCCGTGACGAACTAAGAAATCTAGGACTTTGGACTACGGAAGTCGAGGACGGCAGGGTAACTTTTTCTGTAAATGGAAAAGAAAAATCCGTATCAAAAACAGATTTCCAAACAGCAATTATCAAATCCAACCTTTGCCTACGCTGCGCAGACAGAATTCAGATCAAAATGGGCGAATTTGAAGCTATTAATTTCGATAAACTTTTTGACGAAATCACCGCACTACCTTGGGGAAAATATATTGGCCCAAACGACATATTTCCTATCCAAGCCACCAGCGCCAAATGCATTCTCCACTCCGAACCAGCCATCCAAAGCATTGTAAAAAAAGCAGTAGTTACACATCTTCAAAAAGCACACAAAACAGAACTGCTTCCTGAAAATTCTGACGCTTTTTATCAGATAATAATTAAAGGAAATAAAGATAAATTTATAGTCACAATCGACACCTCAGGTGAAAGTCTTCACCGCCGTGGATACCGAACCCAAGCCAACGACGCTCCAATGAAGGAAACTTTAGCAGCAAGTATCATAAAACTTTCTGATTGGATTCAAGACTGGACACACCCAAATAATGATGCACCCACTCGCTCACTCATCGACACATTCACAGGCTCAGGAACGATCCCGATCGAAGCCGCGTTAATAGCAAAAAATCGAGCGCCAGGTCTAAACCGATCATTCGCATTTGAAGGTTGGCCATGGATTTCAAAA
>CAZGHH010000044.1:0-5283 GCA_964525485.1 uncultured Candidatus Peribacteria bacterium | reverse complement strand
AGAAATAACACAGTTGCTAATTTTCAGATGCTCTGGAACTGAAGATGAGGCTGATGGTGGCAAGCTCCGCTTACCACTTGGCCAATCCCCAGTATTACAAAAAAGCAGATGCACTCTATCCAAAAGACAAAATTTTTTCAAGAAAAAGAGCTGTAGGACTAAAAAAGTCACGATTATAAAATTTTCACTATTCAGCTACGCCACAAGCTCTATCCTCACAATTGTATCCATATCTCATCCAATTATTACGCACTATTTCCTTCATTTTATTTTTATCAACAAGCTCTCCGTTAAATCTTTCAAGAGGCATCGTCAAAAGAACCTGAGGGTTCAAAATTTTCGAAGTAGCCGAAGGGATAACAATACTACGAACCTGCAACCCCTCTAACGGAGCCAAATCAATAACATCCGTCAGCTCGTCATAATTGGAAGCCCCAGGAGCATAAGGCCCAATACTCAGAGAGTCCATGCCTTCTATTTTTCCAACAGCATTAATATTCGCCTGTGTAGGCTGTATATAAACATCTCTTGCAATTATTCTTCCAGTAATCGAAGACAAGTCATTCCCATGATATCGAAACGTCTTAGCTTTCAAAATTAAATCCGACGGAAACTCACGAACAAAGACGTCTTTCCAAACTTCAAATCGATCGAAAGGATGATCAGACAACTGATCTGTATTTTTAAAATTTACATAAGATAATTCTCCATTAAAATCATAATCAAGATTCAAAACCAATTCAGATACAGAAGACTGTTTTAATCCAGCAAAATCCACTTCAGCGCCTTGAGTTTTATCATTAAAATAAATACTGACCTGATCAACATTGCTTGAAATTAAATCCGTAAAATGTACGGCATCTTGATCACTAACAGGATAAAAAGTTGTAGATTCTATAGGCCACAAATGTTCATATTCGCTAACTTTCGCAGAATCAGTCAAAATCAAAAAAGACATACCCTGAGCCTTTAATTCAGAGAGATCAGGATTCCTGATCGCCAGTGCACTGGCAAATTCCGGAGGAGCATCAGAAAAAGGTTCAAAACTAGGAAATGACGGATTTTTCTTTGGATTGTGCATAAAATAAACATGCTTAAGAGGAATCCCCCTTAAAGGTTCGAAACTTTTACACCCAGCCTCAAAAAACGCATCTCCCGTTAACTGAGCATCAAGTACATCTTTTGCAGTCAGAGAATAACCCGTATCTTCAGCAACATCAGAAGAGATTTCCGTATCAGGGATTTTCTTTTTAATAATACGCAATTTAATAGGAGAAATCTTCCGATCTTCTTCGACATCTATAGGCCTTATCTTTCTAGAATTAAAAGGAAAATCAAAAGTATCATCAGTCTGGATAGCATCAGCATCACCATAATCTTCGTCAGGCTGACCAATCAACCTCCCTCCAACTTTTTCTCCCGCATACATCTTCGCATAGTCAGCAGGTTCCAATATCATTGTTCCACGAACCATATCGGGATTAACTTTAGGTAGCCCGAGCTCAACCTTGTACCAATCATCATCTACTTTAACAATTAGAACCTCATGCATCATATCCCCCACACGCGTAATCATTATTCTAGTCCGAAGGTTCGGAGCAACTCTACTCAAAACACTCAAAGTATATCTGGCCCTAGCCGCACAATTTCCCCCATTTCCAGCCAAAATAGAACTAACCTTCGAACGTCCAATCTCATATTCCCCCCCACGAATCCACAATCCCATTCAATAGAGCAAACTTGTTCCGGTATTCATCCTGATCTTGAAATTCGCTTACCCTATCCGAAAATTCATTATCATAACTTAATAATTCTTCTTCAGAGGAAATACTCCCTTCATAATACTCGGCCTTTAAGAAAAACCTCTCATAATCAAAACCTTTTAAATCAGGATCATCGGCAATAACATCTTTCATCATAGACTTGTATTCAGCTTCAGCTTTTTTATCTCCATACAGAGCTCTTTTAATACAAAAAGCGACCTGACTAACCATTCCAGACAGATTCTTTCCGACCGCACTCACATCCGCCGGACGCACAAACAAAGGAGCATGCAAAGCCGCCGAAAAAGCAAAAATCAATGCCCACCTCTTCAAGCTGGTTTCAGAAAAATCTTTATTTTTGTCAGACAAATTAACCATCAAACAATTTAAAAATTGAAAGGTGTTATTTTAGAATCTTTTAGCTAAAATGTCAAGAGCTTCTAACCTGGCCAGCCTAATATAAACCAAAGCTCTTTAAGCATTTGAAATAATCTCATCCACTGTATTCACAGCCTCTTGGATTTTTCCGTATTCATTTAATATTCGGAAATCGCATTCGTCCGCCTGCGCGATCTCTTTTCGGGCACTTTCCATCCTGCGAGCGATCTCCTCTTCCGGCAATTTTCCCCTATCAGCTATACGTCTCTGCAATTCATCCAAATCCTTCGCCTCAACAAATATTGTCAGTAAATCACTTGAATCAAAACCATCAATCCCATCTGCAAAAGCTTTTTTAATAGAGTGAAATCCTTGAATATCCACCTCGCGCACAACCGTTTTCCCAGCATTCACACCCACGACAATCTCACGCTTATCAGTCCCATAGTAACCTTTTTCATGAACGATTGCATGTTCGAGAAACTGCCCATCTGCTATTCCTTTTTCAAATTCCTCCTTAGAGACGAAATGATAAACCTGACCTTCAATTTCGCCAGGGCGCGGCGCTCGCGTCGTCCAAGAAATCGGATAAATCCAATCAGGATGTCGATCTTTTAAATTTTTAATAATAGTCCCCTTCCCTGATCCGGAAGGCCCAACTATCAAAACAAGTTTTCCTTTTTTATCAGTCATAAATTTACAAAAATTTGCTGCAAAAAAATAGCTTAGCAGTAAAATTAATCCTCATCTTTTTTAGCAGCCTTTGCCAAATACATATGAAGTACCCAGATAGGAAGTGATACAACCGCCATAGCAATACCAAAAGAAATATCACGATTTCTCTGATTGCGAGCATCCTTATCCTGAATATCTTGATAATATTTCAAACACTCATCTTTATCGGCAAACAATCCATTCATCTTCATTGATTCTTTTGTACAACTATAAGAGACATCTCCTCCGTAATAATATCCACTACTCTCAAATACCCAAGTTTGTAACGCAGTATTGATCAAAGTAACAGATCCAATAATGAACACAATCACACATGCAAACGATACCAAATAAAAATAGAGCGATTTCAAAATGTGTACAAATCTAGACTTTTGAGTTTCCATTTTTTTGAGGTTAAAAATTAGTCAAAATTCAGGGACGCATATTTAACATGATTTTCAGGCGCGCTTATCCTATCACCTATTGATTTTTTCTTCAAATTTTGGTATCATTCACTGAATACGTTGATACAAGAATCGTATTCAAAAGATCCTTAACAATTCACCCCAAATATATGCCCGTAAAGTGGGGGCGTGAGTGGCGCTAAAGAGCGCTTGTATGGCTACAATATTTTTTGCCACACCTCTTTCCTATGCGCCCCTCACCTCCCTACTTTGCGCCAGCGCAAAACTGGGATACCAATTCTTGGAATTTTGTCTTTTAAGACAACTTTCCTAGAGACGGAGCTTCATCCGCCTCTTTATACCGGCGGATGAAGTTTCCCTTTTTGCATCGCACAAAAACAAAAAACAAATTGAACAAAAACAAAAATTTTCTTGAAACCAAAAAAGCTTCAAGAACAAAAAAACAAAAATAAAATAAAATCTTTCTTTAAGTGGGGAGAATTGTAAAAAGGCGTCCATATTAAACCGTTGGGCGCCTTTTAATTAATTTTGAAAGTTTACACACATGCGAACTTATCAAAAACCGCATTTCCAAGTCCATTTAGAACGGCAAATCATCAATAGACACATCTCCTTCAGCCGGAGCCGCACTTGTTTTTGCCCCAGCCGATTCCACATCATCGGCAGGAGCATTTCTCATCGGTGGTTCATAATCCCCGCTTTCTCCGCCTTTTTTATCAAGCATAATCATGTTTTCAGCCACGATCTCGGTTCTGTATCTCTTCGTTCCATCCTCAGCCTCCCAATCTCGAGTTTGAAGTTTTCCTTCAATAAAAACCTTGCTCCCCTTTCTCAAAAATTGTCCGCAAATTTCTGCCAATTTTCTCCAAGCCACTATGTTGTGGAACTCAGTTTTATCATGTTTTTCTCCACTTGCATCAGTCCAACTAGCATTTGTAGCCATTCCAAAAGTCGCAACAGTTTGTCCTCCCGGAATTTGTTTTAATTCCGGATCACGAGTTAAATTCCCTATTAATTGAACTCTATTTAATGACATTCCCATAACAATTTGTGTTAAAATTTTTCAGTGCTTGGGCAAAATACTATAACCAAAATACCAATTCAAATTTTCTCCAAAACTTAACCGAACTTGTCTTGACAAAACCCGAATAATAATCAACAATAGTCGCCCAAACATTAAAGAAATAAAATGCCAAACGAATCAATAGCAATCACGGAAGGAATAACGCCAACTCCACCATTGAAATATGACCCACTAACAACGGCTATAATGTTAGCCGGTGGCGGAATTCACACAATTAATCCACAGAAACTAAAAGAAATACTAAATCAACAAACAACACCCACAATCCCAAATACTAGAAGATCAATAAGAAATTTATTTGGTAGAAATCTCGGATCAAAAAGTATTAGAAACAAGACAGGTTTAGAATAAATTCGCAATTTTCAATCAGACAAGGACCTTAAATCATCGACAATCTCTATAGGCTTCTTGCAATCATAAGCCATTTCATACCTAAAAAGCACATAGCCAAATAGGAATGAAGCGATTATACTCAGCGCAAATATCAACAGATTAAATGGGTCTATACGCATTTGAATTAGGAAGGGTTAAAAATTTATGTTTAGAGGAGTTAAACGCAGTTTTGGGTAAAGAAAATTTTGTTGAATTGGTTTGGGAATTTGCAGTTTTCAATCTGAAAGACAGCGACAAATCTAGAGAAAACATCGACCTTGAGAAACTTCAGAACCGTCTTGGCGGAACAATTAAAATCGCGCAAGTCGTAGATACCATCGACAAAGACTCAAAAGAATCTGACATTCGCACATCAGTTGAAAATTTACTTAATGAAAATTTAAAGAACAGTTCGGGCAAAATCCCATTCGCCATTTCAGCTATTAATATACAGGGTAATTCTAAATTTTTTCTTAAAGATTTCTTAAATTTTTCTAAAAAAATTCTTAAATCTTTTGGGCTGAATTGCAGATTTGTAAATAAACCA
>CAZGHH010000043.1:0-5333 GCA_964525485.1 uncultured Candidatus Peribacteria bacterium | reverse complement strand
GTACAGACCAAATTCGGCACAGTATTTTTCGCTCCCTTCGGAAGATGAAAAATCGTCGCCAACTCTTTTTGATTCAAAATAAATTTATTATTGCCAAATTTTCTACCTTTATAGTCAGCTAAAAATTTAGGTGAAGATGTCAAAGCACTCATTTTAAAAGCATTCAAATCCGGCTCATCAAAAACCGAGAAAGTTGAACCCAAAGCTTTCAATCTGCTTTCCGCCACTTTTTGATCCTGCGATAAATAAGCAACTCTTATAGAAACATTAAATGTATCTTTTTCAAATTTAACCATCGCAGCTTCCTTTTCTTTTTTCAATACAGCATCCCTGGATTTAGTTTTAAAAAATTTACTTAAATCAAATTTATTCGTAAAACTTTTATATTTAAGCTTCATCTTCTTTCCAAAGCTAAACTCCCCTTCTTCAAAAGCACTATCAACCACAATTTGCATCCAAATCTGATCAGTCTCAGACGTCTTCGTCAGAAACGAAAAAATCGTAGCCATGCTGGAACCATCAAAATGCTCATGAGTTTTAAAAGGATAAAGATCACTTTTTTTCATAAACAATTCAGCTCCTGAAAATTTTAAACCACTCACAGACAAATCCAAATTCGTATAGTCTTTCAAAAATTCTATCTCGCAATGCGGATATTCTGCATAAAGCTGTCCTTGCATAGTGGGAACATCACTTCTTTTACACCACGCCAAAAGATAAATATGTTGGTGAAGAGAGATAATTTCAAAAGAATACCTATTTCCATGAATAACTCCATGAATAGTATCCAAAAATTGCTCAAAAATACTTTCGCCTTTGTCATTATCATGCGCAACTTTGATGAGCATCAACACCCCTTCACTTAGATTTTGAGCATTAGTTTCCATTTCAGGATTATACCATAAAAAAGACCTCTTCTCAATACTCGTGTCAGCATTTATATCGAGTATGAAAGACTAACACAAGCTACTCTCAAACTCAAACCAATCTAACTACCACCCTTTCCAGTTCAAACTCGCATCAAATTTTCTACCTATTCTCGTGCACAATCCATTCTCAGCCTCGTACCCAGTCCTACCCAATATGTTGCCAGAAACACTCCTGACAATAAACTATATACTTGCTGTCGGCCGGATAAGTAGAAATAATTTCTTTTTTGCATTTATCGCAAGTTCTTTTGTAGAGTTTTCTTTCGTTTCTCAAAGCAAGTCTGCGTTTTTGTCTACATTCAGGACAGTTTTCAGGCCAAGGAAGATCTTTTTTCTTATAAAACTTTTTCATTATAAGTTTTTTCATCCAACTGTTCATTAAATAAACAATAATTTTTCTGCCTCAAACCAGCACAACCAAAACAATTATTACATCCGATACAGTCATAACAAAAAAGCGACTGACTTACCCTCCTGCAATCCTGTAAATAAGTGCCATCATAACACTCTTTGCAATCCAAACATCCATAACAAAGTTCACATTTATCACACGTTGAACAATCACAACAATCCTTCAACTGCTCGCCCTCGGTACAATAAAAAGAATTCCAAAATTTATCACCAAAAAAACACATGTAAGACATTTTCGAAAAATACAAATAATCATTGTAATCACACACGGTATTCTTGAATCCGCGAATTCCAATATGCGGAGTCTTTTGTTTTAATTTTCTAAAATCTTCAAAGAATGTCATGTCAAAATTTTATAAAAATTTATAACAAAATTTTTATCATTGTGATTGACACAATTTCTTTTTACATCTTTCTGAATATTTTTTTGCATCTGTTTTTAATCTGTTAAAAGTCAATCGCGATTATACACTCATTTTTTATCAAACAAAAACTACAAATAATATTGCACAACAATCTTGACAATGTAGCTTCAAATAATTAATGTGATTTTTGTAATTCTTATACACATCTTAAATTCCTTTTTATGACAAACAAACACGCGAGTAAACAACATGGGATAACTACCCACAACACTACTCGCCCGAAGTCTAAGCTCGTAAAACGCAACAACAAACATAAATCAGTTGCACGAAAGAGCAAGGTTCTTGAGCAAAGACTTGCGGCTAAAAAAACAAGAAATACGTCCAAACCTTTAACCTCATCTCCTATGGTAGTCAAGAAAAAAGCAACAAAAAAAGTTGCTAAGAAACCAGTAAAAAAGGTTGCGAAAAAAGTTGCAAAGAAACCTGTAAAAAAGGTTGCAAAGAAGGTTGCAAAAAAACCTGTGAAGAAAGCTAGAAAATAGTTTTCTTTAAACTTTTCGCAAAATTTTGCTGATTAAAAAATGGGACCCTGTTACTACCAAGTAACGATCCCATTTTTTGTACCCAGTTATTTTTTTCGCTGCAATAAGAGCTTTTTCAAAAGCATTCGCAACATCATCAATCAACTCAATTTCAATATTTTTTGCATACGCGTCAAAAGTTTTTCTAAAAATTTTATTTAACACCGCAATACTTTCACTTCGCGTCTCATGCGACGAAGTAAAAATAATTTTTCTTAATTTGATTTTTTTAATTTTTTCAAAAAATCCCTTCGCATCTTTTCCCTTCATCATTGAAAAAATAAAAACAAATTCAGCATCGGCACCAAATTTTTCGTTTAATTTATCGACTAACATTTCAGCGCTCTGCGGAGTATGAGCCATATCAAAAACAGCTTCCACAGGGCCAAAACGTCTCACGTCAAACCTACCAATCATTTTCAACTCACTATACGCATCATCAAATTTCGTCAAATCAACATTTACCAAATTCAACAACGCAACCAACGCAGTCGAATAATTATCATCGTGTTTATCAAAATTTTTCTCAACAAAAAAAACAGGCACATTCAATCGTCGCGACAAAATATTTTCTTTCACATTTTTTTTCTGCGGAGCAACGATCAAAGGCACTTTATGTTTCACATTCCATTCCTTAACAATTCCAAGTTTCTCATTCAAAATTTTGGTATAAGTCTTGCCGAGAATTTCAGTATGCTCTTTTTCTACACGCGTTAGAACTGTCACAACAGGCCTGCACACATTTGTACTATCCAATCTTCCTCCCAATCCAACTTCCAAAACAACATAATCAACTCCACAATCAACAAAATATTTAAACCCAATCGCTGTCAGCAATTCAAAATACGAAACTTTAGATAAATTATGAGATTCGTTAAATTGCTCTCTGAATTTTTTCAACTCATTCACATACTTAATAAAATTCTTAAGTGAAATAAATTTTCCCCCGACACCAATACTCTCTGTAATATTCAATATATAAGGCGAATTAAAAACGCCGGCCTTGAAACCTGCACGATTTAAATACGAATAAATTAAATTTGACGTCGTCCCCTTCCCTTTCGAGCCAGTCACATGAATCGCCTTCAATTTTTTATATTCCGGACAATATTCATCCAAAAAAGCAGAAAATCTTTTCAAATCAAAAACCTCCTCTCCGTAACGATATTTCACAATATCTTCATACGACACGGACGATTTCAGATAATTCACAGCAGATTCCAAATCATTAATTTTCATGCTATAAATAAAGCACACATGGGTCTTTTTACAAAAAGAAAATTAGCAGTCAGAAGAGGATCAAAATATCAGTACGGCAAAAGCCCGATATTTTCATCGAGATTTGGACGAAAAAAACTTTTAAGATCCGGAGGACCGACAAGTTTCCACAGAATCCCTGCAAAATCATTTTCATTAAGAAAATTGTTTCCAAAAATTCCAAGTAAAGTAAAAAAAATAACAGCGATATTGGGAACAATTGGCGTCGTAGCATTTTTAACATACACAATCGCCTTCTCTAATTTTTTATTAATTAAAGAAATAAAACCGCAAACAGACAGCAAAACGAACACTCCTGAGTTAATGACCAAAGTTGCAGATTCATTAAAATCATTTAAAAACAAAAACATTATATTTGCGAAAAAATCTGAAATGATCGCAAAAATTCAGCGCACATTTCCGGAAATAGAGGATGTAAAAATTTCAAAAGATCTACCATCAACGATCTTAATTAAATTTGAGGAATATCCTATAGTCGCCAACATTACAAACATGGCGGAAAATGGAACAAACAAAAAATATCTGATAAGTTCAATCGGATATGCTATCAAAGAAAACGAAAACGACCCAAATCTTCCATTCATAAAAATAAAGACAGTAGAACCTATCAACACAGATGGAACTGTAATCGAACCGGAAAAATTGAAATACATATTGAATGCAATGACATATTTCAAAGAAAAATTTGGAATGAAAATCCTGGAAGCCGAATACAAAGTAATTCCGCGCGAACTGCATCTTAAGACAGAGAAATACTTCATTATCTGGCTCGACATACAAAAACCTTTCGAAGACCAATTTAGAAAACTAAAAAAAGCCTTGGTAAAACTAGATATATTCAACGAATCTCTGGAATATATAGATTTACGTATAAGTGGTGAAAGCGGAGATAAAATTATATACAAAAGAAAAACTTAAGATTGTCAACTAGGTGTAATTTTAAAAACCGCAATTTTCTGGTATAATCACAACAGTAAAATAAAATAAAGTAAAATAAATATAAACACACAAATATGTCACAAGCTTCAAAGCTAGCTCTTATAAAAGAAATGCTCGAATCAGCCGAGAGTAGTTTGAGAACAGCAAAACAAATGATCTCAGAACTGGTCGGCCCTGGCGATAAAAATTCCTATGCGCGAAAAGCCGAAGCAATAGATACAAGTGATCACGAAGATGACGGAGAAGACAAGATCGTTGAAGGAGTTTTCGACGGAGAAAAAATGCAGGATAAAAACGAAAAAACATTCCCTGTACCTGCAAATTACGCTTCAAAATCCAAACTTGTTCCCGGAGACGTTTTGAAATTAACGATCAAAGCTGATGGCTCGTTCGTTTACAAACAAATCGGGCCGGTTGAAAGAAAAAAAGTCGTTGGAGTCCTCACTTATGAAGACGGCCAATACAAAGTGATAGCAAATGCAAAAGCATACAAAGTACTACTCGCTTCTGTTACATATCACAAAGCTGAAATCGGCGATCAGGTAACGTTGATTATTCCTGAGGTTGAAGATTCTCAGTATGGTGCGATCGAAGCGGTTATTCCAAAAGACATATCAGACCTCGATACAGAGGGTGAATTTTAACCTTAAAAACAATATAAAATGGACGATAATACATTAGATCCAAACACACAAAATCAATCAACTCCAACAACTCCTGAACCTGAACAAGTTCCAACAATGAACCTCGAAACAGGAGACATCAGTAATATCCAAGAACCTACGATTCAAATGGTGGAAGAAACTCCTACACAAATTTCTGACGAAACG
>CAZGHH010000042.1:0-5707 GCA_964525485.1 uncultured Candidatus Peribacteria bacterium | reverse complement strand
CTACAACAAAAGATTTGGATAATCCGAAACAGGCAATCAGAAATATATATTATTACCATGCCGTCACGAGAGGGTGGGGAGATATTGGGTATAATTATATTATCGATCAGGAAGGAAGGGTATATGAAGGAAGAGCCGGAGGAGATGGAGTTGTAGGAGGACATGCGGGCCCGGGAAATATAGGATCGGTAGGGATCGCTGTTTTGGGGAATTTTGAAGATGATAGGGTCCCGAGTGCCGTATTGGATTCATTGGCAAAATTAATAGCGATAAAATCAGAAAAACTAGACATAGATCCGACGGGAAAAAGCTCATTTAGAGGAGAGCGAACTCCAAACGTAATGGGGCACAATGACGTGATGAGAACAGCATGCCCGGGAAAAAATCTGGACAAAAAACTTGCGACAATAGCTAGGACGGCAAAAAATTTAATGGGGAAAAGTTCATCGTCCTCAAGTAAATATAAAGAAGATTACTCATACATAGACAAATCCGATATTTCAAAACTATCATTAAAAGCCGGGGAAGAAAAAACATTAACAATCAAATTCAAAAACACAGGAAAATTGGAGTGGAACGAGCACACGTATTTAACGCTATCCAGTACAACGAGATATCGTGAGGTTTTGGAATTTCCGGATAGGATTGGTATTCGTCTAGCTAATGCCGAAGATGGTGTGACGAAATCAGGTAAAACAGCAACTTTTAAATTTAAAATAAAAGCGAAAAATCAGGCGGCCGATATCGATTTGGAATTGGCACCGGTAATCAACAGTAGAAAAAAACTCGGTGATTACAAAGTTTTACCGGTAGAAATAATTGGTTCAAGTTCAAATTCAACAACTACGACAAATTCAAATCCAACAAAAAGTTCGACCACAAAAACATCAACTTCAACAATTTCAAAAAGTTCCTCAGCCAAAGCATATGCAATAGATCCAAATAAGTCGGTCAAGAATTCTGAATTGGAAGAAAACGACGGGGGAACGATGCGTGTAAAAATTTCATTTAACGAAGCTCCGATACTGCGAAGCGACGAGAAATTAATGATAAAAAATTCAAAAGGGAAAACGGAAAAAACTTTTAAAGCTGGGGCGAAAATAACACTTTCAAAATCAGGTAGATATTATGTGGCAAGCACAAGAGATGACGAATACAAAAGTATCGCACCAATCAAATTGGCAACAGCGGATGATGGGGTAATAGAAATAGTGAACATGAAAAGAGTTTCATCATACAATTCCGCGTATAACGACAACAAATTCAGAGGTGCGATTGAATATCAAATAATAGATGGGAATAATGTGATTATAAATGAGCTCAAACTCGAGTCGTATTTGAAGGGCTTGGCGGAAGAAACAAATTCAACTCCGATTGAAAAAATCAAAGCGATAGTAATTGCGGCAAGGTCGTATGCAAAATTCTACATGCACTATGCGGACAAGTTTCCGGGAAAGCCTTATTACTTGGAAGACGATCCGGCTACAAGTCAAAAATATTTGGGTTATGGATTCGAAAGCCGCGCACCAAACGTGGTGAAAGCTGTAGAAGAAACAGCTGGGGAAGTCATTACTCACAACGGACAGCTTGTGAAAGCCCCATATTTTACTTCGGACGATGGTCGCACGAGGAGTGCGTACGATGTTTGGAAATGGGACGCTCCTTATTTGCAGTCTGTTGAAGATCCTTATTGTAGCGGGAAATCAATGGCGGGACATGGAGTGGGCATGAGCGGATGTGGAGCTCTTGGAATGGCAAACGCTGGAAAAAGTTATAAAGAAATACTAAAGTACTACTACACAGGAATAGAAATAACGAAATTATGGTAACTTTAGCTATTAATACAGCGTCGAGAACCACGCAAATAGCGCTCTTGCAGGACGATAAAATTCTCAAAGAAAAAGAATGGATTTCGGAAAACAATGAATCCGAAAAACTGATGCCGGAAATCGACGATTTATTGAAGAATAAAAAAATAAAATATGATGATTTGGAGAGAATAATAGTGGTGAAAGGCCCGGGGTCTTTTACAGGACTTCGAGTTGGGGTGAGTGTTGCTAATGCTATTGCGTATGTGCAAAAAATTCCGGTTTACGGAATTGATAGTTTTAAATTTTTACGTGCGAAGAATGAAGATGATGAAATTGATGTGATTGTTCTATTTGCAGGGAGAAGTGAGGTGTATGTGCAATTAACAGCGAAATCGGAACCTGTGATTTATAAAGTGGAAGAAGCTGTTGATGTATTAAAAGAAAAAGGAATTAAAAAAGTTTCAGGAGAATTACTGCCTGATCAAAAGAAATTATTTAAAGGTATAAAATTAATTGAATCAAAAAAAACATTTGGTGAATCAATTCTTTCCATCCACGAAAAGGATTTGAAAAAAGAAGAAGTTATAGAACCTTTATATATAAAAGGCCCAGGCATCTCGGCTCCAAAACCAATAAAATAATTTTTCAAATATAATGTTATACATAGTTTCAACACCAATAGGGAATTTAGAAGATATTACGTTACGGGCACTTCGCACATTAAAAGAAGTGGATTTAATAGCTGCGGAAGATACACGTCATACACACATTCTTGTGCAAAAGTATGAAATTAAAACTCCACTTACGAGTTTTCATTCATATTCAACAGACGCGAAATTAGAGTCGATTGTCAGAGAATTAAAAGAAGGGAAAAATGTAGCTCTTGTGTCAGATGCAGGGACTCCGGGGATTTCCGATCCTGCTTATTCATTAATAAGACGAGCTATAGAGGAAGGGATCAAAATAGTTCCGATCCCAGGAGCGTCAGCGCTACTCACAGCGATCGTGACTAGCGGACTTCCTATGGATAAATTTGTGTATTTGGGCTTCCTCCCATTAAAAAAAGGCCGCCAGACATTATTAAAAAGTATCCAAACAGAAGAACGCACGCTCGTTATTTATGAATCTCCCCACAGAATCGTTAAGACTTTAGAACATTTATTGGAATATTTGGGCGATCGCGAAATAGCCGTTTGTCGTGAATTAACGAAAATTTTCGAAGAGACTTTGCGTATGAAAATTTCTGAAGCTATTAAACATTTCACACAGAAAAAACCGAAAGGCGAATTCGTGCTTGTTGTAAAGGGAGCTAAATAATATAATTGGTTTATGCTTCGACCCTCATTCAAAACAAAAGGCTTCACTTTGATAGAATTATTGCTTGTGATAGTAGTAATATCGCTTTTAGCCATAGCGGCATTGAACAGTATGATGAAATCTCAGGATCAATTTAGATTCAAAGGGGTAGTAAATGAGACTGCAAATATTTTACGAACAATAAGAAATTACGCCCTTTCAAATAAACCAGCCCCAATCGAAGTCGCTCCGCAATACGGTGCAGTGATAACAGCGAATGGATCGACAAATTCAATTATGATTTTTGGGGATACAAATAATAATAATCAATATGACGGTGGGACTGATCATCCATTCAAAACATACACAGTCCCTGCGAATAGTGGCGCATATAAGCTGATGAAGTCGAAAGATGATACAACTTCAGCTCAATCACCAATGACGATTTTCTACAAGCCAACCACTGCAAATTTCTCAATAATAGAACCGTATTTTGATAAAAGATACGCAATTCTGGAAATAACAGACTTGGTCGATACGGATAGAGTGAGTTATATAGTTTTATTCAAAGAATCTGGTAACCCAGAAGTAATAAACAATTTAGATGAAATTTTTGCTCAATAAACAAAAAGGAGAAACATTGATAGAAGTTATCACGGCCCTGACAGCGCTAGTAATGGCAGGAGTTGCGGCAGTTACAGTGATAATTTCAGTCATGCAAGCCAATGCAATTTCAAAAGATTATTTGATTGCTCAAAATTTGGCACGCGAAGGAATAGAAGGAGTAATAACGATAAGAAACACAAATTGGCTGAAATATCCGAGCACGAAAGCTACAGATTGGAGATGTATAGCAGATAACGGGACGGCATGTACACAACGTTTCGAAAAAGATAAACACTATATATTAAATAGAGAAAATGCAGCTTCTGGATGGAAATTTTTCTTAGAGGAGAAACTGTCTGCGCAATTAGAATTATCAGACGGAACAAAAGATCCAGAATTTGAATTAAAATTAACCCCTTTGGGGCAAACAAATATATATACACACACAGGAACTCAATCAAGTCCACAATTTTATCGCATGATAACCTTTGAAGAAGTAACTGCTGGGAATACAGATAAATATAAAGTTACGGCAAAGATACAGTGGGAAAGTAAATCACAAGTAAACACATACGTACTTACATCGATAATCACGAACTATGCTAAATAAAAGAGGTTTTACATTGATGGAAGCACTTATCGCAGCAAGCGTTTTTGGAATGCTGTCAGTTATCGCAGCTACATTCTTCTTGAATATATCACAATCACAAAGATCTACAGATAGTTATTCAGCTCTATACGAAGACGCACGTGTAATCATGGAGAATATTGCGAATGAAATAAGAAATGGAACAGTGGATTATGAAGAATATTTTAATATAACAAGCGACGCAAACGGAACAGAAGGAGGAATTGCAGCAACTGATAGATATTACGGAATAAATCGCGGAGTATATGCTAGCAGGTTTTATGATCCTGGATATAGATTGAAAGACGATGGTACTTTTATGCAAGGGTATAATGCTGCTGATTTAGGCGTTGAATGTTTAGGTGAAGATGGTAAAAAGATAGATTGCCCAGGGGGAGTATCTATATTTTCATTATCGGTTGATAAAGATATGGGGAAAAATCCGTACGACGGTGTCAACGAGGCGAACGTTTCAGCAATTAATGATAATAAAAATGATCAACCAGAGCTATATTTAATATCAAAAGACGGAAGGAATAAAACAATAATCAAAACTCAAAGTATAAATACTAGTGACCACATTCTTTCAATTCTTCGTTTGACAGGGAAAGATACAGATAGTAATGGAGTTATAGATGGATTTTTCTGCAACGAGCCAACTGGATGTGAGATTGCAAGTATACCCCCATACGACGCTATTTCTGGATTAAATGAATATGTGTCGAAAAAAGATAGCAGTAATACTTTCTCAATTTCTTCAGCGTTTACACCAATTTCTCCGTTCCGTAGCAATGTAAAAGACATTCATTTTATAATTACTCCAACAGAGGATCCATACAAAGCATTCGATGAAAAAGCAGTTCAGATCCATCCAAGTGTCACGATAGTAATGACTCTTGAGCCATCGACTAAAGAAAAAGAAAATCTCCCAACCGAACAGCAAAACCAATCGATCACAGTCCAGACGACCGTCTCAGCCGGCGTCACATCGCGCATAAAAACATATCCTCCGACAAAAGACCTCATCTGGATACAAAACGTGGTCAGCTCAATATAACAAGTGCCAAGACTCTACTTCACCACAAACCCGACGATCTTTCCTTGTACGAAGATTTCTTTTACGACTTTTCCTTCTTCCAAATATTTCGAAACATTTGAAACGCCTCGAGCCTGAGCCAAAACTTCTTCCTTGCCGGCATCAGCTGGAGCATCGATGGTCCCTCTTAATTTTCCGTTTACCTGTATGCCGTAAGTGACGACAGAATCTTTCGCTAAAGTAGGGTCAAATTCAGGCCAATCGGAATCAAAAATACTGTAATTTCCACCAAGAGCTTCCCAGCATTCCTCAGCCAAATGTGGAGCCATA
>CAZGHH010000041.1:0-5851 GCA_964525485.1 uncultured Candidatus Peribacteria bacterium | reverse complement strand
AATTAGCAGCATTAAATTTTTCTTCCAAACTAGCGAAAGTCATAAACTCCGAAGTGCAGACCGGAGTAAAATCTGCCGGGTGACTAAAAAGAATTACCCAACCACCTTCATATTGTTTCGGAAAATCTATTTCGCCTTGTGTTGTCACTGCTTTGAAAGCTGGTGCCTTATCTCCGATTCTTGGCATCGGCACAATTACATTGTTTTGATTTGTTTCTTCCATCATATTGTTTTGTTATATTAATAAAATTATTTATCCAATCCTTTTCTTAACATCAAATATATTCGACCATGATCTCGAGAAATTGACAGAGTTGAATCGTAACCACCATCTTGCCATTTCATCGTTCCGGTTTTTTCGTCGTAGCTATATTCGGTTTTTTCTTGGAATTGATTTTTGTATTTCGTTTCAAGCACCAAAAACTCATCCACATCGTCCTTACCGTCATTGTTTTTATCTCCGCTGTCGATGACTGTAAAATATTTTGTGTATTCCGTCTGCCCACCTGATTGATTTAGCAATCCGTAAGATTTTTCATGTTCAACCAAACCCTCGTTTGCTTCAATTATTTTTGGAAAATCCATATAATACTCATTTAGACTTTCATCGGCATAATCTGGCAAATGCACTTGAATATAGCCGTTATTACCCGACTCATAATGAGCTGCCGAGACCTTGTATTCCCCTATTTTTCCCTTAACCATATTTTCATTTTCATACTCATCGGTAATCGGGCTTTCAAACAACTTTTTGTAATAGTTTAAAAATTCTTCCTTACTGGCATTTGTCTCAAGAACTACATTGAAATAAGCAAATTTAGTTTCATTAAACTCGGATATATTTTTTGGATCGGTGTTGACAAAAATTTTACTGGAACTGATTTTATCCATTTTATATAGTGGCACTTTATCAATCGGAAATCCGTCCAGTAAAAAGTTAGGTTCTTTTTCGTCCCTCTGTAAAACGGTCGGATTGTTAGCCGTCGCTTTCGAATTGTCGGTTGTCTCGGACCTGGACCTAAATATGAAAAATCCGAAGATTAGTAAAATCAATATCAGTACAAGTGTGATTATTGTTGTTTTTTTGTTCATATTTTTTTTGATTCTTATTATTCCTTTATTTATATTAAAACTATTGAACTTGTTTTAAGCTGGTTCCATCCCATTCAATCACCGGTTCATCTCCATAATTTGCCTCAATTTCTATCGATTCACTCAACCAAGTACCATAATTAATTGTTGTATGTTTTGGTCCTTCAAAAGGTGCTATTGCCAAATAAATAGTGATTTTGTAACTATTGGCTGATGTCTCTTTTAATTTACCGGAGGCTTTTACGTCTGATAGACGAAATCCGCTTCTTAAACTTTCTCCATTGGCAAAAACCTTGCCCATAGTATAAATTCCCCCCAAATCTCTATCTTCTGCCGGATTAGCATTCAGGTCGTCCCAACAAGTTGAAGAAAGACAGGCATCCATCATGTAAGACGATTGGCTTACATTAACAATCTTATAAATCTGATTTTGAGTCTTATCTGTATTTATAGTTCTTTCTTTAACTACTTCTTTTTCCTCAACTATTTTTTCTTGTGCGATTTCTTTAGTTGGACTTTGCAAAAATTCTTCCACTTCTTCTTGAGTCGTCGGCTTATACTCTTTATTAAGACTTTTAAGCCATTCTTCTACTTCAGCTTTTTCCATTTCCGCGACCGTAACTGTCCCCGGATATTTCGTTTTCTTTATAACTTGAAAAGGCGGATGATATTCAAAGTTTCTTAGATCCACTCCCACCACTTTTCCTTCTTGAGCTGATTCTCTAAATTGTTCCAATCCAACCATCACACTATCGAATTTGCCAAAAGCCGTTCCAAGATTACTGGGAACATTGGTGATTGTTAAAACGTTTGCAATCGGTTCAGTCACGGTTCTCACATCTTTAACAAAAGAGGACACTTTATTTTTACCTCCAAAAGCAATTTGGGCTCCATCTTCTGTAACTTCCAATGCCAAATCTACTCCCGCAACCACTGTTGTGACTTGAGTTAATGTTCCCACAGCTGCAAATCCTCCTGCCGCCCCAGCAGTTATAACTACCCCTCCCACATAACCAACTACCTTACAACCATCTTTTATAACTACGGCCGAAGTTTCCAATTTCTGAAGAGAATCTCCGGCTTCAGTCCAGCCCTGTGCCGTAGTTTCATCTTGCGCCTGATTTAGAATAAGCTGAGCTTTTTTGGCGTCCACTCCCAAATGTTTAGCGAGAGTGGCAATTCCTTTAAATTTTGGTGCTTTATCATAAATATCACTTATTTCTTTAGCTGAATAGGCTTGAGCCGTTTGAATCGGCTTAAAATTATTTAAGGCCATTTCTGCAGTTTTCTTAGCAGACTCTTCCAGTTTTTCTGACTTTTTGCCTAAATTTTCCCAGTCTCTAATTAAGACTGTCATATTTTTATCCCAACTTGAATAGTCAGCATATTCCTTAGCATTAATTAAAAGATTATCGGTACGATAACGCAACGCTAAATATTCTTTAGAAAGATTATATGTACTTTCTACATTTTTTTCTTCTTTGCTCGAATCTCCTCCAATTATGTTTTTCCCAAATAAAAACCAAACTCCGCCCAACAATAAAACGAGTCCTAAAATAACAATAACTTTTTTTTTCATCATATTAGAGATTATTTTATTAAATCATCAATCAAAACGCCGAGGGCATTCGCAATTTTTTTGACTGTATCAGTTGTATAGTATTAAAACCGCAACTTATCAATCGTCAGCATATGGAATTTTCACAATTTAATCAAACGAAATCAGTGACTTCTTTAGCGTTGCCCCGCAAATGGGTTAGGCGGGTCAAGGACGACATCTCTTTTGGTGACACATTTTGCTTTACAAAACACCGCCAAGTTCTACATTCAAACAAGTATTTGTTGAACAACGTTTTTTGATATATGATGAAAAACGCGCTTTTCATTCAGCGCACTATCAAACAACTTTATTTCCATTTACCCAAATCACTATGAAAAAACATTGGCAAATCAAACCATGGGTCGTAATTGTATCACTGATTGTATTGATTGGTAGCATTCTTTTTGCAATCGGGATATCTCCAATTGGAGAAAAATATTCATACGAAGCGGATTACTCCGGAAGTTCTGCAATTGCAGCCATGCCGGCTTCAGACATGGGATACAATACAAAAACAATGAATATTGCATACGAAGAGAGCTATCAAAGAGGAGGTGACGCAGATATTTCAGCGCAAGATTCTCAGGAGAGAATGATTATTAAAACAGGATACGTATCAATGAGAGTTGAAAACGTTCCAACTTCAGCAAAAACGATCACAGATTACGCGGAAAAAAATGGAGGATTTGTAGTAAACACAAATATAGATAAATCAGATCTTTCAGTTGACGGTTCGGTCACGATAAGAGTTCCATCAAAAATTTTTGATACAACAATAGAATACGTAAAAACACTCGGTGAAATTCAAAGCCAAAACATCTCCGGACAAGACATCACAGAACAATACACGGACCTCGATTCTCAATTAAAAAATCTCAAAGCAACCGAAGAACAATTTCTAGCAATCATGAAAGATGCATACAAAATCGAGGATGTACTAGCGGTACAAAGAGAATTGATGAATGTCCGCGGACAGATCGAAATGATCGAAGGTCGAATGAAATATCTCAAAGAAAGCGTCGACATGTCGAGTTTGACAGTATATCTATCCACAGATCCTTCAAAGCTCCCGATAGTAGATGAAGGCAATCAATGGAAACCGATCGCAATTATGAAAGATGCATTCCGATCACTCCTCGGCACTGGACAGGGGGTCGTGAACGGACTGATATGGTTGGTCGTTTACATTCCGGTGATCGCAGTCTTGGGCATCCTCACATGGGTCGTCCGTAAACTCTGGAAACATTGGAGAAAAAAGAAATAAATTTTTGAAATTTAAAAGCTCCTCGTGATCGGGGAGCTTTTTCTGTATAAATTTTTAAAAATTAACTAAAACACAGCCATCAATTCACGATTTTCAATTTATAGACAAAACTTTCACAAACCTACGCCGTCCTCTTCTTCTCTTCTTTTCCATTCAAGAAAATTCTCATATCAGGAATCACCTGCACTCTCACAGGTCCGGCCTCGAGATCCACGTTCATCTCAAAAGGTTTCGGCGGCAACTGTGAGATAGCCTTGAAAAGTTTTTCATTCGCTGTGGCAATATCCTCCTCAGCCTTCATTTTCAGCTCTTTTAATTTCGCATAAGACTCTTCTTTGCGAAGTTCCGCCATCTCTTGTTCTTCGAAATCTTTCACCTGCGCCTTCATCTCCTTCAAAGCTTTTTTTAATTCTTCGTACTGCTCACTTTCGATCCTTTCTTCGAGCTTTATATCCTTTTTTATTTCTTTCAATTTCTCTTTTAATTTTGCAATTTCCTGCAACATCAACGATATCTGATCCTGAATCATAGTTTTGAGGGTTAATGAAAATCAAGTGTGAAGAAAATACCACGCCTGAAACATTTTTCCAATGCAAGTTAAAGTTTCCCCTTATTTATTAAAACTTTATCGATTCTCCTTCCATCCAAATCAACGATTTCAAAAGAGAGTCCTTTATATTCAAATCTATCACCCGTCTTCGGAAGTTCCTGTAAATGACAAATTATAAAACCGGCCAAAGTCGTATAATCAACAGATTTCTCATTAAAAATTTTAGCCCCAAAAGTACGATTTAATTGATGGATTTGAATAGCACCATCAATCAAAAAAGAGCCATCATCACGTTTTACAACCTCTGGATCAAACTCATCCTCCTCATCCGGCAAATCCCCCATAATAGCCTCTATCAAATCATGAATAGTAATAATCCCCTCCACTTCACCAAACTCATCCACCACCATCCCAACATATTGTTTATGTTTTTTAAACACCTTCAAAATATCGAAAGCGTTCATATTTTCAGGAATAAATATCGCCTCGTTCAAAATTCTTTTAATTGAAAATCTTTTCTGCCTTCTTCTTTCAAAAAAATCCTCAGCAGTAATAATCCCTTTTATATTATCCAGAGTCCCGTCGCATATCGGGAACTTAGAATAGGGACTTTCCTTTATCTGCCTCTCAATATCTTCAATTGAATGATTTATATCAATCCACTCAATATCACTCGCCGGAGTATGTAAATTTTTTGCTTTTTGATCTGAAAAAAAGAAAATATTTTGATGCATTTGAGTTTCCTCTTTTTCCAAAACTCCCTGCTTACCAGCTACCTTTAAAATATATTTTAATTCATCTTCACTTAAATCCTCGGCTCTATCTTTTTTAATACCGAATGTATTCGCAACTAACTTTGTTGAGAAAGAAAGAAGTTTTACAAAAGGATATGTAAGAGTGGAAAATATCTTAATAAACCTCGCCATCGCCAAAGCGATTTTCTCGGAATAGTTTAATGCAATAGTTTTCGGCAACAACTCTCCAAAAACAATTGTAAAATATGTAATTAAAGCAACTATAAAAACAAAAGAAATCCCATAAGCATATTCACCAAGCACAGGAATACGAGCAACATAAGGAACTAAATCCTCGGTAAGAGTGGCACCTCCGTAAGCACCGGCAATAATACCTATTAATGTAATTCCAACCTGTACCGAAGAGAGAAAAGCTTCAGGAGTCTTAAGCAAATCCAATACTATTTGTACATTTTTATTTCCGTTAGAAGCAATTTTTTCCAATCTATATTTTTTAACGGAAACAAACGCAATTTCAGACAACGAAAAAAGTCCGTTAAGCAAAGTTAATATTACAAGCACAAAAATTTCCATCTATTATTTTTTTTAAA
>CAZGHH010000040.1:0-6234 GCA_964525485.1 uncultured Candidatus Peribacteria bacterium | reverse complement strand
GCGCGTTCTGCGAGGTCTCCGTGTCCGATTTCACGTCTTGATGGTCCACGAGATGCTTTGATTTCACCTGTAGCATAAGCTGGGAAATGATAGTGGTGCATATATCTCTTCTCTCTATCGTCATCCATAGTGTCGATCACCTGAGCGTCGTCTGGTCCACCAAGTGTAGTAATTGTGAGAACCTGAGTTTCTCCTCTATTGAATAAACCTGTTCCGTGAGTTCTTGGTAGAATTCCGACTGCGCTCGATAGCGGTCTGATCTCGTTTTCTTTTCTTCCGTCCAAACGAGTTCCTTTATTAAGGATGTTGAAACGCATTCTCTTTTCGAACTTAGAATTAATAATTTCTTTAAGTTCAGATTTTGAGAATTTTTCTTCGTTCTCCTCATATTTCCCAAGGATTTTATCTGCTAATTTTTCTAATACAATATCTTCGATCTCGTGAATCTTTGCTTTCACTTCTTTCTTTGTCATTCCTTTGATTCCATCGAGCATTTCGTCTGTGACGATAGCAGAAACAGCCTCAACAGCTTTTTCCGATGGGCCTCTGACTTCTAGTACAATTGGTTGAACATTGAATTCTTTCTTGTACCAATCAGCAAATTCCAATTGAAGAGTGCAAATCTTTTTGATCTCAGCGTGAGCCATTTCAAGAGCTTCCAATATAACCTCCTCAGAAACTTCATTCACAGCAGCCTCCACCATAGTGATGGCATCAGCTGTTCCGGCTACTACGAGGTTCAATTTACCTTCTGAACATTCTTTGTAAGTAGGATTTATAATTAATTTCCATGTTCCATTTTCTTCGACGTATCCCATTCTCACTGCCGCAAGAGGACCTGCAAATTCCGCGCCTGTGATCATCAATGCAGCTGAAGCTGCATTAAGAGCTGTAGTGCCTGGGTCCACTTCCATGTCCACGCATAACGCAGTACAAGTTAAAGCTACCTCGTTTGTCGTTCCTTTTGGGAAAAGAGGTCTGATAGGACGATCAATAAGACGAGATGTTAATACCGCGTTCTCTGAAGGACGTCCGTCACGTTTGATGAATTTACTGCCTTTTATCTTTCCAGCAGCGTACATCATTTCTTCAAAATCAACTGTCATTGGGAAGAAGTCTGCTCCTTCCTTACCTTTGTCGCTAACCATTGCGTTTGCCATAATCACAGTGTCGCCAAGCTTGGCTTCAACGTGACCTGTTGCGAATGTACGAAGCGGGCTTACCGAAAAAGAAAATTTTCGGCCAGCTAACTCCATGCTGAATTCTTTTGAACTCATATGTTTGTTGGTTAATAATCCCAGACAAACATCAAAGAAGTTTAAGTGACAAGATTGAACAGGTCTAAAAGGAAAGAACCGAAGTTCAAGGCCAAAAGGCCTGCTCAATCCTGCAACTTAAAACTTTCGTTTAAAGTAAGTCGTGGGGGTGAATATTATTGCCTGCCATTAGATGACTGGCTATTTTAAAGAACTTTTATTTCTTTACTTTTGCCTTTGTAGCGGCTTTTTTTGCGACTTTTTTCTCTTTTTTTACCGCTTTTTTCTCAGCTTTTACAGCCGCTTTTGCCGCACTTTTCGTGACTTTTTTTGCTACTTTTGCGTTCTTTGGTCCTTTTTTAACAGTCTTTCTTGCTGTTGTTGCTTGACTGATCGCTTTTAATTTCAAAGAACCTAATAATTCTTCATATGCTTTTTTGTCGTGAAGTCTCAAATAATTTAAATGTCTTCTTCTTTTACCTACCATTTCCAAAAGCCCTTTTCTTGAGTGATTATCTTTGCCGTGAGTCAGAAGATGCTCCTGCAATTTATTGATTCTCTCGGTCAAAATAGCTACCTGGACTTGTGGTGATCCTGTATCCTTTGGATGAGTAGCAAACTTAGTTATTACCTTCTTTTTTTCTGATCTCAACATATTATTTATGATTATTTTTTAATTTGGGGTAAAAAAATTTCCCGTTCGGGAATTTCAACAGGAGAAGTTTACCAAATAACCTGTTTTTTGACAAGGGGAAAACTTGTGGCTAGAATCTTGAGCATGGACTACAAACAAATCATAGCCGATTCTTGGAAGTATACGCAGGCTAACAAGAGAATTGTTTATTGGCTTGGTTTTATCCCGTCAATCTTGACGACGTCTGTTGGAGTCGGATATGTAGCTTATCAGATTTTTGCCTTTAAAAAATCTTATCTATTTGATAATTCAGAGACGTCTTTTATGCGTGATGTTGTGAATTTTGGATGGGATTTTATCAGTACTCATGCTTCCCTGACCGTTCCTCTAATAATTGTATCCGTTATTATTTTTCTTCTGTGGACTTATTCACCGGCTTTTTGCGAGGCCGCTGCCGTACAAGCTCTTGCAAGGGCCAGAAATGGACAAAAATCCGGCCTTGGCGTTGGAATCAAACACGGACTTTTCTCATCTTTGCCTCTTTTTGAATTACACTTGATATTAAAAACTTTTGGACCTTTCGCGATGGTAACAGAAGCCGGTTTTGTACTTAGAAATTTGAACGTTGAAATTTTTAAATTACTTGTTATCCCATTTGCTGTAGCTACCCTGATTGGACTGTTTTTGAAACTTTTATTCACCTATGCCGATATGTATGTAATTATAGATGGCGAAGGGATTATCTCTTCAATGAAGAAGAGTATTAAACTTGTCGTCTTGAGTTGGCAACAAACTCTTTTGATTACGATACTGATGGTGATAATCGGCGTCAGGGTTGTGATCCAAGCTGTTTTGGTGTTTTTCATCCCAGGAATTTTGCTTCTTTTGGGAGGTTACCTAGCCTCTCTTGCATTAAATATCGCAATCTTGATCGTTTTTGGAATTCTTGGCGTCGCTTCACTTTTGTTGGCGGCTTATTTAGGAGGCGTTATTGATATATTTTCTTATGCAGTTTGGACATTTACGTTCTTGGATTTGACTTCACAGAAAGAAGTTTCCGCCAGAGATGTTGAAATTCATACTGATGATGATGTCACTACTTCTTCTATTCAAACGGCTCCCCTACAAACAGCTCCTAACCTAAAAGTTGATTCATCTTTAAATCCACCTGACAGTAGTGGGAATATTCCCGGACTTTTATAGAGTTCTTTAAGCGAGTTTTGTGATCTTTTAACTTCTTTACTTTTTACTTCTCTTTGTTTGTCTAAGTATTGACTTTTAAGTCCTTTTATTTTATAATAGTGTATTAAGATTTGAAACAAAAACAAATATGCTCCAATTCACCCAAAACAATAAAATTGCAGTGGCGGCGCTTTCTATTTTTCTTGTGTCGTTTATTTCAATGCTTGTTTTCATGGATTCTGAAAAGCCCTCTCCAGATTTCGTTAAATCAGATGTTTTAAGTTTTACATTACACGAGCAAGAAAAAGGTCATAGCGTGTATTTCAGTGAAAATGGTAATCATGCTCCTGAAGAAGGTCATTCCGAAAATACCAAGAGCGTAAACACCGATGCTTTGGAAAAATCGTATAGAGAATTGGCAAATCAAAAATCCTTACCAATTTTTGTATTGGAAGCCAGTGGCAAAACAAAATTCTTGAGTAAAAATTTCATTGGAGATTATGGGTATGGTTTGGACGAAATGGACGATGAGAATTTTTTCTCTTATATTGACGGAGACGATCTTCCGGATTTTGTAGCATCATACACAGATGTTTTAAATTCAGGAAAATCAAAAAACGGCGTTGGCCCTTATAGATTTAAAAATAAAGACGGCACTTCTTCCATTCATGTAGTTTCAATGCTCCCGGTGATAGACGATAATGGAAAAGTCACTGAGATAATCAGCTCCGTAAAAGATATTACCACTGTCTTAAAATCCTTCGTTGTTGAAAGTGGCGTAGATGAAACTACTGTGAATGATGTGGTCGATACAGTCGCAAATTAATTAATTCAACAGGGATAATTTCTCTCTTTTTTAACTTGTAAAACGGGTTTCTTTCCATTACCATTCGGGGCATGAAAGACAAGAAATATGATGCCCCTTTAGTTGAGCAAAAGTGGCAGAAAAAATGGGAAGAAACCGGCCTCTATAAATTAGATCTAGAAAAAGTCCCGGAAGATAAAAAATACTACAATTTAGTGATGTTTCCGTATCCATCCGGAGATAAATTACACATAGGGCATTGGTATAATTTTGCGCCTGCTGATAGTCATGGGAGGTATATGAGAATGAAAGGTTACACTGTTTTGGAACCAATGGGTTTCGATAGTTTTGGGCTTCCTGCTGAGAATTATGCAATCAAGACCGGTGTCCATCCACGTGATTCGATTAAAGCGAATGTTGAAAAAATGGTTCAGCAATTATCGCGAATGGGAACAATGTACGACTGGGACAAAATGGTTATGACTTCATCACCTGAGTACTACAAATGGACTCAGTGGATTTTCTTACAACTTTATAAAAAAGGCTTAGCATACAAGAAAAAACAAGGGGTGAATTATTGTTCATCATGTCAGACAGTGCTCGCAAATGAGCAGGTACAGGATGGCACTTGTGACCGCTGCGGTACTGAAGTTACAAAAAAAGATTTGGAACAATGGTTCTTTAATTTGAGTTCGTATGCTGAAAAACTTTTGGATTATACGGATTTGGATTGGCCCGAGAAAACTCGCCTCATGCAAGAGAATTGGATTGGCAAAAGCCATGGAGTTGAGATCGATTTCGCGTTAGCGGATGAATTCAAAGGAAAATTTTCTGTAGATAAATTGGTCGCTTATACGACACGATGTGACACTCTTTATAGCGTCACTTTTGTTGTTATTGCGCCTGAGCATCCGCTTGTTTCCGAATTTACACGTGGCACAAAATACGAGGCTGAAGTAAAAAAAATCCGCAACAAAATCGACAAGCAAACATTAATAGAAAGGGCTTCTGAAGGCGGAAAAGACAAGCTCGGATGTTATCTCGGAGTTGATGTTATTAATCCAGCGAATGGTGAGCGCGTTCCCGTGTACATGGCTAATTTTGCCCTTATGTATGGGACTGGTGTAGTGATGGCCGATGCACACGACCTCCGTGATTTTGAATTCGCACGTATGTATCGAATTCCTTTGAAATTTGTTATTTCGGAGGATGGGACAGTGATCAATCCGAAAGATTTTGAGACTGCTTATACCGATGATGGGATTTTATTTAACTCTGGAGAATTTAGTGGAATGAACAATCGCGAAGCATTACCAAAAATGGCTGACTGGCTAGAAGAAATTGGCGTCGGCAAAAAAACCGTGAATTACAAACTTCGTGATTGGCTGTTGTCACGCCAGAGATATTGGGGCGCGCCGATTCCAATTATTTATTGTGAAAAATGTGGTGAAGTCCCTGTTCCGGAAAAGGATCTACCTGTGGAACTACCTTTGGATGTTGAATTTAAATTACAAGGACAGGGCAAATCGCCTTTGTATTATTCAAAGAGTTTTATGAATGTCGCGTGTCCGAAATGTGGAGGTGAAGCGACTCGCGAGAGCGACACAATGGATACTTTCGTTTGTTCATCTTGGTATTATTTGAGATACCCTTCTATGGGTGTTACACCTGAAAAAGTCGCAGCGAATGCAAAAGAAGCTTTTAATAAAAAAATTACCGATAAATGGCTTCCAGTAGATATGTATATTGGTGGGCCTGAGCACGCGTGTATGCATTTATTGTATGCGAGATTTATAAATATGGCTTTGAATGATTTGGGATTCGTTAACTTCAAAGAGCCATTCAAACGGCTTGTACATCAGGGAATGATTACAAAGGACGGAGCAAAAATGAGTAAATCAAAAGGAAATACCGTGAGTCCTGATGAATTTGTTGAAAAATATGGAAGTGATGTTTTCCGCATGTATTTGATGTTTATGGGACCTTTCACGCAAGGCGGAGACTGGAATGATAAAGGCATTATGGGCATCGTGAGATTTGAAGATAAATTTTGGAATTTGGTAAATGATGCGAGCTCGGACATGATCTCTGCAAATGAAATTCCCGAAAATGCAATTTCCAATAATTCGATTTCCGACGAGACAAAAAATCTTCTTCATAAAACAATCAAAAGAGTGACAACCGACATTGAGGCTTTCCAATTTAACACTGCTATAAGCGCTTTAATGGAGTTTGTTAATTTTGCTTCAAAGGATGAAATTGATAAAGAGACTGCAAAAATTTTGGTTCAATTGATAGCTCCTATGGCTCCACATTTGGCTGAGGAATGCTGGGAAGCTCTTGGTGGAAATTACAGT
>CAZGHH010000039.1:0-6799 GCA_964525485.1 uncultured Candidatus Peribacteria bacterium | reverse complement strand
TAAATAACTTTGCAACACCAAATAAATATATGAAATTTCTTTTGGCAAACGAGACCAATGTTCCTACAGAGCCAATACAACAGGGAATAGAAGATTACATAAGTATCACAAACGTCACAACAACGGTTATTCCTATTGAATTAAAAGAAATTACAGGGAAGGTGAGAGATTTGGTTGAACCTGTTGTAGGAGCAATTTTATACGTTCCGGAAGAAGATCGAGATCGTAAACTCGAAGAATTAATGACTGTAATCAGGGAAACAGAAGATAAAATTAGAGAATTTTTTCTTATAATTCACTCAGAACAGGAGATAGATGAGATAGAAGAAGCTCAAATACTGGGAAGATTATCAGGTAGGAAACCCATGATCTTATCAGATGCAAAAGGCTTTCCGTATCATGAAATTTTCAGATACAGCCCAATTTCAAAACATCAATTCGAGATAGTTACTTGACAATTTTCCAATTAAAGGATAAAATCACATCCCTTTTTAAACAAAAATGGAAACTTTATTGGTAATAACTCACGACGATAAGTTAGGTGAAAGCCTGGCAAAAGGATTAAGTCCGGAAGGAACGGAAGGAGTTTATATTTCTGAAATAAGAGAAATAGCTCCAACAATTATAACAAGAGAAACTCAAGACCAAGTATTTGCGGTTATAATAGAAGCGTCCCCCGATATACGAGAAATCGTCGCAGAAATAAAAGAAGTAGAAGGGTTTATAAAAAGAGAAATCAAGAAAGTAATGGTTTTTCGACAAAACACGACCGCAGAAACAAATTTAAAGACATTTGAATCAAACACCCAAGCACTTGGGATTGATCTATTACTAGGCATTCCGATAACTCTGGTTACGGTTCGTAATTGGCTGGCAAAATTTACAAAAACGCAACCTACTGATACAATCAAAACTGACTTAACAGACGGTTGAAATGCTTAAGCAGTCAGAAAAAATAAATCAGTTGGAACTTTTGAATAAGGTTTATGAAAAACTCACGGACGCTCTTTCGTTAAAAGATACGATCAAAATTTTGAATTCTATAATAAAAGAGAATCTCGATTGCCAACATATCGACTTCATTATCACGAGCTTAGACAAAAAATCCGACGAATATTCATTTTATGCAATACAAGAAAATGGAGACCTTTTAATACGAAAAATTGCACCGGAAGGAATAGTTAATAAAGCTATAAAAAATAAAAAAACAATCGCACTACAAGATGTAACATCGGACAAAGACTACATACAGTACAGAAAAAATATTAACTCGGAATTAGCGATTCCAATATTCTACAAAAGCAAAGTAATAGGATGTATAAATTTGGAATTCGAAAAAAGGCAAGAATTCGACAAAGAAACTCTAACAACATTGGAAATCATAGCCAAATCAATAGGTTCTAATTTGAGGAACGCAATTTTGCACGAAGAATTACAGTCTTCAGAAGACAAATTCCGCCAATTAGTTGAACACATGAATGAAGGAATTTGGGTGGGAGATGAGAATCACAATACTGTCTACGTGAATCCAAAATTCACAGAGATGACAGGCGTCTCATACGAAGAATGTTTAAAAAAAATATGCTGGGCTTTTTATGATGAAGAAGGTCAAAAGAGAATTCACGAACAACACGGAATAAGAAAAGAAGGCAAAGCTTCCCAGTATGAATTAACCGTTGTACGTCCGGATGGAAGTACGGTTCCGGTATTATGTTCAGGAGCCCCGATCCCGGGAGGAACGGTAGGTATATTCACAGATTTAAGAGCTTTAAAAGAAAAAGAAATTCAACTTCGCGAAATCACAAAATTAGAAAAAATGCTTGCGAATATATCAGATAGTTCCATTGATGCGATATTTAGCATGGACAAAAATTTAATTCTCCAGACTTGGAACAAAGGCGCCGTAAAAATGTTTGGCTATTCAAAAGAAGAAGCGATCGGACAAAATGTAAAATTTTTATATCCGACAGATAAATTACAACAAGGAGAACTGGAATACCTGGTTAAAACAGCGTTAGAAAAAGGCTTCGTAAGGAATTATGAAACCGTAAGAATCAACAAATCCGGAAAAGAAATAGACGTATCAATATCCGTCACGAAATTAACAGACGACAAAGAAAAATTTATTGGCTTGGGAGGGATATACCGTGATATCACTTATCAGAAAAAAGCAGAAAAAGAACTTCAACTCAGATTTGAATCAATGCAAAACGCATACATGGAGCTGGGAAGACAAAGACGTGAATTGGATTATTTATTGGATACATTGAATATAGCGATAGGAGATGAACAATTTTCAAATGTTGAAAATTATATCGTCAACGCCGCAATGATGCTTACAAAAGCAAATGGAGCAACATTAAGAATATATGATGAGAAAGATAAAAATTTATATTTAAAAGCCGCAAGTGGAGTGCAACCGGAATGGTGGGGAAAAGCCAAATCGCCATTTCAAGGAAGTTTAATTGAAGAAGCATTTATAAACAGAATACCTTCATTTATAGATGACATTCAAAACAATCCACGATATTCAAGCCCAAAACTTGCCGCAGAACACGGATTTGTATCCTCACTTGTAATCCCTTTGTATGTGAAAGGGAGAATTTTAGGCGGACTTTCATTATATTCAAGTAACAAAAATAAACTTCACCTTTTAGACAATTCATTCATAGCAAACTTCGGCAAACAAGCCTCACTCGCAATCTTCACTCAATTAAGTAGTTAAAGAAAATAAAGCACAGTCAATCCGGCAAAAATCATCAACAAGAACGATATCCCCAAACGAACTGCGGCTTTTTTGGAACCAAAAATCAAAAACAACCCACCTTTAAAAATACTATTCGCAACGGCTGCAAGAGTTATAGCGGTGACATAAGGCAAATATGTAGCACTTCCGGACTCGGATAAATTTTTGGATAAATTAGAGATAGAAACAGTAATCGCATCTACGTCCAAAATCCCGGAAAAAAATCCAACAATCGACAATCCGCCATCTCCAAAATAAACTTTAGCAATTTTTGTAGCGAACAATATAACTCCAAACAACAATCCAAATTTCAAAGCGGGAATCAGTCTAAAAGGACTTTTTGTACTATATGATTTTTCAACATCCTTCATGTGTTTCTTGTCTGTATCATCCCAAAACCAAAAAACCAAAGCACAAATAACACCAACCAAAATCATAGCAAAAAGTGGAATTGATAAAAATTTCAGTAAATCTCTATTCAAAACAGAAACTATCAAAAGCGCTCTGAGTAAAGAAGCAACAGACGCAATCACAACAGCAAAAACATACGGATTTACTATAGACTTATTTTCTTTGCTTTGCTTCGAAAAATCCAAAGACAAAGCTGTACTGGAGATCAAACCGGCCAAAAATCCGGTAGCAACAATTCCCCTCTTGGCCCCCAAAAGTCTGATAACTATATAACTTGAGAATGAAATACCTGAAATAAAAACAACCATCAACCAAATGACATAAGGATTGAAAATTTCATAAGGCCCAACCCATTCATTTGGCAATAAAGGAAGTACGACGAAAGCAATAATCATAAATTTAATCGCAGAAATCATTTCGGATTTCTTGAGACTCACTGCAAAATTTTGCAAAGGTCCTTTAAAATAAAGCATTCCCAAAGTCACAAGGGTCAAAACAACAGCAATCAATCCCTCTCCATACGCACATAAAACGCCAATCACAAAAGTAACAACAGCAGAAACCTCAGTAGTAAGACCAATTCTGCCTTTCTTAAAAGCAGTCACAATATAAGCTGAAACTATCAGAACAAAAACAACAAGCATCACAAAAGCGGACAAAATTCGCGATATATCCGCAACAAAAATACTCAAAGCCCCCATCAACCCAATCAATCCAAAAGTCCGCACACCCGCAAAAGCATGACCACGTCCATTGTTTTTTTTATTTTGCTCCCTTTCAAGTCCGATAAGGATAGAAAGCCCGAGAGCCATTCCAAATTGTTGAAAGACTTCTCCGTACATCGCTTGCCATTTTATACGGCAAGTCGTAAAATTACAATCGACATGTCACATAACCTCATTCAACATGTTTATAACACCGTCTTTTTTATTGGTCGCATTGGCTATCTACATCGCGGTCATCCTGATTCCTGCATTACTTTATCCAAAAAAATTCATAAAAGCAGTTAAGGAAGTAATGGACTCAAAAGCCTCCATGAGAATTGTAGGCATGAATATTTTGATAATTGCTTTCTTATTTTTAAGTGTTCATTGGAAATTAAACGGAGGCTGGTTTATTTTGATTCCGATACTAGGCTGGCTATCATTCGCAAAAGGAATTATGTATATGATTTTTCCTGAAGCTGTTCAGAAGTTGGCAAAAAAAGTATTTTTCAAATCAGAAAAAATTCTCACAACAGTCGCCTTCGTAGATCTATTATTTGCTATTGGATTAATATATGTAGCTCTATACATATACTAACTTTCCAGACATCAAAACTAGCTTTTTAGACACCAAAAAACCTCTCGCTAACGAGAGGTTTTATTTTTCAGCCCTGAAAAATTTTTTAAATCAAAAAACACAAAACTAAGCCTTCATTCTCTTTTGCAAAGTTTTAAGTCCCCTAGCGGAAACCTTTACGGTTTCAGTTTTGCCTGTTGCTGGATTATAAACCTTTTTCTTGATCATATTTGGCAAATATCTTCGTTTTGTCTTGATATTTGAGTGGCTCACTTTGCTTCCTACAGAAGGTTTTGAACCTGTTACAGAACATACTCTAGACATATTTTTTCTTTATTAATTTTTTCTGCTTGCACATTCTACCCACAATCTCGCAAAAGGCAAGCCAAAAAGGCTCCAATTTCCACCAATTTCATAGATTCAAAACCCTAATAATAATTATTCAAAGCAATCTTTTGAAAAAATCTTAACAGGTATCGTACAAAGCATAGTTTCGATAAAACCATCCACTGTCAGAATTAGAAATACTCCTTCAAACCTCCTCAAAAGATAGATATCACCCAGTCCAAACATCACAAAAGCAAAAAGACTATAAAAAATAAAATACATTATGCCCTTCCATGTCTTTCTGTTGATTTCCAAACACGCGTGACGAAAAAGAAAAGTCAAAACAAATCCCACAAAAAAATCCTTCACAAATATCAGTAACAAAGGATTTTTAAGATTAAAAAAGTCCCCACTAATCTCTTGCAAAACCTCAGGATAAAATCCGAAAACTTTAAAAATTAAAAAATTATAAGCACAGGCCAAAGATCCGGCCATAGCCCCACCAAGCAAAAAATACTTCCATCCGAATTTATTAGAATTCACAACATCCATCAGTAAAAATTTACATAATTAAAGGTTTCTATACAAGCGGCGCTGAAAACTTTTCCTCGCCCAAACTATTCGCGGTCCCTGCTTCGGGCGTATAAGTCGCTCCGTCGCCCTTATCCATAGCTTCAATCAATTTCGCAACCTCATCTTTCGGCATACCATAAGTTTTGCGAGAATTTTCAATAATCTGAGCGCTTAAGTCATTAGTGACTTTTGGCACAGCGAGTGTATATCCAGAGAATGGATCACGAAGTTTTCCATCAATAGTCATCTTTACATAGAACTCGCGGACACCAAGGTTAATAATATCATTAGCCTTCAGAACAGGAGTAAATTCTCTTTCAAGATTAAATGCATCCTCAGCACCAACACGGAAAGAAATCATAGAACCCACATTTCCAAACACCATTGATTTTGTATAATCATCGAGCTGACCTAAATGTTGATGAGACACACAAAGATTCAAACGATATTTGCGGGCTTCGGACAAAATCTCACCAAAAGTATGTGTAGCAAAGTTCTGAAACTCATCTACATAGAAGTAGAAATCTTTGCGCTGTTCCTCAGGCATAGCAGCTCTTTTCATAGCTGAACGATATAAAGATGTAATAATCATCGACCCGATCAATCCAGATATTTCCTCCGAGAGATTACCTTTTGAAACATTCATTAATAAAATCTTTTGATTATTCATAATATCATCCATATCCATTCTGTTCTTCGGCTGTCCTACGATGTTACGTACCAACGCAGTCGAAACGAACTGACCAACTTTATTCAAAACCGGCACAATCGCTTCATTATCAAATTTCTCAGACCACGCCGCAAACTCATTAACCCAGAAGTTTTTAACGACAGTATCTTGCACATGCGCCACAACTCTCTGTCTGAAATTTTTATCAGTAAGCATTTTCAAAATTCCAAAAACGGTCGAGTTCGGATAATCGAACAAAGCCAAAACCGTATAACGCAAAACGTGCTCCAATCTAAACGTCCAGTTATCACCGAACATCTTTTTAAAGATTTCGATGAAACCCATCGCAACGTGCTGTCTATACTCAGGCTCCACCGACTCAATCGGATTGAAACCAATCGGATATTCCATATCAGCCGGATTGAACACCACAACGTCTTTCATACGATGTTCCGGCACATATTTCATTACATTATCGATCAGATCCCCGTGCGGATCGAGCACGCCAACACCTTCTCCATTCAAAATATCCGAAATAATAAGTAACTCAAGAAGCTTAGATTTACCACATCCGGACTTACCAACTATATACAAATGTCTTCTACGATCCTCTCTTTTGATACCAAATTTCAAATATTGATTGTGGAAATTCGTCACAGCAAAAAAAGAAACGTCCTTGGGGTCAACATTCCCTTCTTTCGGCAGATCCATAGGAGGCTCAGCTTTTTTCGAAACAGTACAGACCAAATTCGGCACAGTATTTTTCGCTCCCTTCGGAAGATGAAAAATCG
>CAZGHH010000038.1:4424-7821 GCA_964525485.1 uncultured Candidatus Peribacteria bacterium | reverse complement strand
ACGTGGACCCTGAGTCTCCGTTGAAGCCAAAGAATAACAAGAAGAAAAAGCCAACCTTTAAGCAATGGTTTAACGAGCGCAAGCGCATGCTTGGACTCGTTCTTGGCGTATGTCTCGTAACGGTGGGAGCGATCGTGTACCCATATTTGAATCTGGGAGAGTTTTTTAAGGGGCAGCTGACTATGACAGAGGGATCTGTTCCAGACATTACTTTGAAGGGGGAAATGAGAGATAGTGGAAGTGCAGTCAGCTTAACAATATCTCAACCAAAAGAAGTACGGTACCAATATTCAGATAAATGGCAAGCAATTATAGATAATGATTTCGATATTGAATGGAGCATAACTGAGGAAAACACAGAAAATAACTCACATTATACAGATTTTGGCTGTAGTAATGACTATAGGAGAGTAAGGATAACTATTTTGGATGGACAATATGGCGAAGAGTTAGGATCAACAGATGAACTATCTTGCGAATCAGGGACGACTACTATGGCTTTTCCAGAAAACAGTGATGATATAGAAAAAATTGCAATAAAGATAGAAATTTATAGTATTAACTCAGGCCAAATTTTGGATGTCTATGAAAGTGAAAACATAGCAGTCAATAAAAAAAATGTAATTATAAGTAACATAAAATTAAATGATAAAGAATACAACTTGCCAGGGAAATACAGTTATTATAACCCTCCAGAATTTGATAATGAGGGTTATATAGAAATAAAATACGACATTAACCATTACAAATTCCATAGCGAACTACTTAAAGGAGACGATGATGTTTTATATGAAGGAGATGAAACCAATGTTGGGATGATGGTGGTAGATGTGAGTAAACTAGAATACGGTGAAAATACTCTTACAATTAGATGTACAAATAGTTTTGGACATACAGATTCGGAAGAAATACGATTAATAAGAAAGTCAGAGGAGGAAATAAATCCAGAACTTAGAGCGGTAGACGATAAAGATTTAATGTTAAATCCAGGATTAAACCTGGAAGATATAATGGAAGATATAGAGGTGCCAAATAGGGATCCATCAACATTGAGATTAGAAAATTTGAATGGAATAATGGAATTACCAGAAATAGATTTAGATTTGAATGATCCAACAGTTCGATTCAGGCCTACTGTTAAAAGTTTCAATATTAGGCCGTCATCAGGAAATATACTTGATGAAAGTCAAACAATGATATTTGAATACAACATAGAAAATTTTGAAAACGCAGATGTATCAATGATTACAATATCGGACAAGATTAATTCAGATATTGTTGCAGTAAATTTTATTACAAATGAAAACTCAGATACATGGAGATGGGATGGTAAACGTGGTTTATATGAAAACGGTAAAAACAAATATACAGATGAAGAAATAATACAAAAGGGAGAGTATGTTGGTAAATTATCACTATTAGTTTGTAAATATTGTGATAACCCTAAAGCGCTTAAAAATGATCTAGATAAAGACGGAGACGGAGTTATAGATGACATCGACGGAAATGGGAAAATAGATTCAATGGATTATGATATAAATGGAGATGGAGAGGTAAATCTAATTGATTTTTCAGTGTTAACTGATGAAAGCCCGGAGAAAGATATACATTATGGTCTAAACCAAGTAGTTTTTGACGTAAACCCAAGAAACATTGTTATCAGTGATGCCGAGAATCTTAAAAGCGTTGTATTCAGATACGATATAAATGGACTCCCAACGATAGAAAACAATCAACAAGCAGAAGCAATAGTGAAAATTCTTATAGATAAAAATGGGACCAAGTATGCGGAACTTATGGCTCAAAATTCAAAATCAGGGACTCTTGAATGGAGGGGAAATAAAACACAATGTTTTGGATCCACATCGTGTACAGATGAGGAACAAGATTTTGGATACGAAGAAGGAGACTATACAGCAACATTATCAGTTATAACTCCTAATATGGGAGGGTCAGGGGTATACAATACGATATATGAAGCCTCTACTCCAGAAGAAATCACAATATCAAAAACATCTATAGTAAGTCCTGAGCCAACAATAGAAGTTAGTTTAACAGCTTCTCCTATAACTGCAAAAGTTGGAACAGAAGTTGAATTTAAATTTACATCAAACGAGGCAGGTTTTTGTAGTATTGATTTTGGAGACACTACAAAATCGACAGAAACATCATGTGCAAGTGGTACGGAAGTGACATCCAAACACACATATACTTCAAAAGGTACGTATGAAGTTAAAGGTCTTATAGCAGACAAAATCATTTCAACACTACAATATGTGGTTACCGATGCAAGCACAACAGTTACCCAATTATCTCCGAAATTAACATTTGTAAACTTGGACCCAGATCCGGATGATGAAATAGAGGTGGGGGATGAGATTGAATTCAATTTGAAAATAGAAAATGCAGATGGTGTTTTATACAAATATATGGTTGATTGGGATGACGACAATGATGAGTATATCGATACAACCCAGTCTACAACTTCAAAAGATATATCTCATGAATACGAAGAAGAAGGAGATTATGAAATAGAAGCCTGCGTTACAATATATTCAAGCGATGGTGGACAATCGATTGTATGTGCCGACCCAGTCGAATATGAAGTAGTAGACGATGACGACGACGATGATGACGATGACGACGACGACGATGAGGACAAAGAAACAAATTGCACGAACAACAAGGACGATGATGGAGATGGTGAAAAAGACTATGAAGATTCGGATTGTAAAATTCCTGAGAATCAGAAAATAGTCATTAGTGACGCAAGAGTGTCAAGAAGTCCTTTTAATCCATCGGTTAATGCTTCCTCAATTCTTTACAAACTAAATAGAGACTCACTGGTGACGATAGAGGTTTTTGATTCATCAAAGAAAAGAGTTGCAACTCTGCTTGATGGAAAATTAAAACAAGCTCTCACTACAACAGGAACTCAAGCAAACCAGGCGGAATGGTTTTACGGAAAAGTTAATAACGATCCGGTCGGACAAGCTCTACCTGACGGTACATATACATACACAATCACAGCAGCAAATCCGAAATACGCTACTATCAAAGACACTGAATCAAGCACAGTCATCGTAAACTCAAAAGATGGTGCGATAGCTAGCGATTGGGAGCAGACAGGCGCTACAAGTACTTCAGGCACAGGAACTACCGGCTCTACGAGCGCATCTCAAACTTCATCGACAAGAACAGCACAAACTTCATCGACAAAAACAGCACTCAGTACAAGCACAAATCAGACTTCAAACTTGGCGGCTTTAACAATGCAAAATAATCCTCCGGGAACAACAGCCGGCACCGGCCCGGAGATGTTGATATATTTATTATTACCGGCAGTCTCAGCATTCGCATTAACACGTAAAAAATAAAAAATGGATACACAAACAAA
>CAZGHH010000038.1:0-4324 GCA_964525485.1 uncultured Candidatus Peribacteria bacterium | reverse complement strand
ACCGACATCAAGCAAGAATTGCCGAAAGGCCCGACTATTAAAGCGGTGAAATAATATTGAATGAATGAAACAAAAAATCCCCGCCAAATCTAGGCAGGGATTTTATTTTTGAATTTCAATAAAAACTATTTTCGACTCTTTTTAGTTTTGCCGGTTTTTTTTACAGCAGGCTTTGCTTTAGCAGTTTTTTTAGGTGAACTTTTAGCCATAACTTTTTTAACAGCAATTGTTTTTGGTTTGCAATCATCCCCGCATTTGCAGTCATCTCCACAATTACAACTAGCTCCACATTTACAACCTTTACAACATCCACAACAACAGAAAATAGCACAAAGAATAACATAAACTCCGGCGACGCCGACTATGTCATAAACAACAGTATCTGCTGGAGCATATGAGCCTAATAGGTAGTTGACAAGGTCGAACTCAAAGAATCCAACCAGCCCCCAATTGAGAGCTCCAACAACCACCAACAACATCGCAACAAAGCGTAATGCTTTTAGGAATTTCATTTGGAATGGGTTAGAAATAAATACAGTGTGAATATAACACATTCATATTCGATCTGCAAAATTAGAGCAATTGAAGGACAGTCTCTAGTATCATGGACTTGACTTTGATCAGGTCTATGTTAAAATACTCGCTCTCCAATTAATTTTCGTGAAAAAATGGGAAAACGTATTATTAAGGATTTTGCTCTACCAGCAGAAGAATCTCCACAAAAAGAAGAAATAAAATCAATACTGCTTGCCACAGCAAGTTCATTAAAAGATCCAAGATTAAATGCTCGCGAAAAATTACTTTTGGCGTGTCTTAGCTTGCAGACGATAAAAAAATTACAAGCTTCAACATATCATAGAGTCTCTGAAGTGACAGGAATAGACGGAGCGATAGTTAGTCCACTAATAGGAGAAACAAGAAGATCAATGCAGAGACTTGGGCTGGAAAGTCTTGAAATAAAATCTTTAAGACATCCAGAAAATCAACAAAAGAGAGGGTTTTTTGTGAGAGCAAAAGAGGGAGTGGAAATTGCTGATCCGGATGATTTTAATATGCAAAAAGAAATAAAAAACATAGAAGAAGAAATTAAAAGAATGGTTGCAGAGTTGTCAGTATTAAAAGAAAATAGCGGGCTACAATTTTCATTAAATGGAGATGAGATGCCAAGCGCAGAAGAAATGATTTTAATTGGCCAAGAAGTCGATAGGCTTACATTGGAAAAAGGTGACAGTCAAAGAAAAATGACAGGTGAAACAAAACTAATACTGTCAATTCTCAGAGAAACAACCGCGCAAGGAATAGATGTTACTCCGGAGTATGTAAGGCAAAAATTGAAGGGAAAGGGAGTCGATATGACATTACAGGAAGTTGCAAACAAAATAAGCAAGATAAAAGATTATTTGACCAAAACAGGAAGAATTTCAATTTACATAGCTTCAACTATTTCTCCAACCAACAAGCGTGACAGAGGCTATCACCTGAGATACAAAGATGAAAAAGAACCTAGTGCGAAAGAATGTGAACTTCAAGCCCCGATAGCACAAATGCCCAAAACGGAATACGACGCATTAGAGGACTTGGTTTCATATGCAATGGAGTGGAGTCATGTTGGATCGATGACCTATGCGACATTAAAATGTTTCCAACGAGCATGTATAGAACGCAAAAGTTTAACCCCGGGATACTGCAGAAAATACGCCTTGGAGAGTGGGGTTGGGGATATACCCGAAGAACAGTTTTACGCATGTATGAAAAATAACACGATAGCTGCATTTAGAGCTCTTGGTATATCAATATTGAGATCCGGAAATAATTTCCAATTACTTTTACCGAGAGATAAACATGAAAAAAGAAATCTTATAAAAGCGGTAAAATTATATTATAAAAAACCTAATAAACAGGAAGTGGGAATATTAAGAGAAAGAGTAATGGATAGCTTGCGTCACATGCCAAGCGATAAATTAAATGAAGAAAGGAGGTTTTGTATGGAAATAATTTTGAAAAGATCGATAAAAGGGCATCCAATATCTCCGAAAGAAATAAGAGATGAAATGGGTGGGAAAGCTTCGGAAAGCGGAATAAATGCGTGGATTGCGAGATTGGAATCTCTATATGAGTCGATGCCGGAAGCTCTGGGATACAGAGTAGAAAGAGTAAGAGGCAGGATAAAATTTGTTATAACAGACGAGTATGAAAGATCCGAAGTTGATATAAATAATAGAAAGACAGCGGGAACTGAAGATCTTTTGAACGGAGGCATAATTGATTTAGAAGAATTTTTAAAATTAATTAATGAAAGAGTCGGAGGAATAAGTCACAAAAAAAGAATTCCGGTAATATCTTCAAGTGTTGCGGAATTTGTAGCTCGATGCAATGCGAACGGCAAAGCGATTTCTTCAGTATATGTAAAAGAGAATTTGGGCATTAAAGGTAAGCCGAATTCGATAAGAAGCAAGCTAACTTTATTCATGAAACGTCACATGCCGGAGTACGAAGTACATTCTTACAAGAACAATACTTTTTATATCGCAAAACCTTTAATGGTGAGGTTAGAAGCTATTGCATCTGTCGCCGAGTCTATAATGAGAAACAACAATAAAGATATTTTTGTTGAGCAAATTGCAGAATTTAAAAGGAGACTAAAAGAACTAAGTGAGCCTATTAAAAAAGGGATGAAAACAGTAGAAAAAATGTTGAAAGATGCGGAAAAAGAAGATGGAATAAAACCTGCGAAGGAAACAAAAAGTTCGAAAGCGTCTGTAAATATAGCAAACGATGAAGATGATGAGGAAGATGACAGCCCAAGAAAAAAAAGAGTTGATACGGGTAGTCTTTTTGATGAAATTGAAGACGATGATTATGCGGAATCGGATGAAGATGCTATTGAAGTTTATAGGCAAGAAATAAACAGACAGAGAAGGACGAGAGGCAAAAAGAATCCAAAAGGAAAAATAGTCACGGTAAATTATTTTTCCGAACAAAGTATATCAACGTTGGAACGTATCAGACGCGAAGAGGAAGAAGCCGAACAGCTGATCGCGGACAAAAGAGCCAGAGAAATGACAGCAATCAGAAAACAACTCGGACTGGATTAGGACCAGCCTCATACAATCCAATTAATTCCATAAATGTCGCAGTCTTCGATTTAACGGCTTAAGAATTAGGGTTCTAATCCCTACTGGCTGGCTAATCGGGTCTAGTATGTTTTGTATTTATATGGATTTTTCCATTAAATTAGTGTTGTTAACCCCTAAAAGAAAATAAGGAGAAGAACTCCCAACCTTCTTCATGATAACCCAAAACGGCTTATCTAAAACAAACATTCTTGGTTTTGAGTTTAACACCCCCCCCAAAAGATGACTCACTACAACAGCCTCGTTTTCAACTCTTGCCCCCTTATTATCTAAATCAAATTTTATATTCTCAAACATTTCACCTATAAAATATTTCTCGAATCTCTTATTCTTCAGAAATTTTCCGATAATTTCCTTATAGTCTCTGGTATAATCTAAATGCAAATTAGGCATACTAAAAAACTCATCACTTCCAAGGGTTTCTATATCTTTATCATCCAAACTATTTATCTGATTAATAACTTCTTCTAGATCATCTAGCTCAAAACCTTTTGCCAAAATTAACTCATCTTCGGGATTTTTCAATTTTAAAGAAATAATGAACTTATTATCACTCCAGTATTTCAATATCTCAACATTTTTATCCTGTTCTTTTGTATCAGAAAAAAAGCCACTCACATTCTCTCCCATAAAATTAACATTACCCTTCTTTGCAAACTCAACAGGATATTCAACAGTCTTCAAAAAATATGCATAAGAAATAATTTCAAGATCACTAAGCTGCAAACTCAACTCTTTGAAGGATTTTTTCGGAAATTTTTCTCTACACTTTTTATTAATTTCATTAACAGTATTTTGACCATAGCCACTTTTCACATAATAACTCCCTTCATCTAAATCAATCTGAGAAAAAGACGAATGATTAAAATTTTCTACATAATTTAAAGCCACATCATCTTTAGTATCCAGCACTAAGTCACTACCTAAAATATTTCTATTTAAATCTTGCCAAGCAAGATTAATCGCAGCCCCATAAATATAATTTCCATTGTAGTAGCTGCCGGTTAAATTTTCGCTAAACTTTTTAGGACCAAAAAACGAGGAGTCGCAAGCAGATAAAGCAAAAACGGAAACAATCAAATAAAAAATAATATTTTTTTTCATATTATAAAGTTAAACTACCGAAAATTATAACACTTACCAATAGAAAAAGATACTGTCCACTTTTCAGGGTACAGATCACTGGCTGG
>CAZGHH010000037.1:0-8231 GCA_964525485.1 uncultured Candidatus Peribacteria bacterium | reverse complement strand
TTGATATGCGTTTTCCAAAACTTCTATTATCGGCTTGTCGCCTATCCAATATTGACTTCCATAAACCATAAAAGGAACTCCGCGTCTATTCATCGGAGCTCCTATTCTATCAGCTACTTTGTTAAACTCTTGTGCATTCTCACGATTATTATAGACCTCTTTAAAAACTATCGGTAAAAATTTTTCCAAATCATTTTTCTCCACATACGCTTCGACGTTCGCACAGTGCGGACATCCATCTCCTACATATATTATATATTGTCTTGCGAAAGGCTCGGCTGAAGTCGTCGCTACGGACAAACTCAAAATAGCACCTATTGCCAGTACGGCACTTAGGATTTTTGATATATATTTTTTGGACATATTGAGGGGATTAAAATTGGTAGTCTCAAGGGGAATCGAACCCCTATTTGATCCGTGAGAGGGATCTGTCCTAACCGTTAGACGATGAGACCTTGGGTTGCTTTATTTAATCCGGATAGCCCGGAGGGATGAATTTGCCTGCGATTTCAAGAAAGCGTTGTAAAAAGCGGTCGAATTTTAGCGAATTTCTTGGTGTTCCACAAGTGGTTTGTTGAGATTGTTCATCTGGTGAAATATTTGTGCCCATAGAGATCCTGACCGGCAAAGATCCCGCTTCTCCCATTATGAATTGTACTCGTGCCCAGTTGTCTTTGCCTCCTTTTATTCTTGAATCTAATCTTAGAAATGGCGATAGAGATGTCGTAATGAGAGTTTCATCCGGCTCCAAATATATGTCACCAAATAATTTTACCCTTGTTTGCAAAACGGCTCTTTTGATGTCTTCAAGTTCCGGTGGTAGTGGAAATGTGGCATCAATTTTCTTCTCTTGTTCAAGAAGATCATCATTAATTCTCCCCTCTTTTTTCACTCTCTGACTGATTTGAGTTGTTAATCTATATACTTCTCCTATTTCCGGTGTTTCGAGCTTTTTAGATTTTTCGGACTTTTTAGGTGTTTCGGGCTTTCGCGGGCGCATACCATGCAGAGATAATCGAACTTCTTCCGGGATAAAAAATCCTCCTTCAATAAGCTGGTCTCCGAAATTCGCCGTTATTGCCAACTGTGGTTCTACCTGTAGTCCCGGAACCATTGTTTCACACAATACTACATGCGGTAATTTTTTACCCAATGCTTTCATGGAAAGCGTAGTCGCGTCTCCAACTAAAAAATCACTAAATTTGTTCGCTTGACCGAGAGTCATTGCTATTCGATGAACACAACGCATCGATTCTCTGAATATATCTACCGCTATAAATTCCACTTCGCCTTCTTCAAAAAGTGATGCCAATGGCATCGTAAGAGTCGCATATGGACCTGAACCCAACTCCATAACTCTTATCGGACGCTCTGGGAATTTTTGCATCGCTGATTTTATTGCACTATATCCAGCCTGAAGATATTTGACCGTTCTTACTTCGTCGTTTTCCAGACAACTCATCGCTGCAAATGGAGATAAAGCCTGTCCCCCGGAGGCGTCTGTTTGAAAACCTGAATTTTCTATTTCAGGTATTCTTGGGCACAATCTTGCAATACTTTTCTTTAAGTCAAAACAGATTCTATTCGGATCTCTAAAATTGCCATCCACTATGTCTTGAGATATCGTCCTGAACTCTGCCCTGATTCTGTCGTCCGCGGACTGCGGTTTTGGCTGTGGATTGGGGTTGAGCTGTTCTGTGGTCTGGTCCGTGAGCTGCGGTTTTGGCTGTGATTTTGGCCTGGACTGTCCTGTGGGCTTTTCTGTTGTCCGTTCCGTCGTCCCTTCTGTTGTCCGTGGCCCGACTGAGATTTTATTCAAATAAATTTTTGTTAGAGTTAATTTTTCTGAATAATGGATTGTAGTGGATTGTAGTGGAGTGTTTTTTTACAGTTTTTTTTGGCGGATGTCAATTCGCACAGGCAATGTGCATATGCGCCAGCCGTTTGGCGGCAGTTCATCGGCCGTTCGGTTGCAGTTCATCGGCCGTTCGGTTGCAGTTCATCGGCCGTTCGGTTGCAGTTCATCGGCCGTTCGCACTCTCACTCTTAGAGTGCTAGACAGACTTGAAAAAATAAGATAAAATTTCCCAAGATATTATTAAATTGATTATGCAAAAGGATTTGTATGGAATTTTAGGGATTGCAAAAGGTGCTACGGACAAAGATATAAAAGCTGCTTATCGCAAACTTGCTTTAAAATATCATCCCGATAAAAACAAGGGGGATAAAGAGGCTGAGAAAAAATTCGGTGAAATCAACGCAGCTTATGCAATACTTTCCGACGCGAAAAAAAGACAACAATACGACCAGTTCGGTTCTGTGCCGGGAGATCACGGAGGTTTTGGAGGTGGTGGATTTGGCGGACAGGGATTTGGATTTGATGGTGTGAATTTTACGGGATTTGATGGATTTGGTGCTGGTGGTTTTGCTGATATATTTGAGTCTTTTTTTGGAGGAGGAGGAGGGAGACGCGGCGGTTCGCGAAAAAAGAGCGCATCGTCTCGTGGAAGTGATATTGAGGCTGTAATATCTTTGACTTTTGAAGAAGCCGCGTTTGGCGTCATGAAGGAACTGGAAATAACAAAACCTGAAAAATGTGATAAATGCGACGGAAAAGGCGCAGAGCCCGGAAGTCCTATAATAAATTGTAAAGCCTGTGGTGGAACCGGCGAAATTCGCAGCGTGAAAAATACTATACTTGGCCAAATGGTGACATCTCATGTTTGCGGAGAATGTGAAGGGGTTGGAAAAGTTCCTGAAAAAAAATGTACAAAATGTCATGGCACAACAAGAATGCGATCAACTGAAAGAGTGAAGGTTCGAATCCCGGGTGGGGTCGATCGCGGAAGTGTGATTCGCATCACCGGCAAAGGTGAGGCTGGCGTTGGTGGAGGTGCTTATGGGGATTTGTATGTTCACATTGAATTAAAAAATCATCCTAAATTCACTAGGAACGACCTCGATGTTCACAGTGAAAAAGATATCTCCATAGCTTCTGCTGTACTGGGTGATGAAGTTGAAATAGAAACTTTGCATGGAGCTGTAAAATTAAAAATACCCGCAGGCACACAGAGTGAAACAACATTCAAAATCTCCGGAAAAGGTATCGAACGCGCGCCTGGAGTAAGTTCCGCAGGAAGCGGTCGTGGCAATCATTACGTAAAAATCCATGTCAAAATTCCACAAAAACTTTCGCGTGAAGAAAAAGAGGCTTTTGAAAAATTACGAGAGATCAATGCTGGTGGGGAAGGTGGTGGAAAAAAAGGTTGGTTTTGATTTCTAGCCCGGGGTAGATTTTCCAACCTGGAACTTTTTCTAGCCCGGGGTGGATTTTATTGCAAAAAGATTACGCGCGTATTAAGATACAAAGTGACCTTTTCCTTTTCCTATGAATTTACAATTAAGTTGGGATCTATTCGTTATAGTTTTCTTTGTAGTAATCGCTTCCTACAGCCTTATTATCGGACGCGATAATACTATTAAGGTTATTTTGGGAACGTATGTTGCTTTAGTTTGTGCGGATGCGATCGGTGGCTTGTTGACTCATTATTTTGGAGGAACTGTCATGCTTCTTCAAATGGCAAAGGAGGTGAATTTTACTGGTGAACAGCAGGCAATTATATTCACAAAAGTTATCGTGTTTTTGTTGATGGTTATTTTATTTGCCGTGAAGGGCGCTTTCGACGTGAATACCAGTGGCGTGCGTGGACTTGTTGGATTTTTCTTGCATTTATTTTATGCGGCATGCAGTGCCGGTTTGATTATCAGCTCCGTTTTGGTCTTCGTTTCAGGTGTTTCTATCTTAGGCGGAGGTGGAGTTGTCAGTGAGGCTTTGAAGTCTCTGACCGATGATTCTTATTTAGTTTATTTGATGGTTTACTACCATAATATCTGGTTTGCTATTCCTGCTGCGGCATTCCTTTTAAATAGTTTGGGAAGTGAGGAGTGAGTCCCGAACTCTACTGTAGGGGGTAGCCGAGTCCCGGACGGATCCTAAAAAAATTCACTTGCGATTTATATGGTTGGTAAGTAGAATACCGATTGCATTTTTGAGGTTGAATTGATTTTGTCTATATTTCCTGTAGAAATGCTTTGTATTTTTGGGTCACTAGCTCAGTCGGTAGAGCAGCAGCCTTTTAAGCTGATGGTCCCGGGTTCGATTCCCGGGTGACCCACCATTTTGGAACCGTTAAAAAATGTGGATTTTATTTTCGTTGATTTCAGCCGTGACTGATGCGTCGAGAATGGCTGTGAATAAACATCTCTCAACAAAGAGCGACCCGTATTCGATTTTCTATTTTATGGCTTTGTACAGCATGCCTTTTGTTGCTGTTATGGCGTATTTCACATTTGATAAACTCCCTCTGGATAACTGGCATTTCACTGTGCCGGCCGTGGTAGGAGCCCTGATAATGGCTGCAGGAAGCCTGATGCTTGCCGAAGCAAACAAGCGTTGTGACATCTCGATCGTTGCGCCAATTATCGGTCTTACACCTATCCTGATAGTTCCGATCGAATATTTTTTGCTCGGAACTTTGCCAAACTCGTATGGGTTTCTTGGAATCGGACTGGTGGTTTTTGGAAGCTATATTCTTAATTTTTCTTGGATTAAATCTCATGGGTTCATAGGCCCGTTTAAGGCTTTGTTTAAGCCAGGAAGGGGGTTGTTGCCATTTTTAATTGCTGTCATTTTTTCAGTCGGTGCGAGTGCAAATAAATATGCTTTGCAATTTGCGGATGCAGCTTCTTATTCGGTTTGGTTGATTGCCGGAACTTTTATGATCGCTACCCTTTATTTATTTGGTTTTAAAACAAACTTTACCAAATTTAAACTAGACTCAAAACTTATTGCTAAACCTTCCTGGTCAATCTTCCAAGGTTTGCTTTTTTCAGGAATGATTTACTCGGAATTGTATGCATCTTCGCTGATAAGCGCGTCATACATGATCGCATTAAAAAGGCTTGCCGCACTCGTTGGCGTCGCTTTCGGGTATTTCGTTTTCAAAGAAAAAAACATCCGTGAACGTGCTGTCGGAGCGTCTATCATGGTTTTTGGAGTGATTATTCTTGTGATGTTCGGATAATTAAATCTTTTAAATAAATTTAAGGGAAATTTAAGTTTTATTTATATTCTTTGAAAGTTTTTTGAAATAAGCCGGTGTTATTATCGGTTTGTTTTTGCGCAAAAACACACTTCATTTCTATTTTTTAACGCAATAAAATGAAAAAAATTTTTACTTGGATTTTGTGCGGGGCGATCGGTATGTTTTCTTTTAATATAGTGACTGACGCCGGAATTCACTCCGCAGTCTATACAGGATCCCACGCTGGATTCAAAACTGCTTTTGCAGCTTCGGCGGGTGCTGTAGTTATCAATGAAATCGCTTGGGCCGGGAGTTTGGATAACTCAAACGATGAATGGATAGAGCTTTATAATCCCGGATCACAAAGCGTGGATTTGAGTGGATGGATGATAATTGATGATTATATCGATCAATATGTTATCACAAGCGGTGTGATTCCGGCTCATGGATATTTCTTGATTGAAGATGCGGAATCCTCTGTCTCAAACGTTTCTGCGGATGCAATTATAGGGCTTTCATTAGCCAATAGCGGCGATAGTTTGATATTAAAAGATTCTGTAGGGAATGTGGTTGATTCTGTAAATGCAAGCGGTGGAGCATGGTATGCGGGAAATAATACTACAAAAGCTACGATGGAGAGAATTGATCCTTTTGTATTAGTTGACTCCGCTTCGAATTTCGGCACCGCCACAACTGAAAACGGATCGTCCGGATCTCTCGGTAGCGTAATTATAGGAACTCCAAAATCTCAAAATACCGTATACCAAGGCAGTGCTTCGGAAACTCGTGTTGAATTTGATTTATCAAATGAAAATCCTCTGACCGGATCAAATTTGGACGCAACTGTGATCGTGAACAACGCTGTTGATCTTTTTTCTTACGGTTTTGATGTTGTTTATGATCCGTCGAAAGTCGAATATGTTGGGATACGTGAGGACGGATTTTTGAGCACAAACAAAAGTGTCAATACCTCATTCAATGTTTCTTTGGAAAATGGTTTGCCGGGGAAATTAATTATCGGGAACGCGAGAGTTGGCTCACAGACTGGAGTTTCGGGCAGTGGAAATCTTTTTACAATTACATTCAAAATAAAAGCCGAGAGCGGTACTGATGTGAATTTGAATTTTGGAGCCGGAAGTTTTTTAACAGATTCTTTGGGGGATGCTTTGTGTTCTTATAACAATTCTACTTTCAAAGTTTCGTCCAATCAAATCGGTGCTGTTTCCGGATTGAATGCAAATGAAGGGACTGATTTATACAGCATCACTTTGAATTGGACGGCACCTGCGGATGGAGCGGATACTTATTTAATTTCCAGAAAAAATCAGGCAGGTAATTTTATTCAAATAGGCACGACTCAAAACACGACTTTCACGGATACAAATGCAATCATCCCAAATTTAAATTACGAGTACAAAGTGAAGGCTGTGAAGAATGGCATCGAGAGTTCCGCGTCTTCAGTAATAGCTACAGACAGCCGTGGAATCAAAGGCGACAACAATCGCAGTGGACGTGTAGACGGAAAAGATTTGGATAATTTGGCACGACATTTCGGAGCGGAAATCGGCGATGAGAAATATGATGCGTTATTGGACACAAATTTTGATGGCGTGATTGATGGAAGCGACCTCATAGATATTGGGGCAAATTTCGGAATTAAAATTTAACTTTTAAAAAATATGAAAAGGGTTTTCGCTGAAAATACAGATATCAAGGCCTGGTTCGAAGATGAATCTGGAGATGATGGAGCTTGGAATTTGACTGCTGATGATTTGACTGCCGGCGCTTTGACTGCTGGGAACGCGACTGTTTCAAACGCGCGAGTTTATATTGAAGTGGAACATTTGGATCACGATATATTAAAACTCAATATTCTTTGCGAGCGCATTGAAACTCCGGTGCTTGGGATTGCTTTTCATCTGGAATACTCAAAAGATCTTCTGCATTTTTTGAGATATGATCCGGGGACTTTTCTGGAGCAAGGCGGAGACCCTTTTTATATTGTATCCGATAATAATGGTGTCGTTATATTTGGGGAAACTTTGAGGAGGAATGATAGTTTTCCCGTCGGTGGAGGAAATATCACTTCGATTTATTTCCAAAAAAATTCTTCATACAACGATGCTGATGTTCTAGAGTTTAAATTTAAAAATGGTGTGGTATCTGGGCTAGATTCCACCAGGCAGGATATAGACACTGTGAATTTTGAAAATTTCCCTTCTGAAACGCTTTTGGCTAACATTACGGCCGATACATCAAATATTAAAACTTCTTCTGAATCTGCCGTTTCCGCAAATGTTTTTGCAGGTGATTTTCAAGAATATTTACTCGGTGTTTTGTCTACTTTTGGGATTATTTTTATATTAATTTCAACCGTTCTTTTCATAAAATATATTAAGGCAAGTCGTAAAATTTGATCTTTTGAAATACGGGGTATAAAATTCGCTTCGTTGAGATCTTTTCTAAGGGCAAAATGGATATATTCCCACCAAAAAGGAGGATGAAAATTTTATCCGAATTACTTCGTAAAGGCTGGCATTTCTTTGCGGGAATTGTGCTGTTTGAAGGGTACACTTTGGCGATGATCGCTTTTGGGAAACAGATCGCTTTGGTTGGGCTTACCGTTTTTTTGCTTGGGGCTTTGATTTTTGAACATATCAGACTCGAGCACAAGCCTAAACTTTTTGAATTTCTAAATGTTTTGTTTAGAAAAAAAGAAATGTTTAGGACTTCCAGTATGGTTCCTTTTATGATTGGAGCCTTGCTGGTTTTTTCTGTATTTCCTTATGGAATTGCACTATTTGCCGTGATGATATTGGTTATAGGTGATACTTTTGCGGCTGGATTTGGAATGGTTTTTGGGAAAAAGAAAATTTGGAAAAACAAGACTTATGTCGGCTCTTTCGCAGGACTTTTAATTAACTTATTTACCGGATTTGTTGTTCTTCATGAATATCCTGAAATATATATTCCAATGGCTATTACCGGCTCTATTGTGGAAACAATTACTAGTAAAGTGGAGGATAATTTATTCGTACCGATTGCCGCCGGTGTGGTCGGGTACATCATGCAAATTATTTATTTTTAACAATTTTCGATATGTCTCTGTACGAAAACACGTTGAAGCAGATGCAAAAAGCTGCAGAT
>CAZGHH010000036.1:0-8263 GCA_964525485.1 uncultured Candidatus Peribacteria bacterium | reverse complement strand
AGATCATATGAAACGAATGAAATACATTCCTTCTTCCGTTATGGATGGGATTATGGCGTCAGCGCCGGATGTCCTCTCTCCAAAGGCCGGAAGCACAGTTGATGGCGTTGTGTCATCAATTATCAAGAACAAGATCCTCGTTGACTTAGGTGGCTTATCAACAGGTCTTATCACAGGTAAAGAAGCACACGACAGTTCAGGTACAATTAAATCATTAAAAGTAGGAGACACAGTCTCTGCTTACGTTCTTGAAGAGGAAAATGAGGACGGATTGGTAGTATTGTCACTAAGACGCGCTAGCCAAGAGAAAACTTGGGACAAATTCAAGAAAGCTCACGAATCAGGCGAAGTTATACAAGTTGCTCCAAACGAAGCAAACAAAGGAGGACTTCTTCTCAATATCGATGGAATCAAAGGATTCATCCCAGTATCACAGCTCGCTCCCCTACACTATCCACGTGTGGACGGTGCAGATGCTGCGAAGATCCTCGGAAGACTACAGAAACTTATCGGAGTTAATCTCGATGTTAAAGTTATCAACCTTGATGAAGCAGGAGGTAAATTGATCCTATCCGAGAGAGCTGCTCAATCTGAAGTTAGACAGAAATCATTGGATAAATTGGAAGTTGGTCAGAAGATTAAGGGTAAGGTTTCTGGTATCGTTAAATTTGGTATCTTCGTTGCCTTCGACGGGTTGGAAGGACTCGTACACATCTCTGAGATCGCTTGGGGACATGTCAAAGATCCTTCAGACCACGGAAGAATTGGTGATGAGGTCGAGGTATTGGTCATTGGCAAGGACGACGACAAGATCAGCTTGTCTATGAAGAGACTTGTTCCTGATCCATGGTTAGAGGCAAGTAAGAAATACAAAGTCGGCGCAGTCGTCGAGGCTGAAGTCACACGCATCACTCCATTTGGAGCGTTCGTGAAATTAGATGATGAGATCAACGGACTTATCCATGTCACCGAGGCTGCTGAGGGCGAAAACGTAGACTTGAACACAGTCTTGAAAATGGGACAGACTGTGAGTGCGAAGATCATCAATATCGATGCAGACGAGCACAGAGTCGGACTTTCTATCAAGGCTTTGACCGCGAAGGCTGAGCCTCTGAAAGAGGAAGTTGCGAAGGAAGAAGAAGTGAAAGAAGAGGAGGCTGCGTAAGAACTTAAATTAATTTGAATAAAAACCCCGTGCGATAGTGCGGGGTTTTTTGTAAGGTTTTTTTAAGAAAAAATTAAGAAATATTTAAGATTTTTGAAAGGTCGGGGTGGTAGAATGTTGAAATGGATTATGTAGCAAAATTAAAAACATCTATACAGGGACGCACAATGATATTCATAGATGCCGCTAATCTTGAAAGATCAGTTAGGGACATGTGGGTTGATCGCAATAACCCTGATCTTCACTGGAGAGTTGATTATAAAGCGTTGAATGATTTTTTCAAAAGTATTTGTGATTTAAGAGGCATATATTTTTATTCCGCTAATTTCGGATCCACATCATATAATAGTTTTCTTGGGTTTTTGAAAAAATCTCTTAATTTTAAGCTAAGAACTAAGTCGTTAAAAGAATACGGGGACCATACAATTGAAAAGCCCCATAGAAAAGCCAATTTCGACGTAGAATTATCAATAGATTCTACTCAATTGGCAGATGAATTTGATACGTTTATATTATTTTCCGGAGATTGTGATTTCGAGTATTTATTGAAGTTTTTAAGAGGAAAAAATAAAATTACCCTTGTTTTATCGAGACAAGGGCATGTTTCAAAGGAGTTAGCTCAAGCAAGTAATTATTATTTTGATATCGTGAATTTCAGAAACACCTTTTTGAGGATTCAATAGGTGCAAAAAATCCCGCTTGATTGCGGGACTCTGCAGTTTATGACAGAAGACCCTTCGACCTCCTGCGCCATTATTTTATCAAAGAGTTGGAGGATGTCAAAAAAAATTTATGAAAAGCAGAAGAACCCTATTCGCCGAGACCTTAGCCTCAGGTCTCAAGAGCAACCCTGCGGAAGCCCACGAATAAGGATTTACCTTCTGTGGTAATTATAGTAGATGTTAAGGAAAAATCATACGGTGATTTGGGCTGTTCTTGCGGCGGCTTGCCTTTTTATCTTGTATGCTTAGGATCACCAACACTATTGATTGGAGAACAAAATCTTCAGTGCTTTTGTTTAACAAATGGACTTGCCCTTTGACACCGCTCGCGAAAAAATATACTTCCAATAGGGATCCTAATTTCGATATTTATCTTCCGAATTGGTTAGCGAAGCATAATAAATTTATTTTCGGGGCGATCTTTGTTGTCGGGTTGGGGCTGGTGGGGTGGAGGGTGGGGATGGGGTGAGCTAATTATTTATTTCCTTTCGCTCGATTGTGTGTTTTACATAACATCTGACAATTTTTTATTGAAGTTGTACCGCCTTTACTCCATGCTGTTACGTGATCAGCATCCATGTCATTTACGCTCCAAATTTTTTCTTTACTAGCATCGTGTCCGATAGCACAAAGTGGGCAATTTGATACTCCTTTTACTTTTGCCAACTCTGTTTGCGTAGTGTAAACCGATTTTTTAGTTGCTTCATCAAAGACTCTAACATCTAATAATTTTGTATCTATCGAACCTCCTAAAATATACTCAAAGATACCTTTTCGATTTTTGATATATGGATCTCCATAAAGTTTTCGCACTTCCGCCGACACTTTAGCTGGGCTATACGCCTGTTTATGATATTGTTCATATAATTTTCCCCAATTTAGTCCGCGCATTTCATTTTCAACGTCAGTAAATACGCTAGATATCCAGTCGATAACGCTGTTGAAATACGTTTTTAATTCGCCAATGTTCTTATCATATCGATGCCGACTCATATAATCACCTATATTGCCCTTACTTACCCAATCCAGCGCACATTCTAAAAACTCTTGTCGGTTCGCACTACCTGATACGTATGCGCTCCATTTTTGGATATTGGCATTTTGACTATTACTAAACTCTTCTTTTCCGAGTGTCACAAACGGACCGGAATATACGGCGTTGAGTAATTCCTGATCATTAAGCGGAACACCGGCGATATTAATCGTCCTAAACCACTCCTTTATCTCGCTTTCAGTGCCTTCACATTCGTAAATAAGTAATTTCGTCTCTAAAATTTTGATTCGTTTGTCAGCTGCAATACCACTGAAATATTGCTCCATGCCATTTTCATCTTTAATCGCAAATTTATCAGTCACAAACCGTCCAAGGCTAGTGATACGTTGTTGTCCATCCAATACCTCGAGGTTATCCTCACTGACTTTGTTGAAATAAATTAATCCTATTGGATAGCCCTTTAGGATTGATTCAATGACAGCTACTTCTTTTTTACCGCCATCTGAGGCGTATATGTAGTTACGTTGATACTCCGGTTGAATTGTCAATTTTCCAGATAAACCAAATAAGCCCTTACCTTCGAGTTCGTTATAAACAAATCCTTCGCAGATGTCTTTGACTACAATGTTAGTTTTTAGAACTGTTTTCATGTTATTTTTTCTTATGTTTAATTAATATTCTTTGATAAATTTTTCTACCGTTTGAAATCGGATTATTGTATACGGTGAAATTACCTATCTTGAACTCATTTGGTACTTGTCCGTTCGCACTACCTCCTATAATCTCAAACTGTTCTGGTGAGTATTTATCTAAAAAACTAATCGGCACGCCCATAGCGCCATCGTAATTGCTCGGGATGGCATCCGTAAATGGCACTTCGATAGCGTCATAATTATCATACTTCTCGTATAACTCTTTGCCTTTGATCTCTTTGTGCTTGCTGTATTTTAGGTTATCTTCCATTGTCATAAGTGGCAGTATTTGATGACGTCGCCCGTGGTCAAGATTAGTAAACCAGCAGCAGTTTCTGAACTTAACCAGTCCAGTTTCTGGATTATATACGCCCTCATCATAGTCTTTGGCAAAAGGTGTAGAGAAGTAGGCGTTACCTGCGTGGAAACCATTACCAAGCCACATTTTGTTCTCCTTAATTAGCGGAAAGATTTCCTTGTATGTAATAGCGTTCATACTACCAATTATCACAAACTGCTTATTGGCTTCCATAATCCACCCCAAAAACTCGCGAAATAAAGAAAACGGTGGATTGGTAATTATAATATCCGCCTCATCGCGTAATTTTTTGATCTCATTACTTTTAAAATCACCATCACCTGCTAAGTAATGCCACTCTAAGTCCTCTACATTTATCTTACCGTCACCAGTCTTATCACCCATCAATGTGAATATTTTGCCATTTTTAATAGTTTTTTTCTTGTCGTATTGCGGATCATTTGTTTCAAAGAGGGTTGGTTGGTAATCACTTTTGTATTTTTTGCTATTTACTGCATAGCTCGTGCTAACAAGCTTTTTTAGACCAAACTTTTGAAAATTTTGAGCAAAAAATTTGGTGAAATTACTCCACTCTGGATCATCGCACGGTAACAAAATTGTTTTCCCGCGAAATACATTTGGATTAAACTCCAAATAAGCAGCTATTTCTTTCTCAATATCATGATATTGAGTGTAAAATTCATCATTTTTTGCCCTTTTTGCATTAGTAAGATTACTGTTTGCCATATTCGGTACGGTTTAATAGTCGTATTGTATTCGTTTTCTCCTTTTAAATAAACCTTTTTTGAAAAGGGCGCCCATTTCTGAGCGCCCGGGAAAAACCTACTTACATTCGGGTAGTGATAAAAGATTGTTTGGCTCGTCGCCGTCTGCAACAGTCTTGATGTATTCGTTTCCGTATTTGCTTTTAGAAACAATTACATTCACTTTATCGCCTTTAACTTCTACATAAAATTCATACTTCCCTGACTTAATGTCAGAAATCGCTTGTTTCTGAGTTAATTTCCAATTACTACCACTTGGATTAACCCCACCTATATGAGTAATTCTCTCATAAGGATTCTGTCTGTCGTCTTTATTTATACAGCGTATTCGTATTGCCATAATAAACTTGTTTTAAAGATTAAATTCTCTTTTGTTTTTCTTTTTGTGTTTGCACATACTCCTAAAATCCGTAAAATAGAGTTACTAGACTGCTATTCTTGAAACGGCAAGACTCTTGTATCTGCATTTGTCCTACAATTGTGGAACGAGAGTTTTTGTCTGCGAGAAAGATATGATTCATGTTATTATGTTTGTTTATGATCAACCCTCATTATAGACAATCTTTATCCCCTGTCAAATCCTTTTACATCATGCGTTTTTGTAAAATCTATTGACGTCGCTAAAAATCCATGCTAGCATCAGGGCACGCTCAACTAAAAACCCCTCACCTTATGAATTTAAAGCTCATTCGCCAAAAAAAAGGGATCACTCAGGCAGAGATGGCAGACAAACTTAACGTTTCTCGTCCCACATATATTCAGATTGAAAGAGGAGAGAAGGAATTAACTCTTTCTCAGGCAAAAGTCATATCCGAGCTCATACAGCCTGCCGAAAATTCTGATGTCGACAATAAATTCGACTTCCATTCTGATAAATTCAAAGAAGTTTTCTTGTATATTCTTGGTAAAATAGGTGCAAAGCCAAATATTGGCGAAACGGCTTTGTATAAAATTTTTTATTTTATAGATTTTGATTTCTATGAAAAATATGGAAAATCTTTGACCGGAGCCACATACATGAGGAACCATCACGGCCCCACTCCAAAACAATTCAAGCCGGTTGCAGATGAAATGATTCGTACCGGAGAGATTGAACGTGTTTCTAGTAAATATTTTCAATATGAGCAAAAAAAATATCTTCCACACAGAAGTGCAAATCTGAGCCTTTTAAATGCAATTGAAAAAGAGCATATCGATGATATTTTGGCTAGATTGTCAGATAAAAATGGGACTGAACTGCGCGAATATTCCCATGAAGATGTTCCTTGGTTTGCAACCGAGGATCAGGACGACATAAGTTACGACTTGGTTTTTCAGAGAACGAGAACTTATGCTAAGACCGATATAGATGCGCTTTGGTCCCAAGCTTCCGCTAATGACTTATTAAAAGAACTTGGCCCTATCAGTGACGAAGAATATGAATATTATCTTAATTTACCTGAAACGAAATGAGTAAAGCTTTTAAATATGGAGATATATTTTTCGTAGATTTCGATCCAAGTGTTGGACACGAATTTCAAAAGAAAAGGCCGGCTATAATAGTTCAATCAAATGAGACTCTCAATAAAACTAATCTTACTACTGTTGTAGCTTTAACCTCAAATATAAAAGGAAAGCAACCAGACGATTTTTTAATTAATAAAAATTCAAAAAATAGACTTTATATTGATTCACTAGTTAAAGTGCAAGCTATTCATTCTTTTGATGAGTCTAGATTTATAAAAAAGATTGGAGAAGTTGATAGCGATATGATGAATAAAATAGCAGTATATTTAAGAAGACATTTTGCGTTATAATGCGAGGCAGAATATGACTGACCAATTTCAAAAATCATTAAATAGTTTGAATCCGGCTCAACGTGAGGCTGTCTTTCACGACTCAGGGCCACTCCTTATCGTTGCAGGTGCGGGGACGGGGAAGACGAAGGTGATTACTTCGAGAATCTTGAACCTAATTGAATCTGGTAAGGCCGCGCCTGCTGAGATTCTGGCGCTGACATTCACGGAGAAGGCGGCGCAGGAGATGACGGAGAGAGTGGATGCGGAGATGCCGCTTTCGCACGAGGAAGTTTGGATCAAGACTTTTCATGGGTTTGCGGAGAAGATTCTCCGCGAGAAGGCGGAAGTGATCGGCTTAAAAAGCGACTACAAAGTGTATGCGAAACTTGATCAGTGGATTTTCTTTAAGAAACATCTTTTTGAATTTGAGCTAAAGCATTTCAGACCTCTCAATATGCCGACGCAGCACATTTCGGCGTTGCTTGAGCATTTCAGTCGCGTGAAGGAGGAGTTTATCAAACCGGATGAGTATATTTCATATGCTTTGAAGAATTTGGAGAGTGTGAAGGCGAAGTTGTCGATGTCCGAGCAGGAAGTCGGCGCGGATGGGAAAGTCGATCCGAAAACTGTGATTGGTCTAGAGATCGCGGAGGCTGAGAAGACGCTGGAGATCGCGCATGCGTATGCGAAGTACGAGGAGCTCATGAGGGCGGAGAATGCGCTCGATTTCGGGGATCTTTCGTTCTTCGTTTTGAGATTGTTTGAGGAACATCCGGAGGTGTTGGCTGAGTATCGCGAGAAGTTCAAATATGTGATGGTTGATGAATTTCAAGATACCAATTATGCGCAGTTTCGACTGCTTATGTTACTCGCTGATCATGGTACACGAAACATCGTGGTCGTGGGCGATGACGATCAGTCGATTTTCCGATGGAGAGGCGCTTCCCTATCGAATATCATTCAATTTGAGAAGGCTTTTCCTGAAGTTTCGAAGGTCGTGTTGGTCGAGAATTACAGGTCGAATCAGAATATTTTGGATGCGTCACATTTCTTCGTGAAGTTCAACGATCCGAACAGGCTCGAGGCGCGCGAAGGTATTTCGAAGGCGTTGCATAGTCAGCGCGATGAGGTTCTGCCTATCGAATGCGTTAAGGTGGCGGACTATTTTGAGGAGGTGGATTTCGTCGTTGAGAAGATAAATGAATTGGCTATGGCTGGCGTTCCACTTCGAGAAATCGCGGTTTTGGTGAGGTCGAATAAAAATGCTGTGCCATTTTCTGAGGCTTTTGAGACCGAGGATATCCCCTATCAAGTTCGTTCTTCGAAAGGCATGCTTTCATTGCCGGAGATCAAGGATATTGTCGCGATTGTGAAGGTGGTGGCGGGAGCGGGTTCGGCAGACGGTGGTGCGATCGACGCGGGCTCGGTGACTGGCGGCAAGTCCGTTGCGTCGACCGGATTTTCAGATACCGCGCTGTTCCGCGTTTTGAATTTCGATATTTTTGGGCTTAATGCCGACGATGTGAATGAGGTTTTTCGAAAGACTCGCGAACAGGCGAAAAAGGGCGGAGATAAAACCTCTTTCGATATTTTGGCTGAGGCGGCTACGGCTGATGTACTGCCTGGATTCGAGGACGACCTTACGAGATTCGTGCAATTCATTCACAGAGTTCGTGAGTTTGCGAAATCGCATAGCGCGAACGAAACTATAGCTTATTTTCTGAATGAGTCTGGATACATGAGAGATTTGGAGGAGAGGTTTACGCGTGAGAGCGAGAAACGAAAAGAGAATCTTGGCGCGTTTTCGAAAATCATTAAAGAATTTGAAG
>CAZGHH010000035.1:0-8454 GCA_964525485.1 uncultured Candidatus Peribacteria bacterium | reverse complement strand
ATTTTCTCCTTTCTCTATAATCCTCGTTATCCACTCTGTTAATTTATCTTTTTTTCCGTTATTCATCTGTTATTACTTATCGTGTTTATACTATTGTAGCATAAATTCTTAATTATTCCAAATAACGAATTTTTGTTTTTCGGTAAATTGGTTTAGAATTGACTCTGGCTTGTCTTTGAATTGACGCCAAAATTCCTAATAATTAAACCTCTTTAATCAATGGATCAACGAAGTAAAATTGCGGTTCTTGGGTACGGTGTCGAGGGTAAATCGATGCTTAAATATTTACTGAAACATAAATACAGCAACGTGACTGTTTGTGATCAACGCGTTCACTTGGACGAAAAAATGCCTAATGGAGTTTCTGTGCGATTAGGTGAACATTATTTGGATGATCTTGGAGATTTCGATATTGTTTTTCGCAGTCCCGGCATCACTTATTTCAATCCTTCAATTGTAGCCGCGAGGCTCGCCGGAGCTCAAATCACCTCCCCAACACAGTTTTTCTTGAACAACTGTCCTTGTGCTGTCGTGGGAGTCACCGGTACAAAAGGCAAAGGGACTACCTCGACTTTGATTTATGAAATTTTAAAAGAGGCTTTTGCTAGCGGGGATTATTTAATGGCTATGAAAGGCCGAAAGCGACATACTTATCTCGGAGGAAATATCGGAAATTCGCCAATTGATTTTTTAGATAAATTAAAAGGCGATGACGTGGTCGTACTGGAAATGAGTTGCTTCCAACTTGGAGATTTGAAAAAAAGTCCACATGTCGCCGTCTTGCTAAATACAACCAGTGACCATTTGGATTATTACCCGGATCGCGATGAATATTTGAGAGCAAAAGAGTTAATTTTGGCGCACCAGGACGAGGATGATTTGGCAATCTTGAATCAGGATTATGAATATTCTAAATATTATGAGCCTCAAGTTCGTGGAAGACTTTCATGGATAAGTCCGAGAGGCGAGGGTCTCAAAAATGGAATGGATGGAGATGGTGCGGTTTACACAGAGGAAGGCGTGATCATGTATTCTCATAGCGGGAAATCTGTGATGGTGATGCCTGTGCGAAATGTCGCTTTGATCGGGTCTCATAATATTGAAAATGTTTGCTCTGCTATTGCCGCTGTGAAAGAATTCGGTGTTTCGGATGCGGTGATTGAGAAGGTTGTGAAAAAATTCAAAGGCTTACCTCACAGACTGGAGTTTGTGCGTACTTTGAATGGCGTGAAATATTACAATGATTCTTTTTCTACAAATCCTCAGACTTCAATGGCCGCTGTGGATTCTTTTGATGTGCCTACTATTTTGATTGCAGGAGGGTCGGACAAAGGATTGGATTATTATGAATGGGCTAGAAAAATTTTAATAAAACCTTCTTTGCAAGGAGTTGTTTTGTTTGGCGAAACTTCCGAGAAAATGTGGGATGCGATAAACACCGCCGAGAAAAAATTAAAAGAAGGTGAAGGAAGTCCAACTATACTCGCGATGTGTAAAAATTTAAAAGAAGCTATTTCAAAGGCGAAAAAATATGCTGAGGAAATTTTAGCTAAAGGTGAGATCGTGAGCGGAGATGGAATTTGTTTCAAAACCGGCAAAACTGACATTGTGCGAAAAAAAGTGAAAAATGCCGTGATCGTAATGTCGCCTGCGGCCGCGAGCTTCGATCAATTCAAAGACTACAAAGATCGAGGGAAGAAATTTATAGAGATGGTGGAGGGGTTGTAGTGAAATTTATACAAATCATAAAGAAACGCTTTTCGGCTATGTTTTTTCAGGCTCACTTTTCTTCAGGAGCTTCAACATTGAAGGAGTGACTGCTTTTGTGAGTATAAGGAGGCTGAAATAAAGAATGCCTGCAAGGGGGATTAGGACGAGCAAGCCGGCGTTTTGCATGTATTGAAATGAAAGCGGTTGCGCGTAGTAGACGAACAAGCCCATCACTATTGATGAAGCGATTATTTTTATTGTGGTGAATGGGTTTAGTGAGAATTTGAAATGTTTGTAGGCTGTGCGAGCGGAGAGAGTCAGGATGATTGCGGCGGAGAGGACTGAGATAAATGCTGATCCGCGGAAACCGTATGTCGGGATGATTAAAATATTGCCGATAATGTTAAAAATCACCGCCGCGAGATTGATATATAAAATTTTCTTTTGTTTGTCGAGCGATAGGAGAATGAACATAAATAATGTAGAAAGAAATTGCAGAGCCATCGCAAACATCAGGATCTTGAGCGCGATGTCGGAGCCGTAAAAGCCTTCGTCGAGCCTGCTTAAAAATGCAGGGCTGGATACTATCGCTATGAGCGGGTAGGCGAGTGCGAACGCACCGATTAGAAATGGAAATGCAAGTGCTGATAAAAAATCGAAACTGTGGCGAATGATCGTTCTAGATTTTTCAGTATTTTTTTCTGACATTGAACGTGTAAGCACTGGTAAAACTGAATTCATAAAGAAAAGTGGGATGATCGAAACTGCGTCTATGATGCGCATTGCAACTGCATAAATACCAACTTCTTGTGCGTCTTTTATGAGAGACAAAAGTATTGAATCAATGCGGAAGTAAATCGTGTTTAAAATAAGGGCGACGCCGTAGGGTAGTGATTTTTTTAAAATTTCTTTGCAAAACTCTAGGTCAAATTGAAATACCAAAGGAGTTATGCGTCGCACATTAAAATAAGTAAAAATCAGCATCGCAAAATTACCAACTACCCCAGCAATTATCATTCCATAAAATGGTATTGAGAGGTCTCTTGGTTGCACAGGCAGTGCTTCGTTTGACAATGCTTGAATTGATCCAATTTGCATTTCACCAGGATTTTGCGGAAACAAATAATATGCGACAAAAAGCATTCCTAAAATCATAATAACTTTACCGAGAATCTGGGCCATCGAGGCAATGTGCATTTTGAGTTTCGTCTGAAGAACGGATGTGATCGTGCCGTTCGTTATTGTGAAGAAAATTGAAAGCGTCGCTATCGAAACACCAAGCGGAATTAAGCTTCCCGAATATTTCGGAATCATAAATACCGCTCCGATCGCAACAAGCATCATAAAAACGACAAAAATCGTCCTAAGCGTGAGTATATTCCCTATGATTTTCGGGATTTTTTTCTCGTCCTTCGACATCTCTGTTATTGCAATTGTAAAAAGCCCCATGTCAGCTGCAATGCTGAAGAAAGCCAAAAATTCATAGGTGACCGCATACTGTCCATAGCCTTCTATGCTCAAATAATTTGTCGCGATTTTTAGCGTGATTATAGCAAGCGCAGCCATGCTGAAACGGCCGATTATCTGCCAAATTGTGTTCGAAAGAATTTTGCGAGCAACACTCATAAATACTTTATCTAAATAACAAGCGATTCAAAACTTGCTGTATTTTACCAAAAATAGGATTTTTAACCAGACGGAAATGATTCCCCCATAAGACTTTTTATACTACTGCTAGTATATGCTAATAATACTAGATGTCTTGTTGGTATATTTGGAATATTATCTCTTATTATCATTTCTTGTAATATTCTAAACGTTCTTGTTTTTTGAATTATCTCCATTACACCACGGTAAGCGTCTCTCATTCTACTATTTTCCTCATCCATATCTACCATTAAGGCATCAACCCTTTTGTGCCAATTTTCATCCGTCAAACAATTTTCGTCTTCCAGCAACATTCTTTCCATCTGACGTTCAATCATTTCATTTATGTTTTTAGGCTGAATCACTTGTAAAACTTGTTCAGCCACTATTGTTCCTATGTTTGACACATAATCGTTTGGATCAAATGTTTCTTGACCACTCTCTAAGGCCTCCGCTATTTTCACCATAACTTTCGTAGCAATATATCTTGGGTTACTCATCCAGCTATTTTCTTCTTCACCCTCATATCTCTTCATTCCACAATCTACTCCTATCCTACCGTTTTGATTTAAGCGTAGTGTGTATCCAACCTTAGATTGTATTCGTAAAAATGTTTCACCTATTGAATGTTTCCATTCTCCCGGATCGTTTAATTCCGCTATCCTCGCCCTAATAAAGTGCCCTGCCTCCTCTCTTGTAGGGAATTTTTGTTCGCAAATTTCCGTAGCGTGATCTCTAATTCTATTAATTATTTTCACTGTGACTATTAGGTTACAATAAGGGTGCAAAATATAAGATTCCCCCTTGTTTGTCAAGTATATACTGACGTAAATATTATTACCTTATTCACCTTTGAGAGGTTGTTAGTTTCTCGGATTTTTGCTAAATTGCCATGGACAAACTCTGAACTCAAAATGTTTTATGCATGAATATAAATCAAAATTAGACGATCTTAAATCATATATCTACAAGGCTTATGAAAGCCAAAAAATCGACTCTAAAAAAGAGCAGTTAAAGATATTGAGCGAGCAAATGACAAACCCCGGATTTTGGGGCGTTCCTGAGGAGGCCCAAAAAATCACAAAACAGGCGAATGAGCTCGAAAAAACAATTTCAAAATGGGAGCGCGTTAAAGAATATGTAGATGAACTCGTTGGCTTATTTCCAGATATAAAGCCTGAGACCGACCCTGATGGCGCGGAGGATTTTAAAAAAATGTTCGACGAACTGCAACTAATGTGGGACAAGCTCGAAATAGAAACTTTTCTTGGTGGGAAATATGATCGAATGGGCGCGATTCTTACTATTCATGCGGGGACCGGAGGAACCGACGCGCAAGATTTTGGAGATATGCTTAAGCGCATGTACTTGCGATTTATCGAAATGCCAGACCAACACGGTGATGAAGAATGGAAGGCTACTATCATCGATGAATCCCGCGGCGAAGAGGCGGGTATCAAGAGTGTGACGATCGCTGTTGAAGGACCTTTTGCTTATGGTTATATGAAAGGGGAGAGTGGAGTTCATAGACTTGTACGGTTGTCACCTTTCAATGCCGGATCAACTCGCGAAACTTCTTTTGTTTTGGTTGAAATTTTGCCTGATGTTTCTGAAATGGAAGCTGAACTGGAAGAGAGGCTAAAAATTGATGAAAAAGACCTACGAATAGACACATATCGTTCGAGTGGTCCCGGTGGCCAAAACGTGAATAAAACTGACTCTGCCGTACGCATTACGCATATTCCAACTGGCATCGCAGTCGTATGCCAAAATGAAAGGAGCCAATTACAAAACAAGGAACAGGCGATGAAAATTCTTCGCGCGAAATTAATGGATTTGATGGAAAAAGAACAGGCCGAGGAGATTGGACAATTAAGAGCAGGGAAGCAAGAAATGACTTTCGGAAGCCAAATTCGCTCGTATGTCCTCCATCCATACAAGATGGTAAAAGATCATCGCACCGATTATGAAGAAAGCAATCCCGACAAAGTTTTAAATGGCGAACTGGAGGGTTTTATCGAAGCGGAGCTGAAAAAGACAAAATAGGTGGTATTGCTCTTACAAACTGTGTATATCTTTTCTTTAATCACTACTTACGCATTCAAACTCTCTTTGTATGATAATTTTGGGAGATCCGTCTTCGTTTGGCTGAGTTTTTTCAATAATTACTTTGCATACAAAATTAGTCTTATCCATTTCCACTTTTATCTCTGCCGGGACTGAATTGTCTGTTTTATCAGAATCTTCTAATGCTGTTAATTTTGGTTTTCCTGTTGCCCTGCATGTTGGTTTATATCCCGTTGGTTCGCGAGATATTTCACAATATATTTTCGTAGATTCGATCCTTGGTTCTAATTCAACTACCTCCTCTGCAACCGACTCTGTTCCAGCTGTTATTTGTGAATCTATAGCTGTACCTGAGTCCTTATCAATTTCACCAATTTTAGATTGCTTTGCTCCGTTTTCTCCTGGAGCACAAGTATAATAATAAGCTGCACTACCTACGCCTGCCGTTAAAGCTGCGACAAATATCAGTGCTTTAATTTGTGAACTTATAGTTAATATTTGCTTACTTAAAAAGTCATTCAATCTCCTATTGCTATTTAATTCTTTGATATCATCAACAGGTTGAATCTCGATACGGCGACCTATGACATTGACGTCACTTAATCTTGTTTTTTTCTTCCTTTCTCCCCGGTATCAAAATCTTGCTCTATTCTGCTAATACCTTCGTGGCTTTCATAGGCATCCTGTGAAGCTGTAATTATTAAATCCCTAGACCCATCATCGTTTTCTGCACCGATCTTATAATACGATACTTTGATGCCTTCTTCGGCTTCTATATAACCAAAAATATCTTCCATAAAAAGACCAACTCCCGTTGGATAAACCGTAGAGATATTAGGCAAACTTACCCTTATAGATATACTCGTTTCTCCCGTTTCCATGACCTCCCTTAATTCTTTTTTTATCCTGTTAATAAAACCATGCGCGATTTTTCTCCCAATATCCGAATAATCACTTCTCTCAGAATAATCTTGTCTTCTCTCGGGCAATGTAGTCCCGTCATCAAAACGACGACATCCTTGCTCGACAATACGTGCCCCTGATGAATATACGTACGCAAAATAATCTTCAAGTCTTTGCAAGTTTACAGAAGGTCTTTCTAAATCTTCATATTTTTTATCACGATCCTCCATTAGTTTATGATTCAACGATAGATGTCATTATATAACTGTTTTTGTGTTTGTCAATAATGTATAATTGGTGATATAATGTTTTTCGCTTTAAAAGTTAATTATGAAGAAATTAAAAATAGAAACAGGTAGCGAGAACCAAATTCTACGAAACATATCCGTTGACGTTTCTAGTCTTGATCTTAAAACTCCAAAGTTTGGCCTTGCGTTAAGTGATTTCATCAAGGAGATGAAAAGGCAACTTGAAGCTGAAAAAGGGCTTGGTATAGCGGCTCCGCAAGTTGGCGAAGATTTGCAAATTTGTCTTTGCAGGATCAATCATAAAGATTCTAACGAAATGTTGCTTGTGATGATAAACCCAAAAATCACTTGGAAATCTTGGGATGGTGAAATGAAAATTCCTTTTGGAATGAAGCCTGAGGATGTGATCGTGCCTGAAGGCGCAAATGTAGACGAAGAGGGATGCTTAAGTCTGCCAGGGTATTACACGAATATAGTTAGAGCAAACAAAATCACTGTAGATTTTTTCGATGGCAGGGGACTTTTGAAAAAAGGAGTAAAAGGAAAAGTTTCAACTTTGGACAGAATCACTTTGAATCTCGAAGATTGGAACGCGAGAGTCGTCCAGCATGAAACTGATCATCTTCAAGGTGTACTGATGTGTGATAGGGTAGCGTAGGGATGTGTTACGAAAACCTTTAGACTTCAGGATAAGTTACGTCTGGCTTATCTTCGTCGCCTCCCGCACTCGCTATTTGCCCCGATGGTTGAGGCTCATCTGCTTTAGGAGAAAGATCTGTCTTAGGCGTAGCTGGCTGTGTGTTTGGGTCTTCAGATAAAGGTACTACTTTAGGTTTTGGAGCAACTTCAGACTCCTCATTTTTGACTTCTAGCTTTTTAACATAGTCAATTAGAGAACCAGACGAGAATCCAATACTTATATAGTCCGGATCTGCTACTGATACAAATGGCTTATCCCCTAAATTATCTTTTCCGTTCAATTTGGACGTTAAAATCATTTTCCCTATTTTTGTACCGTCTTTTAATATATCTGCAGAAATTCCATATCCACTTTTCACCTCATCGATTGTCTTGAAATAAGCTTTATTCTCAACCTTATAACCTTCAAGGGTTTTAGCTAATTCATCTATTTTGTTATTCAAAGCTGTCTCTACTTGCTTTTGCTGCTCCTGTTGTTTTTTCTGTCGAGCCTTTTCCAACACAACTGCTCTTGAGACATATTCTCCATTTTCATTTCTTAAAAATTCCTCTCCTCTTGTGTTAATAAAAAATTGCTTACCTTTATCCTGCACCTCTGCAAATCCGTTATTAAAATACCCGGCATCTTCAAATGTTTTGTTACCAAACGCATTTTCTCCTTTTGTGTTTACATAGAATTCTCTTCCTCCATCTCTTACTTTCAAAAGTCCTTCTCTAAAATCTCCTACATCGTCAAATCCTCTGTCAAATAACTTTTTGCCATCTGTATCAAGTAAATAAAATTTACTATCTTCGGCTTTCTCCGATTTGTATTGACCACCCTCGAATATTTCGACTCTACGAGTCATCGCGCTAATCATTGCAGGTAGATTTGTACCTGCTTCAGGTACTCCTCTCGTGTCTAAAACTGTAAAAACTGGAGAGTCTCCCAAATTGTCTTTCCCATCGTGGAGTGAATATAGTACAATTAAGCCTATTTTTTGACCGCCTTTTAATATATCTATCCTAACTCCATATCCTAGTGGGTTTGTTTCTGAGTTTCCTATTGGTTCAAAATACGTCTTTTCTCCAAAGGTGTAATCAGCGCCAAGAGTTGCTATCGATTTGTCTAATCTTGATCCTAGTACTCTTTTTTCTTGTTCTAATTTAGTTTGATCTGGAGAATCCTGGATTTCTTTTA
>CAZGHH010000034.1:0-9618 GCA_964525485.1 uncultured Candidatus Peribacteria bacterium | reverse complement strand
ACAGATTGACTTTTGTCAATATTTGCAATACTTTGTGCGCTATGACAAATCAAAATACAAAATTTTCAGAAATGAAGATTAACAAGAGGATACTTGCGAAGCTCGAAGCTTTAAAATTTACGACTCCGACGCCTATTCAACAAAAAACAATTCCGCTCGGACTGGAAGGAAGTGATTTAATTGGGATTGCACAGACAGGGACTGGGAAAACTTTAGCTTTTGGGATTCCTATAATTCAACAAATAATTGAAAAAGATAAACTCGCTCTTATAGTTCTTCCAACTCGTGAACTTGCGATGCAGGTGGATGAAGTTTTCAAACAAGTAGGGTCTTCATTAGGAGTCAAAACAGCGATATTGATTGGTGGTGCGGCATTTGGTCCACAGGTTAGCTCGATTCGTCGAGGACCAAATGTGGTAATTGGAACTCCCGGCAGAATTCTCGATCATATTAAAAAACAAACGATCAGACTCAAAAATTGCACAATGCTTGTACTTGATGAAGCTGACAGAATGTTGGATATGGGATTTGCTCCACAAATAAGAGATATTTTGAAAGAGGTTCCGCCTGCCCACGACCGTCAAACAATGTTATTTTCGGCAACAATGCCTGACGATATTGCCGCAATAGCAGCCAAATATATGAGAATGCCGGTTCGTATAGAAGTGGCTCGTGCAGGAACAGTCGCTGATAAAATCGATCAAGAAATTTACTTTGTTAAAAAAGAGCAAAAATCAAATTTACTTTTCGATATTTTACAGAAACACACTGGGTCGGTTTTAATTTTCACACGCACAAAATACAGCGCAAAAAAAGTTTGTAAAGAGTTAAATACAATAGGAATTAAAGCTGCAGAAATCCATTCAAATAGATCTCTATATCAAAGAATGGAAGCATTGGAAGGATTCAAGAAAGGTAAATATAGTGTATTGGTAGCAACTGACATAGCTTCCAGAGGAATTGATGTTAAAGGAATTCAATTGATAGTTAATTTTGATTTACCGGAAGATCCCGAAGATTACGTTCACCGAATCGGTCGTACAGGAAGAGCTGGGGAAGAAGGCAAAGCGATCTCCATGGCAACACACGATCAACAAGGCAAGATCTACAGAATTGAAATTCTTACAAAGACTAAATTAAGAGTAGTAGGGGAGCAACCAAAACCAATGAAAAGGTCTTCAAGACCATATTCGCGTGAAAAAGAACAGGAATTTTTCAAGAAACGCCATTTCGTCAACAAAAGAAGATTTGGTGGGGGTAAATCATTTAAGAGAAAATCTTACGGAGGTGATTCTTCAAGGAGTAGCTCAAGCAGCTCTTCTGGAGGCAGATCCTTCGGTAGTAGCTCAAGTAGCCGTCCATCAGGCTCTTCATCTTCTAGCTCAAAGCCATTCGGCAGAAAACCATTTGGCAGTAAGCCACATGCGTCAACTTAATCTTTCTTCGCTTTCTTTCTACCCAACTCAGTTAGAATTCTTTTTCTTAAGCGAATATTGTATGGAGTAATTTCTACATACTCATCGTCTTTGATATATTCGATGGCTTTCTCCAGCGTCATATCAATGGGTGGAGTGAGATCAAGAGCTTCATCAGAAGATGAAGAACGCATGTTTGTAAGTTGTTTGTTTTTTGTTGGATTAACGACCAAATCTTCAGGATGATTGTGTTCACCGATAATCATTCCTTCATAAATATCTACAGCCGCTCCTATAAATAGTGGCCCGCGTTCTTGTAATTTCCAAAGCGAATAAGCCATAGTTTTACCGGTCTCGCCTGAGATCATAGAGCCCACAGATCTTTTTTCAATATCGCCGGTATAAGGAGAGTAGTGATCAAATGAATGGTACAAAGTGCCATTTCCGCGAGTCATTGTTATAAAAAGAGATCTAAATCCCAATAGTCCGCGCGTAGGTACCATAAATTCCAACGTAGTATTTCCACTTTCAGTTTTCATATCAGTCATTTGTCCGTGCATTGAAGAAAGGGATTCAATCACTTTTCCGGCAGCACCGTCCGGGACATTTACAACAACAAATTCGATAGGCTCATTCAAAATTCCATCGATCTCTTGCATGATTACTTTCGGTCTTGAAATTTGCAGTTCAAATCCTTCGCGACGCATCGTTTCAATCAAAACAGCAATATGCATTTCACCACGACCATAGACCTTCATTGAATCACTATTTGCAATCGGCTCGACTTTGAGCCCGACATTCGTCTCTATCTCACGCATCAATCTCTCTTTCACATGACGACTCGTTACAAATTTGCCTTCACGTCCCGCAAACGGTGAATTATTAACCAAAAATTCAATCTCCAATGATGGAGGGTCGATACGAATCGCAGGCAAGGCTTCCACATCCTCTACAGTAGTTATAGTTTCTCCTACCGCTATGTCAGGTATCCCGGCGATTGCCACTATATCTCCAGCTTCAATTTCAGGCACTTCCAATTTATTCAAACCTTTATAAGTAAAAACTTTTGTAATTTTAGCTTTTCTGCGCACTCCATCATGTCCGATAACAAAAATATTATTATTGCCACCCTTAACTTTTCCTTCATACACACGCCCAATACCAATACGTCCAAGATAATTGTCATAAGCTAATGTTGCAGGCTGCATACGGAAAGGTTTTTCAGTATCAACGACCGCAGGTTTCACATTTTCCAAAATAAAATCAAACAAAGGATCGATATTTTTTTTCTCATCACCCAATTCGCGAACAGCGATTCCCTCACGCGCGATCGTATAAATATAAGGGAAATCCAACTGCTCGTCAGTCGCGCCGAGCGAACTAAACAAATCAAAAGTTAAATTCAAAACTTCGTCAGGACGAGCCATTGGTTTATCAATTTTATTAATAACAACCAAAACTTTCAGCCCCAATTCCAAAGCTTTTTTCAAAACGAATTTCGTTTGTGGCATCGGCCCCTCGTATGCATCCACAAGCAAAAGAGTCGCGTCAACAGTTCGGAGGACACGCTCCACCTCCGATCCGAAATCCGCATGTCCCGGAGTATCTACTATATTAATTTTCGTACCTTTATAGCTAACTGCGGCGTTCTTCGCATAGATTGTAATTCCACGTTCACGCTCTTGATCGTTGCTATCCATTATCAAATGCCCGACAGTCTGATGTGCTTCAAAAGCTCCGCCATTTTTTAACAGAGCATCGACAAGAGTGGTCTTGCCGTGATCTACATGCGCTATAATTGCTATATTTCGTATTTCCATGGTTCAAAACCAATCAAAAACTATTTGCAAAACTAAGTAGCGAGATTCTACTCTTTAAGGAGTAATTAGCAAGGTGATTTGCGCAGAAAATCACAATTTCTCAATCTTTGGTAAATGAATTTCCGCGAGCATACATCTCGCGCTCCCTCCACCGTGTTTTTCAATAATATCCAAAGGAGAAGAAACAATCCTCGCATATTTCTCGATTGCAGAGACTTGATCTTCATTTAATGAATCACGTGCCTGCTGCGACATCACGAGAAGGCTTTCGCCAGCATCATTTCTTATTTGAAGCATATTGCCGGCAAACGAATAAAGTTGATTATAAGAAATTTCAATAATTTCGTGCCCTGTTTTTTTTAAACTTTTCACGACCCTTGATCTCTCTTTTAAGTCATGAATTGATTGCAGGCATACAACGGCAAATTTATCTCCGACAGACATCATTACATTGGTATGGTAAATTTGCAGACCTTTTCGATCAACAGAATAAAAAGCAACAATTTTATATTTTAATTGTTTGCCGAAATCTTCCAAAACTTTTAAATCCGTTCGCGCGGATAGACATGCGTAAGCGATTTTATTAACCCTATCCAAAACCATACTACCAGTTCCTTCCAAAAATAAATTTTCATTTTCATAATTTGTAAGATCGACCAATTTCCCAATTTTAAATAATTTATCCTCCTCCAAAGTATGCAAAATATCGGATCTTCTTTCGGCGCGACGATTTTTTGTAAGCATCGGATAAACTACGACAGTCCCATCTTCATGGGTGGATACCCAGTTATTTGGGAAAATAGAATCAGGAGTATTTGGTTTCGGAGTGTCATTGATGGAGATGACATGGACTCCATTTTCTCTTAATTTATAAACAAGTGCATTAAACTCTTCTAATGCGCCATCCTGCACTTCGCGATCCTTTTCATCGGAACTCATCGACTGAAAAGCATTCGTGGTGATGGTCTGTGGATTAGCTTTGAAGTTAATCGGACGCACCATCATCACTGTATTTGTAGTTTGTGTAATTGAAGACTGTATCACCTGTGAAATTTATAATAATTATATTATAACATAAAATATATGAAAATCAACGACTAACAGATATAATTCTATCAAACAATGGCGGAATTTTACGCGTATTTTTTGGAAATAAAACAAAAGTCACTCGCCATCAGAAACAAATATTGTGAAATTTATAAATATATGATTAAATGAGTACACATGGGGCAGTGAATAGCTGCTCAAATTATTCTTTTTCACAACCAAAATGGAATCAAAAAAAATGAAAGTATTTGTTACACGTCTAATTCCAGAACCAGGTCTTAAATTACTTGAACCATATTTTGATTTAAAAATCAGACAGGAGTCTTCAGCAATTTCACAAGAAGAATTAAAAGAGGAAATAAAAGATTGTTACGGAATTTTAACTATTTTAAGTGACAAAATCGACGGCTCAATAATGGATTTAGCTCCAAACTTAAAAATCATTTCAAATTTTGCTGTAGGATATGACAATATTAATGTCCCCGACGCTACAAGTAGAGGAATAAAAGTTGGGAACACTCCAGATGTTCTTACTCAGTCAACAGCAGAACACGCGATGGCTCTCACTATGTCATTGGCAAAAAGAGTTCCGGAAGGAGACAGGATTATGCGAGCGAACGAATTTCCAGGATGGGGTCCGATGTACATGCTTGGCACTGAACTTTATCAAAAAACACTTGGGATTTTGGGATATGGCAGGATTGGGAAAAAATACGCAGAAATGATGAAAGCCGCATTCGATTGTAAAATTATTTTCGTTGATAATTGTACTCCAGGAGAAGGCCCAAAAGATGATTTAGGGGAGAGAGTCACGATCGATAGATTATTTGAAGAATCAGATGTTTTGAGCGTACACGTTCCATTATGTGGTGAAACAAAACACATTGTTAATAAGGAAAGATTGGCAAAAATGAAGAAAACAGCTCTATTGATTAATACAGCTCGCGGACCTGTTGTTGATGAAGTGGCTTTGTTGGAAGCCTTACAAAACAATGTGATAGGTGGAGCTGCTATGGATGTGTTTGAAGCTGAACCAAAACGTTTAGACGGACTTGAAAAATGTAATAATGTTGTCATGACACCTCATACCGCTTCAGCAACTTGGGAAGCTAGAAACAAGATGTCGGAAATTGCAGCAAAAAACATCATAGGAGTTTTGATTGAAGGGCAAGAGCCTGTTTCAATTGTCAACAAATGATAAAAAACAAAAGACAACTCTTAAAATTAAAAGATTTTGGCGAAGCCAAGTTTTTGGTTGAAATGGCTGAAGAGGCCTTGGAATTTTTGCAACCAGAGAATTTAATAAAAAATAATTTTAAAAAAACTTCAATTTCAAATCTAAAAGAAATAGAAAATATTTATGTAGTCGGCGCAGGAAAGGCAACATATAAAATGGCAAAAGCTATTAATGCCTTATTCAAAGGGAAAATTAAAGATGGAGTGATTAATGTGCCAGTTGCGATTACCAGTAAAATTGGAAACATCCGCGTAAACAAAGCAGCTCACCCATATCCCGATGAGAATGGTTTAAAAGGAGCCAAAGAAATTTTAAATATAGCTAAAAAAGCAACAGACAAAGATTTGTTGATATGTTTAATCAGCGGAGGAGGATCAGCGCTTATGCCACTCCCAACAGAAGGCTTATCACTCGCCGATAAGACAAATTTAACAAAACAACTTTTAGCATCAAGAGCCGATATTCATGAAATAAATACTGTAAGAAAACATATTTCCGCAATTAAAGGAGGAAGACTGGCAGCCAATACAAAAGCAAAACTGATTGGTTTATACATTTCAGATGTTCTTGGCGACAAAATCGAAAGTATAGCATCAGGTCCTACAGTTGCAGATAAAAGCAAGGTGGAGGATGCATTAAAAATTCTAAAGAAATACAATATAGACGATGAAAAAATAATAGAGATAATCAAAAACAATGAGAGCCCGAAAAAAATAGACAAAAAAAGAATCCAGAATTTTATAATAGGCAGCAACAGAGTTGTACTCAAACATTTGCAGTCATTTGCAGAAAGACAGGGATACAAAGTAGAAATTTTTATAGATAAAATGAAAGGCGAGGCAAAAAGAATGCCAGCAAAAATTTTCAAAAAATCTAAGCCAGGGAAAATATCAATTTTCGGAGGAGAAACAGTCGTAAAAATAATAGGCAAAGGGCAAGGCGGAAGAAATCAAGAAATGGCTCTATCAAGCGCCAAGTCGTTGCCTAAAAACGCTGTATTTATGACCTTGGCGACAGACGGAGTTGATGGAGTTACTGATGAGCCTATAGCTGGTGCAATTATAAGCCAAAAAACTATTGAACAAATTAAAAAAGATAAAATAAATATAAAAAAATATTTGGACACAAACGATTCTTACAACTGTTTGAAGAAACTTAACTGTTTATTAAAAACCGGTCCGTCAGGAACGAATGTTGGAGACATAGCGATCATACTAAGAAGTAACAGCTGATTTCCCGGCAAGCCTTCCCGTGCACCAAGCGGCTTGTAAATTAAACCCTCCGGTAAAAGCATCAACATCCAAAATCTCTCCGGCAAAATAAAACCCGGGACATTTTTTCGATTCCATAGTTTTACTATCCACTTCATTTAGAGAAATTCCACCAGCGGTAACGAATTCTTCGCCAGGTATATTCCCGCTAATAGTAAGTTCGCAATTTTTTAAAAATTCAACAACATGATTTAAATTTTTTTTCGGAACTTGAGAATTGACCTTACTCAAGCCAATATTAACTTCTACACAAATTGCGTCAGCAAAAGATTTTTGAAGAAAATTATCAAGAGTATTAGCGAATTTTTTATTTGGATGAGCTTTTATATCAGATTCAATTTTTGTTCTTAAATTTTCATACGAAACGTCTGGCAAAAAATCGATTCTTATTTTTTTATTATTTAAATTTTCATGCGCGGTAAGTGATGATAAAACAAAAACTCCAGGCCCGCTTAGTCCGGTATGAGTAAAAATAAAAGGAAGATTAGTTTCATGATTTTTTGAAGCGGATAATTTAATTTTTGCATTTGAAAAAGACAATCCAGCGAGTCTCTTTGGCCATTTTTCAGTGATTGAAAATCCATGCAGACTTGGAGCCAATGAAGTTATTGTATGCCCGAATTTTTTTGCAAAAACATACCCGTCACCAGTCGAGCCTGTCGTAGCATAAGCATTTCCTCCAACACTCAATATCAATTTATTTACTTCAAATTTTGAATTAATTATAAACTTATTTTTGCCCGATTTAATACTGCTAACAGAAGTGTTTAGCATTAATTTGCATCTTTTATCTTTTAATATTTTTTCAAAAATTCCAACTATGTCAGCACCATTATTTGACTTGGGAAAGACCCTTTTATCATCCTCAATTTTTAACTTCACACCATGTCTCTCAATCCATTTATACATATCAAATGGAGAGAATTGATGCATTGCAAAACTTAAAAATTTCTCCCCACGCGGATATTTTTTTAAAACTTCATTGATATCGTTAATACCGGTGGTTACATTGCACCTGCCACCTCCGGTAATAAGAATCTTTTTCCCAACCGAAGAGTTTTTTTCAAAGACAATAACTTCATCACCAACCCTTCCATATTCTAACGCTGAAGCCGCAGACATAAGCCCTGCAGCCCCGGCTCCAATAATACCTACTTTCACAAAAATTGTATTAAAAATTAAATATCTTATAATAGCTTTATACTAAACAAGTAAATTATGCCAGATAAAAAAACATCAAAAAAGAAAGTGATACACAAGCATGTAAAAGGATTCTTTGAGGAATTCAAAACCTTTGCAGTAAAAGGTAATGTAGTAGATTTGGGTGTTGCAATCATAATTGGAGCATCATTCAATAGTATCGTTCAATCTCTTGTAAAAGACATAGTTATGCCACCTTTAGGGAAAATTTTAGGTAATGTGGATTTTTCACAATTGTATATAAACCTCTCAGAACAAACATTCGCATCATTGGCAGAAGCAGAGGCCGCATCTGCGCCAGTAATAAGATACGGAGTTTTTATTAATAACATTATAAATTTTTTCATAGTCGCTCTTACCATATTTGTAGTATTGAAAATATTTTTCAGGAGTAAATTTAAAGACGGGAAAGTAAGCTAAAATAGAGATAAAAATGATTAGACGTATCAAAATTTTAAATAAAGAAGTTTCAATTAACACAATTTCGGAAGCTGATGAATCTGTTTTCGAAGAGATATTTACGGATCGGGAATACAATATAATTGATGACGATATAAAAGCCGCACAGAGTCTTATAGTAGACATTGGAGCCCATATAGGATGTTTTTCAATATACGTCTCCACGCTTAATACAAATGTAAAAATTCTCGCATTTGAACCGTCCGAAGCCAATTACAAATTACTCAAAGAGAACATTTATTTGAATAATGCGAAAAACATTCAACCAAAAAATCTAGCAGTTGGAGGAAAAGAAGAAATTAGAGTCTTAAATATAAATAACGATTCCCACAATCATTCGTTTTATAACTCCGAAAACAAGATTTCAGACAAAAAAATTCAAACAACAACATTGCAAAAGATACTAAGAAATCACGAAAAAGTGGATGTTGTGAAACTTGACTGTGAAGGTGCGGAATTCGAAATTTTGAGAAATTTAACAGAAGAAGATTTTGCCAAGATAAAGATCGTATATATAGAATTTCATGAATTTGATGATTCAATGAGGAGAGAAGAATTAAAAAGTATACTCGAAAAAAATGGCTTCCAGACTGGAATATCTCAGTCTAGATATGATAGAAGATTTGGGTTTATATTGGCTAAACAGAACAAAACAGCTTAAACCATCAAAACTCAAATCTGTTGACAAATTAGAGTAATCTATTTTTGGGATCTTTACAGCCAACCTGTTATCAGGTAGGCTTCAGGTTGGCTTATTTCTTAACCCATAATTCTATGGCTTACGCACACAAGAACAGCAAAGGGCAAACCTACTACCTCCACACAAAAGATGTAACTCTACGTGGTGGCAGAAAACAAACAATCTACTACTTCGCTCGCGAGGTAAAACCAAAGGATGCTTTGGAAGCAATGCCAGAAGGACGCAAAGTAGTTGAGAACAAGAGAACAGGTCTTCCAATGTTGAAGAAAGCTTAATTGTCCTTTCAATTTACAAAAAACTCCCTACATAAAAGGGAGTTTTTTTATGCATTCAAAAAGAGGGTCATCAGAATAAGGGAAAATTCATTTGCCTTTGAAGAAGCAAACCATTAAAATCTGTCCGTAAATTCTTCTCGCCGGGGTAGCTCAGTGGTAGAGCACACGACTGAAAATCGTGGTGTCGGCAGTCC
>CAZGHH010000033.1:0-9643 GCA_964525485.1 uncultured Candidatus Peribacteria bacterium | reverse complement strand
TTTCGCTTAATCCGTTCATTCCCATTCCAACTAATGTAACCTTTTTTGGTAAATCGTTTGAATTTAAATTTGCTACTATATTTTCAATAGTTTCAAACACTTCTTTTGGACCAGCTCCTTTTATTCCAAATGCTCCAATATCTGGAATGTTTCTTGTTTTCGAGCTAATTGTTACTCCCGAACTACTTCCTATGACCCAATCTCTTTGTTTTTTACTTAAAGTTGATACAATTTTTTTATGGTTCTTATCAAATTCTGGAACCGTTATCATATCTCCTTTTGCTGTCATATTTTCTTCTGTTTCTGAGATGGGCCGTACTGAGTCCATATTTTTCCAATAACTTGATTCTAAAGTTTTTTTAGATTTCGTGTTGGTCGCTATCCAGTCTTGGGCATTTCTGATACTTGATAAACTTCGTCTTAATATTCCTGCTCCTCCCAGATGCATTGCTCCAAGTATTTTGTATACATCTATTCCGGCTTCTGCAAATTCACGTTTTCTTTGTTCTGGAAGTCGTGAATATATTTTTAGATTTGCAAGCGTGAACGAATTCATCACTTCTTCTTGTTTTACTGGATCATTAAGAAAACCTTGTATTTCTTCTTCGTTTTCCGGATTAAATCTGGCACCATGAGCTGCTGCGGTTGGAGCTAAAAATTGATATTTTCCAAAAGCCCACTTACTTGATCGTACTCCTAATTTTCTTCCGAGCCTATCGTTTCTAGCTCGATATTCAGATTTTCCGCTTTCAGCGGCGTGGATCTTTCTTTTGTATAAATTTAAATCAAATCCAGGGAATTCTCCGATTACTCTTGCTGTGTCCATGCAATCTTTTTCTATAATTTCCCATTGTGTTTTTTCGTTTTGATCTGTTGCTTCTTTAGCTTTAGTTTTTGCTAGTGCGCTTATTTTTAAGTACAGTTCCTCATCTGTTATGTTTTGTGTGTTTGCTCTTACTTCTTTTTTTAATTCCAAAATCTTTTTTGCGTTCTCTGCACCAATTTGATTTCTTTCTCTGTTTGTAAATGTATTTGTATATATTTCTACTGTTTCTCTTGTCGTGTCGTGATCTTTTATTTTATTTATATAACTTGCTACTTCTTTTTCGTTTTTTATATCTACTTCTTTGCCTGAAAGAATCCTGAATTTATCTCCTGTGTATGTTGCAATATATTGTCCATTTTCATCTGCAAATCCGACTCTGTTGTTTACGATTTGTTTATGTCCTCTGATCGTTTCGCCGTTAGTTTTCATTACCAAAATTTCTTCTATGTCGTTATCTAGAAGCACATCTCCAAGTCCAATATTCATTTCGTGTGATAAACCTGATGCGTCCGAACCGAATTTTTCGTAATTTATCGTGTACCATTTATTATCTCTTGTGTCTGTGTAAGCGCGAAGACGTCTTGCTGTTTCATCTTTTAAATTCATGATTTGTTCTATTGGTTTTTCTTCTGTCGCTGGTTTCGCGTTTAATAATCTTGATTTTTTTCTTAAGTCTTTAATCGATGCTTTTCTAATAAATTCTTCGTCTGCTTTTACATCAGCTTCATTCAATTTTTCTGCCGTTTCCAAATATTTCATATGCATTGCTCTTGCTGGATTTTCTTTTTCAATTTGTATCGTCTGTGCTGTTAATTGTTCGGCTTTCTCTGGAACTACCTCATTTTGTAATGGGGCTCTTTTCTCTTTTCCCTCATTTAAAATTGTAGCTTTTGCCTCTAGTTTTTCATTGCTATTTTCCAATCCAGCTGGTTTTTCAGTGACTGGTTCTATTGGATTCTTTTTTAATTCTTCTCTAGACATGTTTTTTGTTTTAAATTTATCGTGCAATTATATCATAAAATCAGGTTTGGAGCAACACTTCTGTTGCTAAAATAGTATAAAAAGATGAGTCAAAATCTTCATAAAATGCAAAATCATTTGATTTTATTGTGAAAAATCACGAGAATGTCAGTCGTGCGTTAAGTTCATCCCTATGCCCAGGTGGCGGAATTGGTAGACGCGCAGGACTTAAAATCCTGTCTTCGCAAGGAGGTGCGGGTTCGATTCCCGCCTTGGGCACCATTTTTCTATCTTGTCGACGTGTTTACTTTCTTTCATATCGACGGGGAGGGAAGTGGGGTTGTCTAAAATGCGCAGAATAATTAACCAATTTCATATGAGCACAGAAAGAAAGCATTTGTTACTCGTGGGCGTTTTTGTAATGGCTCTCGTTCTCGCTAACACACTCGGAGCAAAAATAGCTGAGTTCTCAGTGCCTACTTGGATAGCCTTGCCTTTGGATGTGATTTTTTATCCTATTGTTTGGCTTGCAAGTCAGGTCTTGACTTGGACCGGGAATGATCCTTTACCTTTTAAATTTTTTGATACAGTGAGAGTTTCAGTTGGAATTTTGACAGTTCCTTTGATGTTCTTGGTTGTTGATATTGTTCATGAATGTTTTGGTAAAAAAGCTTCGAAAGATATGATTAATGTTGGGGTTGTAGCTATGCTTCTTATGATTGGGATAACCTTAATTTCTGTTGTACTGCCTCCAGCTGAGAGATTTGCGGAACAAAATCCAGCTTATGTTTCTTTTTTCTCAACCAGCGTGAGAATGGCTGTTGCGAGCATTTTGGCTTTTTATATATCTCAAATGAACGATATTTTCGTGTTTCACTTCTTCAAAAGAGTGACGAAAGGCCGTTTTTATTGGATTCGCAAAAATTTATCGACTTTTATAGGGGAATTATTGGATTCAACTATATTTATGTTTGTTGCTTTTTATAGTCCTGAAACATTTCCTGCTCAATTGGTCGTAAAATTGATTATTCCTTATTGGATATTCAAAATGTTGTTTGCGGTTTTGGATACGCCATTTTCTTATCTTGGAATTTGGTGGGTTGGAAGAAAGGCTAAGATAAACGAATAAGATTGTGTAATGCGCAGGTCTTTGATTTTGAAGGTGAAAATGTTGCGAAATCTGCGTCTAGTTAAATCTCTCAAAATGAATAGATTCTTTTGAAAGTCCTTTTTCAATCATTATATTATTTACCTCATCTACCATTTCTTTTAGTCCGCAGATGTAGACTTCGGTCGAGTTTGCGTCGAGGTTTTGTGCGCGCAGATAATCGGTGACGCGACCTACGAAGCCCGTGAACGATTCATCTTCGGGGCGTGATACTGCGATTGAATATTTGAAGTTTGAATATTTTGTAGCGATTGAATCGAAGAGGTTTTTATAAAAAATATCTTTGACAAACCGGATACCGAATACGAGTTCGAACTTTTGCGCGTTTCCGCTCGTTAACTGCTCTTCCAGCATTGCTTTTATGGGTGCAAGGCCGGTGCCTGTTGCTACCATAAATACTTTTTTGTTCTGCTGTGTATTAAAAATAAAATGTCCGTTCGGTCCCAAATACTCGATCTCCGTTTCTTCATTTAGACTATTTAAAAAATTACTTCCACTACCGCCCTCTACGATTTTTACACAAAGTTCAAATTCGCCAGTTTCCGTGATGCCTGATATTGAATATGATCGAAATGTAATTTTTTCACCTGGCACTTTGATTGATATAAATTTTCCGGCTTTGAAATTCTGAAAAAACATCCCTGAATTTTGTGGTTTGAATTTTAATTCAATGACATCGTAAGTCAGGTTTTTTTTCTGTATGAGAGTTGCTTTATTTAAGTCCATTATAATCTTAGTTATGTCCTGTAAACGAAGATACTACAAGGACTATTGTTGCTGCAATAATTCCTATGATTGTTAGCCACGATATTATGTTGCCGACAGGTTTATTTGTATGTTCTCCCATTATTTTTTTATCATTTATAATTTTCATTACGAATATAAGAATTATCGGCAAAAGGATTCCGTTTATGTCTTGAGAGATTATCATTACTTTTAGGAGAGGCATATTTGGTATCAACATCAAAGCTGCTGGAAAAAGAGTCCCGAGTAAAATTATGCTGTAAAACATTTTTCCACTTTTCCATGTAGTATTAAATCCATATTCCCAGCCAAACGCTTCGCATATTGCATAAGCTGTCGCTACAGGTAATATAAACGCTCCGAGCATTGACGCTGCGAATAATCCAAAAGCAAATAATATGTATGCAAAATTCCCCGCAATTGGCTCCAATGCCATTGCCGCGTCTTTTGCGCTATGAATCGTCACCCCCGCTTTGTACAAGGTTGCAGCTGTTGATACTATTATGAAAAAACTTACTATATTAGTGATAAAAGCCCCTGCATACACTTCAAATTTTTCTATTTTGTAATGTTTGAGGTCGAGACCTTTATCTACTACGTATGATTGTATGAAAAACTGTCCCCACGGTGTAATCGTCGTTCCTATTAATGCTATTATTGTTAGTATAAAAGGAGTGCTCCATTCAACATGTGGAGTTACTAGGCCTTTTAATGCCGAACCAAAGTCCGGATTTATTACAAATCCGTTAATTATATAAACCAGATAGAATGCGGAGAATACCAGAAATATTTTTTGAGTGGTTTTAAATGAACCTGTGAATAGAATTAACGCGACTATTGCTGCTGCGATTGGGACTGTTATATATTTATTCACATCAAAAATTTCGAACGATGCGGCTATGCCGGCGTATTCTGCCGTGATTGTTCCTAGATTAGCTACCAGCATTGTCAGCATGGCAAAAGCTGTCCATTTTATTCCAAAACGTTCTCTGATAACTCCTCCTAAACCTTGACGTGTTGTTAGTCCAATTCTTATTCCCATTTCCTGCGTGATTGCTAATGAGAAAGTTAAAAGAAAGAGAACCCAAAGCATGCTGGTTCCAAAATGCGCGCCCACTATCGAATATGTTGTTATTCCTCCGGCGTCATTGTCGGCATTTGCCGCTATGATTCCGGGTCCGATTACGCTAAAGAAAAACAATAATTTTGGCCAAATTTTTTTCATTTTGCTTAAAATTTACGCTTTTGGAATGAAAGACCTCATGATGTCATCCACAGTGACTACTCCTAAAAGTTTTTTCTTTTTATCTACAACTGCGACGGATAGTAAATTGTATTTTGTCATAGCCGTGGCTACTATATCTATGTCGTCATCTTCTTTTACGACGTGAATTCTTTTTTCTTTTCGCATGACTTCTTTAATTTTCTCGTTTTTTTCTGTAATTATCAAACTTCTTGTTGAGACAACACCTAAAAATTTACCGTTTTTGTCTACTACATATATGAATAATATTGAGTGATGCATGTGTGAAAATTTTCGAATGTGTTCTATGACGTCTTGAACCGTATCGTTTGGTGTCGCTGTAATAAATTCGGTTGTCATTAATCCTCCTGCTGTATCTTCGTCATATTCTAGGAATCTTCTAACTTTTTCTTTTTTCTCACCTCCTGGAAGTTTCCTCATTATTTCTCGCGATTGTTTGTCAGGCATTAATTGTATTAAATCTACTAACTCATCTACTGACATTTTATTCATCAAATTTGCAGTTTTTTCGGCTCCAAGAAATCTTATTAATACTTTTTGAATTTCAGGCTCTATTTCCTCAAAAACTCTTGCCGCTGTTGCGTGATCAAGTGATTCCAAAAGTGTACTACCTTGATGCAAATTCATTTTCTCAATGATGTTCGCTATGTCTGCCGGATGGAGTTTTACGATATCCGCTACACCTTTCGAAAGGTGTAGTTTGTTGTCTGTTAATTCAATGGAATTCCATTCCAAGAAATTTGTTTTAAAAATTCTGTCAAAAACATTTGAGTAAAAGCCAAGTCTGCGCAACAAACCCCTTGTTGATATGTCTATTGCGATTAAGCTCATCACTTGTTTAACTCGACCAAATTGCAGGTCGTTTACACGTACGACTCTCATTCCTTCAAGATCAACTATCTGTTTGTCCAACACTGAATTTCTTAATGACACTATGTTTTCTCCTGTAGGAATTTCTTCTACGCATTCGCTAAATTTCTGATCGAGCTCTATTTCTTTAGATCCCCATGTCTCAATTACTTTCATCGGAATAAATATGTTTTTTTTGGTCTTTTTATTTTTCATTACCATTCCCAAAAGGGGTGGGAAATTATCTGTATCTTCTTTAGTTGTTTTAATCAAAACATCGACGATTTTGCCGCCTACAACTTCTTCTATATCCCTAACTACTGCGCCGAGTATTGCGCTGAAAAATAGCATAAGCAACCGGTGATGAACTTAACTGTGAGTTATTTTTACCTTAATTACTTCTTTTTGGCAAGGTGTCTTGGGTGGCGGGATTTTTTCTTAAATTTTTGAATTATTAAGATTGTGATGGTTACTAATCCAGCGATAATTAAAACAAAAATTCCTAAAAATATGCCGATTTTGTTGAAAAACATTGTGAAAGACGATTTACCGAAGAAATCTGCTTTTAAAATTGGTAATTCTCGTAGTGTTCGTAGTGATTCTGCTAATGGAAATGATTCAATATCTCCCGTTGCAAGCACATATTTGCCTGTGTTCGTTGGATTGTATACTTCAATTAAATATTTTCCAGGCTGGAGTGGAATTTTGATTTCAGGTCCTTTCAAATAATTATCTCCTGCAAATTCTTCGTAAAATTTCGTCCATTCAAAATTTAGTCCGTCGAGAGTGATGATTTTCTTGCGGTCATCATTTAATAAATATTGTAGATTCTTCTCTCCTAGAGGCATTTTTTCGTCCAATATTAGATCTGCTGAAAAATTTGAAGTTGCTCCCTCGATATCTGGCACGAGAATGTTTAAATAAAACGCTTGCTCTGTCTCTAATATGAATTCATAAAGGTCAACTTTACCCTTTAATTCTCCGTAATATGCTTTTGAAATTTCTGGTTGTTCAATTTCCGTTAAGAGAATTGATTCTGAATTGTTTCGACTGAATACTAGGCGTGGTTGATGTGCTAGCGCTGTATGTGCTGTCAAAAAAAATACCGCTGTGATTAAGCTGCTTACTATTATTTTTTTCATCTTTTGAGGGTTAAAGATGGAGGCGCCATCCGGATTTGAACCGGAGCATAACGGTTTTGCAAACCGCTGCCTTACCGCTTGGCTATGGCGCCTTAGGGAGCTTTGCGAGCCTTATAATAAAGCTCGAGTTTTCGTGAATTTCTTAAGGGTTCTTAAGCGTGAAGGATTTTAGCATGTCAGAAAGTTTTGTCACGACAATTTGATCTTCGTTTGGCAGATAGGCGGCTGTAATGATTATGCCGAAGCCGTTTCTTGCAAGGCAAAGAGTTTTAAATTCAATCAGACTTTCCGTGGCTGATTTTCGTCCTTGAAATGTTGCTATAAAAGTTTCGTCTCCTGCTACTGCAACTTTTTCACGAGATATTTCCTTGAAATTTATCAGGTTATTTTGAGCTGCATTGATTGTTGCTGTGGCGAAATCTTTTGATGTTGTAGTTTCCTTCAACGGAGACTGAGATACGTTTAAATTCGCTGTAAAAATTTCACTTTTAATATTGTTTCTTATTACAACTATTGTTGACGGAGGGACGTTTGTAGGAAACTTTTCCTGGTTTAAGACTTCCCATTCTTGCGGATATAGTATTGAAAAGTCGGTTGTCTCAAATTTTGCTAAATTTGTTGGAATTGTGGTGTCTGTTGTCTGCGTATCGTCTTTTCCCGAACATCCTGCTAATGCGAAAATTGAGATTCCAATTAATAGAGATGTAATAATTTTTTTCATTTTGTGAATTTAAAATCTAACGGGAGACATTATAAACTTAAATTTTCGATTGCAAAAGGATAAAAAATGAATACTATACAGGGCGTTTTGACGGATAATTAACGTCTTAGGTATGAAAATAGGAATTTTGTCGTTTAAAGCATTGAGTAAAAAAGCTTCGCCGGAAGAAGTGAAAATAAAAAATGTCGCACGTGCCGCTGGTCATACTGCGAGAATTTTTCGTTCTGGAAAGTTTCAGCTTGTATTTGATGGAACTGCGAAGAGATTGATGTACGATGGGAAGTTGCTTCCAAAATATGATGTTTTTATAACAAGACCTTCCGTTTTGCGCGATGTCGATTTGAGTATTTCAATTATCAAACAAATGGAGATGATGGGTATTCCTGTTTTTAATTCTTATGAATCTATTATAAAAGCGAAGAATAAGCTCAAGACTATGCAGATTATGGATCATTATAATATAGCTATCCCGAGGACGGTTATTATAAGAAGTCCGAACTATTTGAATCTGTCTGTTAAATCGGTTGGCGGATTTCCCGTGATTGTAAAAACTCCTTTCGGTTCTTATGGTAATGGAGTTACGATAGTTGAAAGCATGAGGGCTTTGAAATCGATGCTCGATTGGGAAGAAAACATGATGTATATGATTCAAGAATTTGTTAAATATTCAAAAGGAAAGGATATTCGTGTTTTTGTGATCGGAGGAAAGGTTGTTGGGTCTATGATGAGAAAAGCGATGAAAGGTGAGTTTAGGTCTAATATTGAATTAGGTGGCAAGGGGAGTCCTGTTGAAATTACCGAGGAGGAAAAGTTAATGGCTATAAATGCTGTTCAAGCTTTGGATCTCGAATATGGAGGCGTTGATATACTTCGTAGTAAAACCGGCCCTGTTATTTTGGAGGTTAATTCAAATCCCGGATTTAAAGAATTAGAGCGTTCAACCGGCGCAAATATAGCCAGCGCGATTATTGAATATGCTGTTGAATTCGCAAAGAGAAAAAATCCAATCTTTGGGAAATAACAGCTTTTAATTGAATTTATTCCAGAACTTATCGTTTCGTAATAATCTTATCCACCAAGCCGTATTTCAGTGCTTCTTCCGCGGACATGAAGTTGTCACGATCGGTATCTCGCTCGATCACTTCAATCTTTTGACCTGTGTGTTTAGCAAGAATGCCGTTTAAGCGATCTTTTGTTTTTATGATGTGCTCTGCATGAATGCGGATATCTGAAGCTTGTCCTTCGGTTCCTCCGAGAGGTTGATGGATCATTACCTCAGCATTTGGAAGGCAGAATCTTTTGCCTTTTTCGCCACCAGCTAGGATTACTGCTCCCATTGAAGCTGCCATTCCAAGACAAACAGTAGAAACATCACATTGAATCAACTGCATTGTGTCATAGATAGCCAAGCCCGCAGTTACGTGTCCGCCTGGACTATGTACATATAAGGTAATATCTTTCTTTGGATTTTCGTTCTCAAGAAATAAAAGTTGAGCGATAATTGTATTTGCAACCGCGTCATCGATCGCGCTACCTAAAAAAATAATTCTTTCTTTGAGTAGGCGAGAGTAAATGTCATATGCACGTTCTCCTTGTGGAGATTTTTCAATAACTGTTGGAATCAAAAATGAATCTGTTACTCTTTGAGTTAATTTATTTTTTGAATGAGACATGATTTTTGGTTATTTTTTTATTTTACTCGGTTAATTCTATCATTTTTTTTGTAAAATTTCGAAGCGATGGTATTGACTTACACGATTTTGGATTTATGGCTAAAGTTTTCTGAAATTAAACAATGGCTTTAGTTAGCCTAAAAACCATACTTTTTTGACCTCCTTGAAAAATCTTAAAAAAATTGTTTGACAACGGGAGGTGAATTGATTAAACTGCCCCTGCATTTTTGGTAAACAGATGCCAAATCGACCTTTAACATCTAGTAGGTAATAGAGAAGTTTGTGTGAATCCTATG
>CAZGHH010000032.1:0-10044 GCA_964525485.1 uncultured Candidatus Peribacteria bacterium | reverse complement strand
TCTTACAAGAAATGCTTACAATTAAATCAGATGATGTGTACGGCAGATCTAAATCATACGAATCAATTATCAAAGGTGAGCCAATTAAAAAACCGAGAACTCCTGAATCATTCAATGTCTTGGTAAAAGAATTACAAAGCTTGTGTTTAAATGTAGACCTTCTACAAGACAACAAAGCGCTCGACACATTGAGTGAAGATGAATACGTCGAACCGGAGGAAGAAGTAGTAGAGGCTCCAACGACTGTAGATAAAGAAATAACGGAAAAACTCGAAGACCTAGAAGAATAAATATAATTTAATTAAGTATTAAATATGAGATCAGTAAACAAAGTTATATTAATAGGCAACCTAACAAGAGATCCGGAATTAAGACAAACAACAAATGGACAAAACATTGTCACATTCGGACTTGCTACGAATCGCGAATGGATCACGTCAAGTGAAGAAAAGAAAAATTCAGCGGAATTTCACGAATGCGTAGCTTGGGCGCGCTTGGCGGAAGTTTGTTCAAAATTTCTTAAAAAAGGAAAGCTTATTTACATTGAAGGTTATTTAAAAACAAGGAGCTGGGACACGGAAGAAGGAATAAGAAAATTTAAAACAGAAATCGTGGTGGAAGACATGATTATGCTCGATAAAAAATCATCAATTGGTGATGTGGACACAGAAGGCGAATATCTTGCAAATGATGAAAATGAAGAAGTTGCCTCAGCAGAAGAAGTCGCTTCAGTAGAAGAAATCGCCTCAACGAATGATGGATCGGAATCCAAAGACAACCCAATAGATAAAGATCTAGGGGTGTAGCTAAAATATTAATAAACGCAAAGCTTAAAAAAAAAGCATAGCGATCTAAAAAAACTCAAAAAGAGGCATGACTGCCCTCACCCCCGCTTTAGCGGAACGAGATGGCAACCCTCTGCAAGAGTCAATAATAATAAACTATTAACTTAAATAGCATGGCGCAAATGCAAACGGACAATAAAAACAATTTTGACTTCAATGCCATAGCAGTATCAGTTGCATCTCCGGACCAAATTATGTCTTGGTCGCATGGCGAAGTAAAAAAGCCTGAAACAATCAACTATCGCACACAAAAACCTGAACGTGATGGACTTTTCTGTGAAAAGATTTTTGGGCCCACAAAGAACTGGGAGTGTTATTGCGGTAAATACAAAAGAATCAGATACAAAGGAATAGTCTGCGAAAAATGCGGAGTTGAAGTCACAAGATCTCAAGTTCGTCGTGTAAGAATGGGTCACATCAAATTAGCGGCTCCGGTAACTCACATTTGGTTCATACGTTCAACACCAAGTCGTATTGGTTTATTATTAGACATTCCTGTAAAAACTCTTGAGCAGGTTATCTACTTCGCTGCATACATGATAAAAGAAGTGGATGAAGCCGCAAAAGAAGAGGCTAAGACACAATTAAAAGAGGAATTAAAAGAACACAAGAAAAATATCCAAGTTGAATTCAAAACTAGAAAAAAAGAACTGGAAAGTGAATTGGTAACAAAAAGTGCAACAGCTACAGAAACTAAAAAGAAGATGGATGAATTCGAAAGAATGTGCGCTACAAAACTAGAAGAGTTTGATGACCAACATCAAAAAGCAAAAGAAGAATTGACAAATATCAAAGTCGGAAAAGTGTATTCTGAAATTGAATATAGAGAGATGTCTTTGAAATTCGGACACGTTTTCAAAGCAGGCACCGGTGCTGAAGTCATTCGCGACATTATCGAAAGTTTGAATTTAACAAAACTTCAAGCAGACCTAGAAGTTGAAGTAAAAAAATCAAGCGGTCAAAAGAAAAAGAAAGTTTTGAAGAGATTAAAAATGGTAGGCAGCTTGTTAAAAGCTAGCATCAAACCCGAATGGATGGTCCTCACGGTTCTTCCGGTAATTCCACCGGATTTGAGACCAATGGTACAGCTCGACGGAGGTCGTTTCGCTGCTTCAGATTTGAATGATTTATATAGAAGAGTAATCAATAGAAACAATCGTTTAAAAAGACTTCTTTCAATCGGCGCGCCGGAGGTAATCTGCCGCAATGAAAAAAGAATGCTTCAGGAAGCCGTTGATACATTGTTAAATAATTCAGCACGTTCAGGGCGCGCCGTATTCACTGCCGGAGACAAACGCAAACTACGCTCACTCTCTGACATGTTAAAAGGTAAACAAGGACGTTTCCGCCAAAACTTGTTGGGTAAACGTGTGGACTATTCAGGACGTTCTGTTATCGTGGTTGGTCCAAAACTAAAACTACATCAATGCGGTCTTCCAAAAATCATGGCCCTTGAACTTTTCAAACCATTCGTGATTGGTAGACTCATCACAGACGGCTACGCTCACAACATTAAAAATGCAGAAAAATTAATTCAATCCTCACGCCGTGAAGTTTGGGATATTTTGGAAGACGTAACAAAAGATCATTACGTACTTTTGAATCGCGCTCCAACTCTTCACAGACTTGGTATCCAAGCTTTCCAGCCTATATTAATTGAAGGTAAAGCTATCCAAGTTCACCCACTAGTTTGTGCCGCTTTCAATGCTGACTTCGATGGAGATCAGATGGCCGTACACGTACCTCTATCATCATCTGCTCAAGCCGAAGCCAAAAACATCATCGTTTCAAAGGCGAATTTGTTAAAACCATCTTCAGGAGATCCGATCATCACACCTATACAGGATATGGTTCTCGGATGTTATTATTTAACAAAAATGACTCAAGGTACAAAAGGCGAAGGAATGATATTCGGAGATACACAAGAAGCGGTAATGGCTTATCAAATGGATCAAGTCCACTTACATGCTCCGATCAAAGCCAGAGTAAGAGGCGAAGTTATTGAAACAACTGTTGGAAGATTAATTTTCAATTCAGTAATTCCCGAGAGACTTCCCTACTACAACGAATCAATGGGTAAGAAAAAATTAACTGAAATAGTGTCAGATTGTTTCGATATATACGGCACAGATAGAACAGCTATTTTGGGCGATGATTTAAAACGCTTAGGATTTAAATTCGCTACAGTATCCGGGCTTTCAATTGCAACTGCCGACATGGTGGTACCTGAGGAAAAAGCAAAGATTGTCGAAGATGCATCTGAAATGGTAAAAACCATTAATAACCATTTTTGGAAAGGATTAATCACTGAAGACGAGCGCTACAACAACACGATCAAAGTTTGGTCAAAGGCTAAGTCAGAAATCACAAACGCCATGATCGAAAACATTGATGAAGAAAACGACTTGTTCTACATGGTAGACTCAGGAGCCCGCGGTAACTGGGGACAAATCACTCAGCTTTGCGGTATCAAAGGTCTAGTTGCAAATCCGGCCGGCAAGACAATCGAACTTCCAATTAAATCAAATTTGAAAGAAGGATTTACAATTCTCGAGTACTTCATCGCGACACACGGAGGACGTAAAGGTAAATCAGACACAGCGTTAAAAACAGCTGAAGCTGGTTACTTGACTCGTCGTCTCGTCGACGCTGTACAAAACATCGTGATTAAAGAAGCTGATTGTAAATCTGAATTCGGACACAAAGTAACGCGCGAAGAATCAGAAATAATTGGTGAGAAATTTGAACATAGAATTTACGGACGCACGCTCGCTGAAGATCTAGTCGATCCAAAGACTGGTGAAATCATCGGAAAAAGAAATTCAGAAATTGATAAGACAATGTTGAGAGTTATAACTAAATCAGGCGTAGGACAAATCATGGTTCGTTCAATCATGACATGTAAGACTGAAGATGGTGTTTGTATCAAATGTTACGGTAAAGACTTAGGTTTAAATAAAACAGTCGATATCGGAACTCCAGTTGGTATTATCGCTGCTCAATCAATCGGTGAGCCAGGTACACAGTTGACTATGCGTACCTTCCACATGGGAGGTGTTGCCGAAGGCGGAGATATCACGCAAGGTTTGACTCGTGTAGAAGAACTATTTGAGGCACGCCCACCAAAATCCCCTGCTGTAATGGCCGACGTCACAGGTAAAGTTTCAATTAAACAGAAAGACAAGAAAACTGAAATCTCTATCCTTACAACCGACCCGGTAGAAGAAGAATACGAATTACCTTCAAATATGATTCCTTCAGTTAAAAAAGGAGATCAGGTAAAAGAAAAAATGGTCCTTGCAAAAGCCGAAGATTCAAAAGCTACAGTCAAAGCAATAGACAAAGGTATCGTAAAAGAAGTTTCTGAAAATAAAATAGTCACTGTCTCTGAAGGTCCTGTGGAAAAAACATACAAAATTCCTCAGGGGAAAACTGTCATCGTAAAAGATGGCGTCGTAGTAGACAGAGGAACTCCTCTTACAAACGGGCACTTGAATCTCAAGAAATTGATGAAATATACAGACGTCTACACAGTTGAGAAATACATAATGACTGAAGTTCAAAGCATCTATGCTTCTCAAGGTCAGACAATTAATGACAAACACATTGAAATCATCGCAAGACAAATGCTTTCAAAAGTAAGAATTATGGAAGGCGGAGATTCACACTTCTTGCCTGGAGAGATAGTAGATATCATCAAATTTACAAATGAAAACGAGAAATTGAAGAAGAAAGGTAAAAAACCTGCAAGAGGTGAAAGACTTCTTCTAGGCCTTACAAGAATTTCTTTGTACACGGATAGCTGGCTATCAGCGGCATCATTCCAAGAAACGATCCGTGTCTTGGTCGAGGCTTCTACGACAAAGAAAATCGACAACTTGGAGGGCTTAAAAGAAAACGTAATCATTGGTAAATTGATTCCAGCCGGAGAGATGTATAAACGTCAACATGCAGAAGAAGTGAAAAGCGCCGAAAAAGAGCTTAAAATAGAGAAAAAAGCGTCTAAGGAAGAAGAATCGGCAGAAGAAGTTAAAAACATAGGATTACCGGTGATCTAAAATTCGCTTGCAATTCTTTTTTCTCTCATATAACATGGCGCAGCAAACAGGCAAAATCAGGGAGTCAATTCCTGTTTTGCCTCTTCACGCCCTTAATAAGATTTTACACTTTACTACTACATGCCAACGATCAATCAATTAGTTAAAAGATCCAGAAGAAACCCGGAAAAGAAATCAAAACGTCCGGCTTTGATGAAAGGATTCAACACTCTTAAAAATAGAGAAGTTGATCTCAAATCCCCTATCAAAAGAGGAATTTGCTTGAAGGTTACGACAACAACTCCGAAAAAACCAAACTCAGCTCTTCGCAAAATTGCTCGTGTTAGACTTACAAACAAAATGGAGGTCGTTGCTTACATTCCTGGGGAAGGACACAATTTGCAAGAACACTCTGTAGTCGCAATCCGCGGAGGCAGAGTTCGTGACCTACCTGGTGTACGTTACCATATATTAAGAGGCAATCTTGACGCAGAAGGTGTAAAAGACAGAAAACAAAGTCGCTCTAAATACGGCGCAAAGAAACCACAAAAATAATCATTTCTTACCTATTTAACCACACATGCCAACAACAACTAAAAGAAGAGGAACAACATTTATCCCTGACAGTTCTAACCCAACACAGGAGAAATTCATATGTTATATAATGAAACAAGGCAAGAAATCTATCGCAAGAAGAATTTTTAATGACACATTAAGACATATCTCAAAGAAAACCAATCAAGATCCTGAAAAAATCTTCAAATTAGCTATCGAAAAAATTTCTCCACAGCTCGAAGTAAAACCAAAAAGAGTTGGTGGCGCTGTTTACCAGATCCCGTTTGAAGTAAAACCGGGCAGACAATTGGCTTTATCATTCAGATGGATCTTGAATGCAGCTCGTGGACGCAAAGGCGCAGACATGGCTACTAGATTGGCTCAAGAATTAATAGACGCTTCTAACGAGCAAGGCTTGGCTATCAAGAAGAAGATCGACACAGAGAAGATGGCTCAAGCGAACAAAGCTTTCGCTCATTTTGCGAAGTATTAGTTAGCAAAATATTAGAAATACACATACCATATTCGAAAACGGGAGTCCAAAAGCTCTCGTTTTTTTGTGTAATTTTTATAGAATATCAATCTTGACTTTCCTCTTCCCTTCCCTATAATACACGCGCTTTTTTCATATACATTTAAACAAAATATACAATGGCTGAAGATTTAAATTTTCTGCGCAACATAGGAATTATTGCGCACATCGACGCCGGTAAGACCACAACAACCGAGCGCGTATTATTTTACACAGGTAAAACACACAAAATCGGAGAAGTACACGAAGGCGAGGCAACTATGGACTGGATGGAACAAGAGAGAGAGCGCGGAATCACTATCACTTCAGCCGCTACAACATGTTTCTGGAAACCAACTCGCGGAAACACAGAACAACAATACAGAATCAATATTATTGATACTCCGGGACACGTGGATTTCACGGCCGAAGTAGAGCGTTCACTTCGCGTACTTGATGGAGGAGTTGTAGTTTTCGATGGATCACAAGGTGTAGAGCCTCAATCAGAGACAGTATGGAGACAAGCCGACAAATATGCTGTTCCGCGTATGGCTTTCATTAATAAATTGGATAAAATCGGTGGAGATTTCAAAATGAGTTTGGATTCTATCTTAAAACGCCTATCTCCAAACGCAGTTGCAATTCAACTACCTATCGGAGCTGAAAGTCAACTCAGAGGTATCGTGGATTTAATAGAACAAAAAGGATATGTCTTCGAAGGAGACAAAGGAAAAGACATCAAAGAAGTTGAAATTCCTGAAGATATGAAAGAAGAAGTGGCTCAACAAAGAGCTCTATTGATAGAAAAAGTGTCTGAACACGATGATGGTTTAATGGAGAAATTTTTAAACGGAGAAGAGCCTACAATTGAAGAACTAAAAGTAGGTATCCGCAAAGCCGTCATCGCAAATAAACTATATCCTGTCGTTTGCGGATCATCGTTGAAAAACGTAGGAACTCAACACATGTTGGATGCAATATGCTGGTACCTACCATCACCGATGGATCTTCCTCCTGTAAAAGGCACAAAACCAAGAAGTGAAGAAGTTGCTGAAAGAAAACTTATTGACGAAGAGCCTTTCTCAGCTTTGGCATTCAAAGTCACAACAGATCCATTCGTAGGTACACTTACCTACTTCCGCGTATACTCAGGAATTGTTGAAGCGGGATCTTATGTAATGAACTCAAACACTGAAACAAAAGAACGCATGGGTCGTATTCTGCAAATGCACTCAAATGCAAGAGAAGAAATCAAAAGAGTTCACGCAGGTGACATCGCCGCAGTAGTAGGATTGAAGAAAACATCTACAGGTCACACTCTTTGCGATATGGGAAATCAAATCGTATTGGAAACAATCACATTCCCGGAACCTGTTATCTCTATCGCAGTCGAACCAAAAACAAAAGTCGATCAAGAAAAAATGGGTATTGCTCTACAAAAATTGGCTGAAGAAGATCCGACATTCAGAGTTCACACGGATGAAGAAACCGGTCAAACAATTTTGGAAGGTATGGGAGAGCTACACTTGGACATCATCGTTGATCGTATGAGAAGAGAATTCAAAGTCGAAGCCAATATCGGGCAGCCTCAGGTTGCATACAGAGAGACAATTCAATCAGAAGTCCAAATGGAAGAAAAATACGCAAAACAATCAGGTGGTCGTGGTCAATACGGACACGTATGGCTCAAAGTCATGCCACAAGAAATGGGTAAAGGTTATGAATTTATTGACTCAGTCGTCGGAGGTAAAATTCCTCGTGAATATATTCCTGCGGTTGACAAAGGTATCCAAGAAGCAATGCAAAAAGGTGTCCTCGCAGGGTATCCAATGGTGGATCTCAAAGCTGAATTGTTTGATGGTTCGTACCACGATGTCGACTCTTCAGAAATGGCGTTCAAGATTGCAGGTTCTATCTGTTTCCAAAACGCAGCTAAGGCCGCAAATCCGGTTATCCTAGAGCCTATAATGAAAGTGGAGATCGTAACTCCTGAAGAATACTTCGGAGATGTTATGGGAAATATGAACTCTCGCCGTGGACAAATCAAAGAAACTGGAGACAGAGGTATCGCAAAATTCATTAAATGCGAAGTACCATTAGCAAGTATGTTCGGATACACTACAGATTTACGTTCAATGACACAAGGTCGCGCATCATCAACAATGGAATTCGGACACTACGAAAAAGTACCTGGAAACGTCGCGAAAGAAATCATTGAAAAAAGATCGAAATAATAAAAAGCGTAATAAAGCGAAATTCTCTTGATTATAGCTAATGTTTTCGCTACTATTACCCCCGCGTTAATCAAAAACGCACATAATATATATCTAATAATTCTTTAAAAAAACTATTATGGCTGAAGGAGTATTTGACAGATCAAAACCTCACGTCAACGTAGGTACCATCGGACACGTCGACCATGGTAAAACAACTTTGACAGCTGCTATCACAACAGTGGCGGCAAACCATTTCAAAGGAAGCAATAAAGCTATCGCCTTTGATAAAATCGACAACGCTCCGGAAGAGAGAGAGCGCGGTATTACTATCGCAACTTCTCACCAGGAGTACGAAACAGACAAGAGACACTACGCTCACGTAGACTGTCCGGGACATGCCGACTACGTCAAAAACATGATTACTGGTGCTGCTCAAATGGACGTAGCTATCCTGGTAGTTTCAGCGGCAGACGGTCCTATGCCACAGACTCGTGAACACATCCTTTTGGCTAGACAGGTAAACGTTCCACAAATCGTTGTATTCATGAACAAAATGGACGTTGCTGATGCTGAAATCGCTGAATTAACAGAAATGGAAATTCGTGAACTTTTGAACAAATATGAATTCCCTGGAGACACAACGCCTATTATAAAAGGATCAGCTTTAAAAGCTTTGGAAAATCCAGCAGACCCAGAAGCTGCAAAATCAATCTTAGAGCTTTTGAATACATTAGATACATACGTTCCAGACCCAAAACGTGAATTAGACAAACCATTCTTGATGCCGGTTGAGGACGTTTTCTCAATCAAAGGACGTGGAACTGTTGCAACAGGAAGAGTTGAATCAGGTATCGTAAATGTAAACGACGAAGTTGAATTAATTGGTATCAGACCAACAAAAAAAGTTGTTGTTACCGGTGTTGAGATGTTCAGAAAGTCACTTGATCGTGGACAAGCCGGAGACAACGTTGGCCTTCTTTTAAGAGGTGTTGAACGTGAGGATATTGAACGTGGTCAGGTTATTGCTAAACCAGGTTCAATCACTCCACATACAAAATTTGAATCAGAAGTTTACGTACTTACAAAGGATGAAGGCGGACGCCACACACCATTCTTCAAAGGATACAAACCACAGTTCTACATCAGAACTACAGACGTTACCGGAGCTGTTGAATTACCTGCTAACGTTGAAATGGTTATGCCTGGAGATAACGTAAAAATGGTTGTCACACTTGGCTCACCTATCGCTCTTGATGCAGGTACAAGGTTCGCTATCCGCGAAGGCGGTAGAACAGTTGGATCTGGAGTAATTGCGAAGATTATCGAGTAATAGAAATTGTCGAGTAATAATTGTCTTTTAGATGCTCTCCGGATGCTGATTCGGCCTCGGAGGGCCTTCAAAGCTAATTATTAGGATTAAATATCGGATCCATAAAAAGCCTAAGTCCGTGTCGATGTTTTTATCAGCTCGGCCCAATGCGAAACAGATTCAAATTCTGATTAACGCAAAGGAAATCCTCGTATTCGTTTCACCACTATAAAATTTTATAGAACCGAGGATTTAAAACTCGGTTTATTTGAAAAACTAAATTTTAACACAATAAAATAACCCAATAAAAAATGGCAACACACCAAAAAATTCGTATCAAAATCAAAGCTTTTGATCACAAAGTCATCGATGAGACTGCAAAATTAATCATCGACACAGCGGAGAGAACAGGTGCCGTAATTGCAGGACCTATTCCCCTACCTACAAAAACAGACAAATTCACTGTGAACAAATCTACATTCGTCCACAAACCATCACGCGAACAATTTGAAATGCGCACACACAAAAGAATCATAGACATCAGTGAAGTCGCTCCAAAAACAATCGAATC
>CAZGHH010000031.1:6155-10626 GCA_964525485.1 uncultured Candidatus Peribacteria bacterium | reverse complement strand
GTCGTAGCCTATTCCACTCTTAATCTCGGAAATGCCGAAGCATCTCGCAAGAACCTATTATATAGAGAGTTGAAATAAAGTCAAGTTTTTTTGCATATTTAATTTTTTATGCCGGGAATGGAAGATTTTAATGCATCTAATTTTAAATTTGTTTTCTCGGTTTTCTTCTGTTCTTGGTCAGTTTTGAAAAAACTCAATATCATAGGATTTAATGTCACATCCTTCCCTTGATCCAAGTCTTCCAACATTGAATCGAAAAGGGGTTCGTATTTTCTATATATAGCCATTTTTTTCTTTTTAATCTCTTGCATATTGTTTTGATCCGCAAAAAGTATTTTCAATAATTCTTCTTTTTGTTCTCTGGACATTTGTCCCATTAAATTTTTAATCATCAGCTTATATATTCCCGGCAGGGAAGATGCTTCCAATAAATCCAAAATTGCAGATTCTATAGAGTTCATTTCTAGGCAAATAAATTAGATAATTCTTCTAAATCTTTATTATCAACCGCAAAAACAATATTTGTTAATTGCTCATTTGTAGGGAAATTAACACCAAGATTTTTTTGAGCCAAAATTTGACCAACAGTTTTTAGCAAATCAGTTCTTTGAACTTCATTTGTGTTAGGTAAAATTGTCTCAGTAGCTTCGAGTAAAGTTTCAGGGACTTTACCGCTTTTTAGATCCGACACAAACCCGCCAGAAGCGAGTCCCGCAAAAATTTTACCCTTTTGGATCATTCCAAGTTTATCTATAACAGGCGCGAAAACATCCAGCATACTTCCTCCTTTGAATAATCCTTTGAATGTATCTGTTTGAAATGTGTGAAATCCGACAGGAGCATTTTCGGTCGCTTTTGAAAAATCATCCAAAGCTTTTTTGAAGTCATTTTTGTCCGGATATTTTGCTTTTAATGCTATCGCAAATTTACTTCCATAGCTGAAAGCCAATTTTTTCTCATCATCAGAAAGAGGTTTCTTCTCAGGATTTTTTTTCGGATCAATTTTATCTGCAATGTGAGCCAAAACTCCCATAGTTTCACCGTCTTTTGCCTGTTTGGCATTTTTGCGATCGGTGTCCAAAGTTTTCGCTGTGTCATAAGCCACGCCAACAACTTCATTTACAACTGCAGGAACCTCTATATCTTTTCCATCCTTATCTTTTGCAGTTAATGCAGGCAATAGGGCTCCGGTGGCCGCAGTCGAATCCATATTTTTTAATACAGCTCCGGTTTCTTTCGCCGTTTCGGATTTTTTCTTCTCTTCTTCTGTTTCGACTTTTTCAACATCTGAAAAAAACGATTTAAAGACACCTTTAACTTTTTCCCAAGGTGATCCTCCCTCTTTTACGGCATCCCAGGCTTTTCCCGCTCTTGATTTAACTTTATTCAAGACATTGGAAGCCTTTTCTTTCAATCCTCCAAACAGGCTCATGGAACCGACGGTTTCTTTAACATTTTCTATTGCCGATTTGGCAGCATCTATGATCCACATAATTATAGGTTAAATTTTATCCCATTCAGCCTCTTCCAAAGAGTATAGATGGGCTTTAATAGCAGCCAGGACTGGCGCGTTTTTTTTGCTAAACAAAGCATCAGTACCTGTTTGATTTGGTAATTTTTCATCAACATCAAATACAACTTCTCCGTCAACCAATAATCCTGGAATATTTTTAATATCAATTTTCAAAGGATCAAGGTCAAGTTTTTGGCATTCGTTTACAATAAATTCGGAGAGAGCTTGAATATCATCGCTATCGTCAAAATCCCAGGTATTAGTATTGAAATTTAGCTCGTCTAATGCATTCGAAACATATTCCATATATTGACTTCTTTTACCGAGATCAAATGTTTCAATAACATCTTCCGGGCTTCTGTCAGGGGTCTTCTTTGTTGGTTTTGAATTTTGTTTTGTTTTCTTTTTACCTTTCTTTTGTACAGGCTTGGCAGCCTCTTCCAAAGAGTATAGATGGGCTTTAATAGCAGCCAGGACTGGCGCGTTTTTTTTGCTAAACAAAGCATCAGTACCTGTTTGATTTGGTAATTTTTCATCAACATCAAATACAACTTCTCCGTCAACCAATAATCCTGGAATATTTTTAATATCAATTTTCAAAGGATCAAGGTCAAGTTTTTGGCATTCGTTTACAATAAATTCGGAGAGAGCTTGAATATCATCGCTATCGTCAAAATCCCAGGTATTAGTATTGAAATTTAGCTCGTCTAATGCATTCGAAACATATTCCATATATTGACTTCTTTTACCGAGATCAAATGTGTCAAGAGGTTTATCATTGGACTCATCATCTTCCTCAGTCTCATCCTCATCATCTTCTCCCTCTACTTCGTCTGGAACAAAATCAACCGGTGGAAGGGGACCATTTCCGGTTTTTGGTTTGATAATCATAGATTCATCAGGTTCGGAATCATTAATTGCATCTCTTGCTTCATCGGTATTTGTACCAATTAAATCTTGTGCGGTTTCACGCGCTGCTTCGGGAGTGTTTTTGTTTAAACGTGGAATAGGTACGGGAGCATAGGATATTTCATTTTCGGTAGAGGCGACAACTTCTTCAGAACCAGACTGATTGTCTTCAGAATTGTCTTCAGAATTATCTTCTGTTAAAGCAGGTCCAACGACGTCAGGATCGGAATCATCTGGTAATTCATCTTCGTTTACAGAATTCTCACCGCTAGTATTATCAGACGTGCTAATAGGAGTAGGTGAATTTGAAGGGCTTACAACATTTTGTGATTGATCAGTCACAGGAATTTTTGTATCGGCAACGGCTTGAGAAGTTTCCAGTTTATCACCATTAGCGACTAATCTAACAGATGCTTTTCGATAAGCTCTTCCTTGGTTATTTTTATTTATATCCAAATATATAAAATCTTTTTCATTTATTTCAGATTCATCATTTTCAAAATCTAAATGATTTTTCAACTGTTCCGCCCTTTGAAAAGCTAACGCAATATCGAACAAAGCTCCACCAGGTAAAAAATCATTACTATGATCTTTCATGAATTTATTTGGATCAGTGGCAGATATATATTCATTGATCAAGTTAACAGTTGCTGGATCAGTCAATTTTGCCTGAATGTTGGGAGGGGCGAGTCTGTTTGCTTTTGAAAGATTTATTAATTTATTGAAAGCATCTTTTTTTGCATTATGCCAATCTTCAGACTTGTTTTTCATTAAATGCCTTGTTGAATCAGTTCCACCAAGGAATACAAGTTTAATACCTTTGATGCTGCCATCACTTATGCCTTTGTGTAAAAATCTCAGGATCTTAGCGGATTTTTGTTCTTCTTGAGTGGATAAATCAACATTAAATTTTCCAGGGTCAAAATACAAAGCTTTAAAGATATCGGCTGAATTTATATTTTCATTAACAAAATCCGGTATCTTATTTAAAGCATCAGCTATGACTTGAGCTAAGTTTAGTTCTTCTTGAGAAGGCAAGTTATCTTTTAAACCATCAAGGCTAATTTGAAGCCTTTTTTCCGGAGAAACTTGCGGACTATCTTTCGGAGATTCAAGTGATTCAAAGATTAACCTGTTTTCATTAAATATTTTTTTTGTATCCATATAGTGATGTTAAATTTTTAAAATTTATTCCAAATATCCAAGCCTTCTGGCCGCTGATTGTAAATTTGTAAAGAAGTCATTACGTTCGTTAGCATCTAAACCTTCAAAAGTTTGACACATAGAGTACTTTTGTCCTTGACGTGAGCGTGCAAAAGTAGTGAATTCACCAATGCTCTGGAAAGTTCTTTTCATCATAGCATCTGCTTTTTCTTCGCGAGTGCCTTCTCCGGGAATGTCTCTATCAAAAAAATAACCATAAATACTCTCTAACTCGCCATCATAAGTCTCTGGATTTTTAGCTATTTCAACCTGACGTCCATTACTTTTTGAATAAAAATAAAGTCCGGCTCCACTTGCGGTTAATAGTCCGGCACCAACAAGAATGCCAATTGCAATCATTTTATATTTGCTATCCAAAATGTCTTTTATGCTACCAGAAATGTCTTTTATGCTACCAGAACTAGCTATTGGCTTACCTCTAAAAAGATCAGGATGGTTTCCTCCAAATAAACCAGTTTTATGCCAATACATAAGATGTTCTAATACTATAGCGGCACGTTTTGGATCCGACTCCAAAGATGGATTAACTTTACCAAGAGCTTCTTTGTACTCAGAGTGGGCTTTATCTATTTTGTCTTGTATCTCTGTGAGAGTGGTATCGGCCGCTTTCATAGCAGCAATTTTATCTTCTGTATCCTTTATTTCTTTTTCGGTAGAGGCAGTATCATGCTTAGTTCTTCCAAGTTCAGTGGTAATGTCTGCTTCTATAGAAGTAAGCTCTCCTCTTAATCTCGCAAGTTCTGCCTGCATAGTAGGTAAATTGTCTATTGCAAGAATTTCTTTATCAAGTTTTTCGATTTTATCTTCAATCCTATCTCTCTCTTC
>CAZGHH010000031.1:4428-6145 GCA_964525485.1 uncultured Candidatus Peribacteria bacterium | reverse complement strand
AAGCCTTTAATTTAGCTTGTTTTGGCTTAGCAGAGGCTGTTTCAGTAGCAATCTCGGCTTCTACAAGAGTCAAATCTCCTTCTAAACGTGTACGTTTAGAATCTTTAGACGCACGTTGTGAAGGATCAATCCCTCTTGTCGCAGCGTCTAGTGAGTCAATTTTTGGTCTCAAAACAGCAGCCTTATCCCTTAAATTTTGCAGTATACCGTCCGAATTTCTTGCATTGGCGGCTTTCTCAGTTGCCAATCTTGTCTTTAAAGTAGCCAGGGTAGCTTCAAGGGCAGCTAGTCCAGTTGGTGGTTGATATTTTTTCACAGCATCATAAAAATCTTTTGCAAGCTGTTTGATTTTGGTATATTTCCCCTCTATCCCCACTAAATTATCAATTCTTGGCTGCCATTCTTTTCTAGCTTCGGGTTTTACATCTATCATAACCATTCTATCAACAAGTGGATCTGTAGATTTTCTGGTTCCGTTTCCACGCATAGAATCCCCCCAACCAAGTAGACCTGATAGCCAATCTGGCCATCGGGGAGCATCAATACCACCAATATCTCCAACAACATCTTTTAATTTATTTCTAGTGGCCGTAGCTCTAGCTCCTAAGTCGGCGTCATGCGTGGAGATTCTACCAATTCCCGCATCAACTAAATCAGCAGAAGGACCAGTTCCCAATTTAGGATCCGTCTCAAGCTTGGTTCTACTATCATATGCGTCGAAAATAGTATTCTCTTTCGACAGAGCATCACGTGGATTTGCTCTTCTAAATTTGCCACCGGTAGAAAAAACAGATTTTGCATAATGGAATACAGCGACAAAAGTGACAAGACTAGCTACCGCAATTTTTACATCAATTTCTACACCTGAACATCCTAATTGTAACGCACTTAAGATAGCGAATAGTCGAACCCAACCATGATTTTTTACCTCTGAAGTATTCATTTTTGAAAAAAAGACTCTAAACATACGAGCAAGTGAATTTGTGCGGAGATAATTCGCGGCAGCGTTTAGATCAGTTTCAGTCATGGTTTCCCCTTTGATTGACTTCTCAAACAAAGAAGCAAGTTTATTTTCTATTACAGAAGCCCTGCTATGTAAGTAATTAGACATTCTTGTAGCAAATGCAGGAGTGTCCATACCTCTCATCATGATGTCTCCGGCTATAAAGGCGGTGTTGTCATTGCCAAATAAACTTTCAACTTCAGCAGGCTCAAATCTCAATTTGTTTCCGAATTGTTTGAACAACATTTCAAGAGCGGTGGCTGTTGCAGGATCTTTTGCCTCTTTTAATCTGTTTAATACGTCTTTTGGATCAGGCTTTTTCCCATTAGCAGTTTCCGCAGAAATAATATCAAAGATTTTTTCAATAGCCTTGCATCTTTGAGGGTGGCCTTTGACATTCATAAGAGCAGCTTCAAGCCATTGAGTGTTCACTCCAGACTTTGTAAGCATATTTTTAAAAGCTTCGGCTTTTGGGCCAAGTACAGCGTCGATAAATTCACCTAAATTTGTTGATTGTTTTGCTCTTTCAAACCTTCCCGCCCTGTCTTTTGCAGTTTTTTGCTGTTCGGCTTGTGCTCTGCGTAATTCGCGAGTCTCAGTAGTTCCAGCTTTTTCCCTGGCTAATCTACGCTGTCTTTTTGTTTCTTTTACAGGTGGCATGCCTGATTGTCCAGCAGGTGGTGTTTTTGCTACGGCAGCTTTAACGGTTCCAGG
>CAZGHH010000031.1:0-4328 GCA_964525485.1 uncultured Candidatus Peribacteria bacterium | reverse complement strand
GTCTTTCCACGCACCTTCTTGTGTCAAGAAAAATCTTCCATGGAAACCTGCATAAGCAGTTTCAAAAGCGGCAGCTTCGACAAGTCTACTACCAACATGTCCAGCTACATTTAGAAGCGGTCTAACTACAGGACCTGCTTTCTCAACAGCTGAAGCCAGTTTTGTTATTTTTGTTAACCATCGTAGCCCCTTTACAGCAAGTCCAGCACCATACATTGAAGCTGCTGTAATTACTATTTCCAATCCCAAGTTTGTCATTAAATGCTTGTCCTCAGGTTTTGAGCTTCCGAGCTTGTTTTTCAAGAAATCCCAAATAGGTTTTTTCTCGGTAGGTACGGACGGAACACGAGAATCCCATTTTTCAGACAAAGCATCTACAGCATATTTTCCTCTAAGTTCATTATGCTTATTATAACTCATAAAATAAAAGATCTGATTAGCCTCACGTTCAGCATCATATTCGGTATAAGGAGTGCCGTCTTCTTTTAACCCATCATTTTCTTTCTTCGCCGCGTCTAGTATGTCTTTTTTAAGGCTTTCAATAGGAAATTGTTTTCGTATCTGAAATTGAGCCTTCCCAAAAAAGTGTTGGTTAATGCGTGTTTTTCCAGATCCATATGTGCTTCCAGGATAACCACTAGTTAGATCTATACTCGTATCGAGTGGAATACCAATATCACTCATTGCCGAAATTTGATCTTTTAAAATATCATAGCAGATTGCTCTGGCACGTTCATAGGATCCGCAATCATATAAATGTTGCAAAAGAGCGAGCTGTTGTTCAGTGGAAACTTCACCTCCTTTTAGATTACCAAGAGTTTCCCTGGATTGTTTTAATAATTTTACTAGGACAGGATTTACATCTAATAAGGCCTTATCTAAAGGAATGCCTGTTAATAATTTATTAAATACTTCTTCAGACTGAGGAGTCTGTGAAAGACTGTCAATACTCGAAATTGATATCTGTTTTGTAAATGGTTCAAAATCATAGTGAGTTTTTAAAAAATCTATAAAATCCAAACTTGGCGTGTTTTTCAGTCTGCGATTATAAAGATCCTTTATGCCATTAAGATATTCTACGAATAAAATATACTCATTAAATGCAGGCTTTGCCTCCTCCATCATGGGTTCCATTCGAGCTTTTAAAATTTCAAGAAATTCCTCAGGAGATGCATCCTCAGGTATAACAATTACTTCAGGATCATGAGCCAAAGCTCTCTGAGATCTCGCTTCAAATTTTCCTGATACAGTCTTTTTCCCAGGTATGGATGCCTCGACAGTAAGACATTGTGTCAATAAATTTAAAAGATTACGCATTTCAGCAGTGTACTCAGGATAAGAAAAAGGATCAACTTCCAGCATTCTAGACCTTATGCGTTCCAAACTCGTTGAAAGCCTTTTAAGAGTCTGTACATCAATATTATTGAGAACAGGATCGACCTCGGCTGTTTCAAATTGAGATATTATAGACTCAAGCCTCCCGTAGAGGTTGTCGCAATCCGCGATATCAAAACTCTCCTTTTGACTGAGAGTGGAGATATCCTCTTTGAAAGTTTTAATATTTTCTGAATTTAGGGGTGCCATAATTTTTATTGTTATTTAATTTATGATTATTATTTTGTTGGGCGATTTCTGGTTTTGTCACGAAGTTGGCTTATCTTTGTATCACAAGCCTTTACCTGTCTCTCGGCATTCTCTTTTCTTTTTTCAAGTTTTTCAAAATTTGGGTTTATAAATTTTGAAAGAAATAAATCAATTGGCATTTCTATGCCATCAAAAGCTTTCTTTTCATCCTCTGTCATAAAATTATTATCTATCATTGCTTCAAAAAAATCCTGCATCAAAGGCATATCAAACGAAATAGTGACATTACGTAATTCTGTTAATTTTCTTTCCATTTTTATAACATTAAGTCGAGCAGTTTGAATTTCTTTATATTCGTCACTATTTGTTAAATCTTGCAAAGCTTTCAGAGCATTTTTCCCATTAGCAATAGTCACTTGAATATCACCATCAATTTCCTTTGTATCCGCACCATCTCTAAGCAATTCTTCTCTCCACAATAACAGGTCCGCTAAACGACTTTCAGCTTGAGACACCTGATCCTTCAAAATATTTCTTCGAAGATTAATCCTTTGGTTTGAAGCAATAGTTGAATCCATAACCTTTTTACTTTTTGAAAGTTCTTCGGTGTAATAATTAATTTCATTGTGTCGGTCTTCATTAGTTGACAATACATATTCGCGTACTTTGCTTAGTTCATTAAAAACTTCTTGCAAAGGATCCAATTTTTCTTGATATTTATCTCTCCATTTTTTTACATAAGATATAGCTATTTTTATTTCGCGACCAGTGCCACCAGGGTTATTTGGATTAATTCCTGCAGGAACTTTAACATCAGGATGAGGGATTGGATCTTTTATAGTTAAATCAGCGATTAAATCATAAAATTTATCGGCACCATAAAAAACCCCTTCAACTAATTTCCCAGCATTATCAACAACTTTGCTCATCGTATTAGCTGTGATTTCAAGAGTTCTAGAGAGGGTTTCTCCAATTATAAATGTGGATTCGATAATACCATGAGATTTTTGTGCTTCTTGGTAAATATTCCTCAACGGCATAAATAAATTGTCACCACCGGCTAAACCTATATTTTTAGAATTTAAAATTGTCATATGTAATTATTAAGATTCAATTCCCATTGTTTTATACAACCATCTTTGGATAACACCTTTTGCTCCAGTTTTTGCTTGCAATTTATCTTTTACTGCGGCTTCTCTGTATCTTTTGCAATCAGCCATAAAAGTATCGGCAATAGAGGCGATAAAAACTGCTTGAGATTCTCTTGTAGTATTTGAAGTAGGGACTGTGGAAGCTTGTCTGGAAAACCATGATACTCCGCCCTGTGTATTAGGGACATCATAGGTTTCATATAGCGTAAGTATTAAGGCTTCATAGTCGTCGCCTCTATACGAAGAGACTATTTTTTTACAAGCAATTTTTATTTCATTTTCTATCGCGTTTTCAGTCAAAGGACGTAATTTTTCAGCAGTATGTTGTACATTATGTCCTTCCCATTTATCAAAAGTTTCTATGCCCCAAGAAGAAGGATTCGCTGGAATTGAACTATTTAAAAATTCATTCATTTTTAGGAGCATGGATTGTTTAACATAAACTAAATAAGCCTTAGCCTTCAATTGTGAAGAGGGTTGTTTTTTATAAGGGTTATTGCTTATTGATCTATCAAGGTCTGAAGTGTCTAATTTTGCAGTATAGTAGTAATAAACATCCCACAATCTAGATGCTTTGCTCAGACTTGCATCGCTTACATCAGAAATTCTAATTCTTTTAATGACATCATTTTCAAAACCAATTGCAGCATCTGCATAAGCAGGAGAATTAAATGATAGGGTTCTTAATTCATTCAAAATCTTAGTCTTGAATTCTGAAGGACTTACAGACTTTTTAGTCAAAATTGATCTTAGGTTTGATTCGAATGCACGTACTCTGCTAAACCGATTTGTTATATTACTTTCAACTTTGGATAGCTCTGATAATTTTGTTAAACCAGACATTTCGGCAACCATCAAATTCTTCAAAAATAGAACCTGCGAATTCAAAGTCATATCCACGTAATTATCAGGGATTTTCCCGTTAAAAACAGTACCGATAGGCGCATCAGTTGTTAAAAATTCCCAGAAATTTACAGCCGTTGAACGAACGCCTTCTTTTGCTTGAACGGTCAATGAAGACGTATTTACTTGGTCTATGATAGAACGAATCGTATCAATATAACCTTTATATACAGGATCTTGCATTCTTGCATCGGCATATTTCTCCTGGAATGATCTGTTTGATATGATTTTTTTCTGCTCGGTGTCTGAAATTATATATTTGCCGGTAGAAGAAGTTACATGCATAACTTCCCCGAACACCACGATGTCAAAAGTTCCTGAAGCAGGATCGTTATTTGCGATCGTGATTTGGTCGCTGACAACGCTCAAAGCTTCGAAGTTACTCTTCGAAATACCGCCTGATTTTCTGAACATATCAATGACCAACGATTGGTCCATCAAAGGCAAATCAGCCGAAGTCAAAATAGTAACATCTTTGCCTTCAAATTTTATTTTGATATCTCCATTAGGGGTAAAATCAAGATGAGCGACACCTTCAGTAGAATCGATCAAATGTTGTTTTTCTGTTTTCACAGGCAGAGACCATTTTCCATCTTCATATTTCAGAGCGGAAGCGGCATCTTGTCCCAGCCATTTCACTCCACCCAAATACTCCTTCAATCTCTTGTCGATATTTCCCTTTATCTTATC
>CAZGHH010000030.1:1317-10759 GCA_964525485.1 uncultured Candidatus Peribacteria bacterium | reverse complement strand
CAACATCGAAAATCATATCTTGCATTCCAAGTGATTCGATTCTTTGCATCAAAGCCTCTTTCACAGCATCCTCGTATCCACTATATGTGTGAATCACGTACCAATCTCGCCCTGTTCCTTCAATTTGTTTTGCCATATTTAAAAGTATTTAAAATTTAAAAAACTTAAAATTATTGAGCCGAATTAGCGGAATTAAATGCCCACTGAAGTAAATAACTGTGGCCCTCTCCAAAAATAAAATCTATGAGAGTGAGAATAGCGGCGAATGCGAAACACACGCCAAGCACTATAATTGTCAATCTCACAGCTTGATTTTTTGTAGGCCAAGTGACTTTTGTCAATTCGTGCCAGCTATCTCTAAGATAGTTTGTAAATTTATTGTTTTTTGCGAGTTCTTTTATATCAGACATAGTTTAATACTTATAAAAATAGTTTAATACTTATAAAATTTGTAATGCTTTGAAAATTTCGGTACCTCCAAAAAGCCGAGACCTTCCAAGAGCAATGTGATTATACATACGGCTCAGTTGAATTGCAAGTTAATGACTTTACTCAGGAAGCAAAAAATGATATAATAAACAGATTTAAATGTGCAAAAAGCAAGTTGAAAGAAAACTAAAATCAAATTAAAAAAATGTTCAAACAAATATTAAAATTTTTGGGACAGGCTGTTCTACTCACAGGAGTGATTCTCGGATCGATAAAATTAGTCATGTTGACAGGAGGAATCGGAGTCGGAATAGCATTGGCGGATAGCCCTTTGACTTTGCCGGACGGTTCAAAATACGGAGGAGTTCCGACCCCCGATATGAACGCGACAGGTCAAGATATTATAGTACAAGTGATAGAAACAGGTCTTCGTTATGCGAAGATTTTAATCTCGATTATAGCGATAGGAATAATTATTTTTATGGGAGTGAGACTGGTTATTGGATCCGGAAATGAGGAAACCGTCAAAAAATCAACTAACGGACTGTTGTATGCATTGGTTGCTTTTGCGATAGTGAGTCTATCTCATGATTTAGGCAGGGTCGTCGGATTCTTTAATGACGGACAAAGCACATTTAGTGACAAAATTAATTCGAATGGAGGAATTATAGGAGATGCCACTCAAATCGTAAAAAGAATTGATATTTTTGATACACAGGTTGAACTCGTGATAATGTTCGTAAAATACATGATAGGTTCACTGGCCGTCGGAATGGTTGTAATCAATGGAGTTAAATTAGTGACAGGGGGCGGTGAAGAAGAAAATATTAAAAAAGCGAGAAACGGTATTTTTGCGGCAGTTGGAGGATTGATTTTGATGACTGTTGCAAACACTTTCATTACCAACGTATTCTACAAAGTTGAAAAAAGTACATACTCGGCAATAGGGAGCGGAGTGCTTCCGCAAACGGATCTCACAGCCGGAATCGGCGAAATAGTGGGAATTACAAATTTTATAGTTTCGTTTGTTGGACCGGTTTTAGTCCTTGTGATAATAATTGCCGGAATATTATATTTAACAGCCGGTGGTGAAGAAGAAAAGATGAACAAAGCAAAGAGATTGTTAATTGCAGGAGTTTTGGGATTGGTAGTGATTTACGGAGCATTCGCTTTAGTGAGCACTATAATCTCAGGATCTCTGCAGTCAACTGAACAATTAACTCAATAATTAAAAGAATGAAAAAAATAATAAAAAATTTCATACTGATAATTCTTCTCATCAATCTCGCCCTGACATTAATGGCATTGAGCGGAACAGCTTTTGCGGACGGAGGATCATTGTTGAACCAAATTAATGAAGTGGGAGGAAAAACCGGACTAAATCCATTTCAAATTACGCAGCACCCGGATTCCATGAGATATGACGCAACAGGAGAAGGTGTCGGGAGAATAGGAAGTGTGGCGTTTTTTACATTCGATCTCGTTAAATTGGCGATGAGTACGGTAGCGGTTGTGATGATAATATATCTCGGATCGAAGTTGATATTTGTAGGAAGCAATGAAGAATCCGTAGGAAAAATTAAAAAAGGATTAATGCTTACGATACTTGGGCTAATAGTTATACAGCTCGCGGATGTTTTGGTTACGAAAGTATTTTTTGGTACTGAAGGAGCGGTACTTGAAGACGAAGGAGAAGTGGAAATAATGGCGAGTGCGGGAGTGGAACAAATCAGAGGCCTCATAGGGTTTGTTCAATTGGGACTTGGCGCCATAGCGGTACTGGTAATAGTTATTAATGGAATAAAAATAATAGTCGCGGGAGGAGAGGAAGAATCAAGAAAAAAGAGTTTGAAAAATGTTGGTGTTGCGTTAGGAGGATTAATAGTTGTCGGATTGTCGGAATTGCTTATAAAAGGGTTTGCATTCCCGGAAGACGGAAGTTCTCTGCCTTCAACAGAAGTTGCAAAAAATATTATTGTAATGCTAACAAATTTCGTATCAGGATTTATAGCATTGATAGCATTTGTCGTATTACTTTATTCAGGATATCTGTATGTCGTTGCAGGAGGAGAAGAACAAACACAAGATAAAGTTAAAAAACTTATTACCGGTGCAATTATCGGAATAATACTGGCGTTTGGAGCTTACGCGATAACAAATACATTAATTACATTCAAAGAAGATACGGAATATTCTGAAGAAGAAAGGCTTCCGACAGCAAACGAAGATTTGAAATAAAACACAAAAGTTTTTGAAAAAAACAAATAAGATTATATAATTACAAAATGAAATCCCTCATCCATGAATATGATTAAAAAAATAATAGTAGGTTTAGGCTTATTAACAGCTGTTTTACTCGGTAATATTTTAACCGTAGACAACACTGTTTATGCGGCGGAGGACTGGTGTTCAGGCTGGTCAAAAGGAATTATTAAATGTCCGACCGAAGACATATCTTTTACACAATACACGGGTAAATTGATATCTCTGGACCCCGCAGGATACGACCCCGCTATTACTCAGTCGAAGAATGTCAGAGAATTTGCGCAGAAGATAGTGAACTGGGCATTATCATTTTTGGGATTCATAGCGGTACTATTGATAATATATGCAGGATTTTTATATATCACTGCGGCAGGTGAAAGCGAAAAAGCGGATAAATCAAAAAAAATTATTACATATACTATTATAGGAATAATTATAATTTTGGGATCGTATGCAATAGTGAATACGGTTTTGACCGGAGCGTTCAGTGGAGGCGAGGATGTGTATGGAGAAGGGCAGGGGTATTATGTAAATGGATTCAATGCTCCAACCGAAGAATTAATAAATTCAGCGCAAGATTTACTAGAAGGATACAGAGGGTTATATAGCTCAGCAGGTTTGTTGCAGGGTATTAATTCAGACACCGAAAAAATCGTTCCAATAAAAGATGATGATTTTACAAAGACATTAAAACTTCAATATTTAAGTTCGGTAAAATCTAGGTTGAGAGAGTTGAAATACGAAGCTGTGAATTTTGCGACTGCAAGCGGAGATATCAGCAAGAGTCTTCTTGCGATAGATCAAAAAATATACGGAATACAAACCGTTGCTGATCAAGACGAAAAAAATGAATACAAAAAAGACACTCTAAGAAATGAAACTATAAAAAGTGCGACAACCATAACGACTAATGTCACGAAAAGCTTCGTAGATCCTGATAATTTCAAAGTCACGGAATCTCTGAAAGATGTAGCATGTTCTTCATCCGAAGATAGGCCAGCTGGAGTACTAGGAGACCACGTTTGTGTGCTCAAAAAAGTTTATGATGATGTATTTGCTTTGGAAATATTTAGCGGAACAGATATCAAAAACACATACGATAAACTCGGTAAACTGGTTGTAGAACTTAAAAACAATATTACAACAATCGCATATCCTGATATGAGTATGAGTAAAGCAAATGAATCATTGGTTAAATTGATTAAGGCGGAAGACGAATTAGTTGAAGCTTTGAAAGCTATCAAATTTGTAGAGACAAAATTAGTAGCTGATGTCGTAGAAGGATCAGCGCCATTAATTGTAAAATTTAATGTTTTGAATTCAAAAGATCCATCAGGGAAATCAATAGATCCAGCTCAAATCACATGGGATTTGAAAGGAAATGATACAACAGCGAACGGATCAACGGTCGCGATGCCAGATGATTGTCGTAAAAGAGGAGAAACAGTATTAGCAGACGTTACGACAGGATCATTTAATAATTATTGTATATATAAAGATCCTGGTACATATAGGGCAACAGTCAGTATTAAATCAAAAGAATCAAGTAAGTATGCAACAGGAGTAAGTGCTGTAGACATCAAAGTATATCCTCCAAAAGTAATGGTAAACCTAGATGCGAAGGTAGGAGGCACTGTGTACAATTTATCAAAATTTGATACGACAGGATTTTTGCAGTCATCTACAGACGTCATATCCATTACAAAAGATGAAGGTAAAAGTGGAATTGATTTCACAGCTGAAGGTGCAGTCAACGCACAAGAAATAGTAAGTCACAAATGGGATTTTGGTGACGGTTCAGTCAAGGAAGAAGCTGCAGTTCCAAAAAACCACCCATATGACACAGAAGGAACATACACTGTAATATATGAAGCTACTGCTATAGACGGAAATATATATAGGAAAATATTTACAATATATGTTGGTTCTCCAGCAGCAAGGATTGATATCAGACCTGGATTGGAAGCAAAAGTGAACGACACTCTTACTTTTGATAGTTCTAGATCTACGTCCGATGCAGGTAGAATAGTGAGTTATTTATGGGATTTAAAACTAAAAACCACCGGATCAGAGACTGGCACTAGTTTGTTGAACGAAGGAGTTAATAAAGAAAAATTAATAAATTATACATTCAAAGAACCAGGAACATACACAATCAGTCTAACAATAAAAGATTCGATCGGAAAAAGTTCTACAGCGACAAAAGATATAGTCATTGAATCTCAGCCACCAGTCGCGGCATTTACATATTCTATTCCAAGCACAAATCAACCTTCAAAAGTTTATTTAGATGCATCTGATAGTTATGATCCAGATGGAAAATTTGAAGACCTTAGATTTGAGTGGAATATAAAAGGTAAAGGGGATGCTGATGACGAAGATAATATAGAATTTTTGGATGTATCAGCAATCGATGAAACGAGTCAGAGCAATATAGCTCCAAAAATATTATTTAAAAAAATAGGCGAATACGATATTGAATTAAAAGTATACGCTGAAGGAGAAACTCCACAAAAAATTGGCACACAAAAACAAACGATAAAAATAGAGAACGTGCTTGATATTGAGTGGGCAAAAGATCAAGAGACTACAGAGGCTTTGAATGACGCAGGTGAGGCTACTGTTACATTTTCGTTTAATAGTGAAAACGGACAAGCGTACGAAATAAATTTTGGAGACGGAAATAGTGAAACAGGCGAAGTGAAAAATCGCGACACTTCAATCGAGCATATATATAAGGTAGCAGGAAAGTATGACACAAAGGTCACGGTTTATGACGCAGATGACAATTCAAATCAAATTAAAAAGAAAATTTTCATAGGTGGAAATGATAAGCCGATCGCTAAAATTTTGGCTTATGTAAATGGAGAGGAAGTAGAAGACGCAGGAGACGGAATGATTATCAGTCGTGCGGATCAAGTTACTTTTGACGCTTCAGGCTCAAAAAACAAAGATGGAACCGCCAGAAATTTGAAATATTTCTGGGATTTCGGCGACAAAGATACAAGTTCAAAGAAAACCGTATATCACAATTATGCAGAACTTTCCCCGAAAAATACAGGATATTACAAAGTGAAATTAAAAGTTGTTGATACAAATAATGAAGACTTGTTTGATGAAACAGATATTAAAGTAAGAGTGAATTCATTGAATCCGCAATTCACATCAATACAGGTCTTGCCAAGAGCAGGGTCAAAACTGGTAACACCACTTTATGTGAATGCAAACGCTTATGGTGTTTCTGATAAAGACGGAAAAGTCACTCAATATAGATGGTGGTATTACGATATCAGAAAACCTGATGACGTTCTTGGAATACAATTGACGGAAATCCCGACCGCAACATTGATAGTCGGCACAAACGGGGCAGAAGGTGAAGAAAAAACTTATGGATTTGGATTGGAAATAACTGACAATGAAAATAATAAATTTTCTTCAGAATTTATTGAAGGAATGAAAATGCCAACTGTAACGGCAAAAAACGGTGCGAACGCATTACCTGCGGCAAAATTCACAGTCGATAGAACAAAAGTATTCGCAGGAGAACCAATTAATTTCACATCGAATTCAACCGATCCGGATGGAAGTATAGTGAAATATATTTGGGATTTTGAAGGAGATGGATTTTTTAATAACGACCCCACATCTCTTTCTTCAATGCAAAAAACCTACACAAAGAAAAATTTAAATGGAATAAAAGTAAGGTTAAAAGTAATTGATGACAAATATGGGGAAAGTATTTCAGAAGCTGTAACTATATATATAGACTCAAACGCTTTAGCTCCAAAAGCTGCGTTCACAGCCGAAGTTTCTGGTGGCAAAACAGTTCAATTCACAAACAATTCAACTGCCGACTCTTCAGTCGGGGTGGAAATTGCATCATATAGTTGGGATTTTGATACAAGCTCACAATATAATACATCTGATACCGACGGCGACGGTAAAAAAGATAATGACGTGAATTCAACTCTCGCTGATCCGGTATTTACTTATGATGAATACGGTGTTTATCAAGTGAAATTAACAGTTACGGATTCTCACGGGAACGAAAGCTTTGTCACAAACAGTGTGACTCTTTCTCCGCCGGCTGAAACCACTCAACCTGCAGGAACTCTCACAGGTACTCCGGGCAGTTTGGGTACAGCTCCGGGACAGACACCTCTAAAAGCAGTAATGGTAACAAAACCACTTCCTGGCGCAGACGGACTTGTGAAAATGCCAGGTACCTCCGGAATAGTCGCATTTGATTTTTCAAAATCCACAGGCGATATTTCATACTACGTTTTCGACAAAAATATTTATTTCGATACAAATGGCGATGGAAATCCTGCAAACGAAGAAGATTTCAAAACATATTTGGCGGGTGAATGGACTACAAATTTTGATAAATCGTGGGGAAAAACGGTCGTTAGACTGACGGTTTACGATATTAATGGAAACAAAGATTCAACAGTCCAAGAAATTACTTTTCAATAATTTAAAAAATTAACTAAAAATTATGGCTGATATTCAAAAAAATACAAATGCACCGAGTGCCTCAAACGTGCCGGGCGAAGCAAATGTGTCAGGAGCAGTACCTGGAGTAGCAAACGCACAAAATCCGGTTGCGAAAATAAAAACACCAACAAATTGGAAAAAATTATTAATGATAATTGGAAGCGCACTTTTTGGCCTTGTGTTGATAGTTTCAGTGGCCGCGTATTTTATATTTAATGGCATCGATCCGACAGAGGATGTATCCGGAAAGGCTGGATTTTTGAATGCGGTTGTATTGATCGTGTATGGAGCTTTCGCATTATTAGCACTTTTCTTCTTTGGAATTGTAATGAAATTTCTCGTGCAGATGTTGTTGGCTAAAAAAGAAGAAGTGGAGAAGAAAGCGAAAGCAAAAAAAGGATTAATTTTATCAGGCATTGGACTAGTTGTAGTACTTGCACTTTGGCTGACAGGATTAATTTATTTTGAAGGGAAAAGAAGTGATTTGAATCTAAATGCGACATACGCACCGATCATGACAGAGCCCTCTGATATATTGCAATTATCAGCCCCAATAACTATTAAATTTAATGCGACATACGCACCGATAGATTCTGAAAATTACCAGGTGCTTTCATATGACTGGGATTTTGGCGACAAACAAAACGGTTCAGGAGTTATAGCCACTCACGAATACAAAAAGAAAGGAAAATTTGATGTGATTCTCACTATTACAAAAATGAACAGAATGACAGGAGTCGAAGTAAAAGATAAATATTCTGTGATAGTTACAGTCACCGGGCAAAATTTAACAGCTGATATAGTAGCGGATCCGGCCGAAGGAGCTGTGCCATTAAAAGTTAAATTTGATGCTTCGAATTCAGTCGATCCGGAGAGTAAAATTATAAACTATGAATGGGATGTGGATGGTGATAGTGAAATAGATGAAGAATTCACAGGAAAAGATAAAATCGAATACGAATATACAAAAGTCGGTACATACGAAGTGACGCTTCAAATCAGCTCATTGAACGGAAACAGAGGCACAACAACTAAACAAATAGTCGTAAAAGCTTCAGATGCTCCGGAAGCAAAAATTGAAGTTCAAGACACTCCGGTGAAATTTGAAAAAGGAGTTTCATATATTTTCAAAGGAGGCTCATCAGTATCTCAAAATGGTGCGATCATTTCTTATGAATGGAATTTTGGAGACGGAAGTCCGATAGAATCAGCGAAAACAGTTAATCATAAATTCACAAAAGAAGGTGAATACAAAGTAGCTCTAACAGTTACTGACGAAGAAGGCAAAACGGGCGAAACAATAATGGATATTTTGGTCGGAGCAAAACCGGGAGTTCCGGAAGCTCATATCACGACATCTCCGGCATTAGCTGAAGGGTCATTGGTGCTCGAAGGAGGAGGACCTTTCTTGGTGGAATTCGATGCAAGTTCAACAAAAGATTCAGACAACAACGTGGTAGAATACAACTGGGATTTTGATAGCGATGGCAAGGATGATGCATTCGGAAAAACAGCAAAAAATTTATTTACCAAAGAAGGCGTTTATAAAGTCACTTTGACAGTCAAAGATGCAAAGGACAATACATCTCAGGCCAGTGTTGGAATAAAAGTTACGACTCCGGGATTGAGCGCTGTACTGACGGCTTCTCCTCTAAGTGGTGAAGTGCCTTTGATTGTTAATTTTGACGCATCAGGATCGTATTATCCAAAAGGAACCATCTCCAGCTATAAATGGAATTTTGGAGATGCTACGGATGAAGTTTTGGGTGCGGCAAAAATCAGTCACAAATATACACAAGTCGGACAATATACAGCTACCGTCACAGTCATAGGAACAGACAACTCTCAATCTAAACAATCTGTGAACGTAGTTATCAGAGCGATCCAGTTGTCGGCTTGTTTCAAAGCGAACCCATCATCAGGCAAAGCTCCGTTAACGGTTTCTTTTGATCCTGATTGTACAGTCGGACCGGTGTCTTCTTATTCATGGAAATTCGGAGATGGCGGTACATCCAACGAAGTGAAACCAACTCATGAATATTCAAACCCTGGATTATATACTGTAGAATTAGAGGTATTAGACAACAACAACACAGTCTCAACTTCAACAACTCAAGTGGAAGTTCAGCAATAATTATAATTAATAGATGAAAAACGGAAATAAAACAGCAATAAAGGTAGTGGTTATCATAGCACTGATAGCTCTTCTCGGAGTCCAATTGGCTCCGTTGTTTGCGAGCAGGTAGATCAA
>CAZGHH010000030.1:0-1217 GCA_964525485.1 uncultured Candidatus Peribacteria bacterium | reverse complement strand
TGATAGCTCTTCTCGGAGTCCAATTGGCTCCGTTGTTTGCGAGCAGGTAGATCAAACTGATCGATGTACTCACTAAGATGGTATAAAGTTGGTGAATTGGTTCACCAAAATCACGTAAAATCAGTGAGAATTTTTAGTTGACAAGCGAATTGACTTATTCTCAATTAAGTGTTAATATACGAACGCAGTCTGAAAGGATTGTCCTGCTCGAGGATTCGAGTCCGATATCGGGACTTTGCTACGGTAAAGTCCTTTTTTTGTACTCGGAAAAAGATTCGGAAGTTTTTTTAATACCACAAATACTGGATTTAATGTCTTGAGCAACAATTTTTAATGAAGCTTTTTCAAGAAGAGTTTCTCTGACAGGATTACTATGAATCAAGATCACTTTTTTTCCGCTTTTAACTAAATATTCAAAAAGCGGAGAGAAGTCATTGTCGCTGGTGAATACACAAGCAGTATCATACTTATCTTTAAGTCTAACAATATCCAAACACATCTCAACATCAAAATTACACTTAGGAATATTAATAAAGCTTCCATCTCTATCTGTTTTAACTCTGTTATTTAACAATGGATTTGTGTAAATAGATATTTCTTCAGAAGACAAATAGTGCTTTATCCACTGGATAGGTTTAGTTCTAGTTATAAATCTACTTCTTCTTGCTGTGACAGTAATATGCAAAGAAGACTCGTCATTCTGATTAAACCCATAATAAAAATATTTTTTCTCCGAGAACAGTTCAATGAAATAAGCCATCTTTTCGATGTCTATAATAAGATTTTCATCATTTGCAAGCTTGTAACCATTCCACCCCCAAATATCTTTATTGAACCATCTGTTAACATTACCGAAATCAACAAAAGTATAGATCTTTCCAAATAGAGATTGATCAATACCAAGATTCTGTAATTTAAGAGCATTCAAATCCATCAAACAAGGGTAATGAAATACAAAAAAACGGCTGGTGCCATCTTATAAGGCACAAACATATGGAAATTCATTTTTGAAAGGGACTTCTATATCTAAACTCTATGCAAAACTTGCCCGAAGTTTATAGGAAATAAATACAAGAATCAACGTTGAAATAATTCTCTAAATATGGTATAATTCAAAGATAAAAATAAAAACAAAAAATGTCAGATCAAATATTTCCGCTCAACGTGGACCCTGAGTCTCCGTTGAAGCCAAAGAATAACAAGAAGAAAAAGCCAAC
>CAZGHH010000029.1:0-11394 GCA_964525485.1 uncultured Candidatus Peribacteria bacterium | reverse complement strand
CGCCAAATGCGGTGGCAACAGTAAAAATTGACAGCGCTAAAAACGCAGATACAAGAGAAGACAATAAAGCTTTTTTAAACATAAGAAATGAGGATTAAATTTCTTTAAATATATTATATCAAATATGTTTCAGGAGTGACAACAGAAATTCGCCAATATCAAATTAATCCACACTTATTGCGTCACGGATTTCTATGTCGATGTTGTCAGCGACTGTCGGGATAGTGGGAGACCAAGCCGGCCACATCTCTATTTCAACTTTGTTGATTTCAGGGAGATTTTGAATATAGTTACGAGCATCTTCAAGATTTTTGCCGAGGATGTGTTCTTTGATTTTGGTTATCAATCGCGCGCCATTTTCCTTCTCAGGGTCGAGATCGAATTCTTCGATGCCTTTTATGTTTGCTGTTATTTTAATCTTATTTCGAACGGAATCTTTTTCGAAAATTTGGTAACTGATAGAGTCTTCGTTGATTTTTACAAGTTTTTTCTGAGGACTTTTTTTCAATGTTAATTCTTGAGTGAGGAGAGCATTCATTTCGGATTTTGAATATGCATAAGCGGAAGCAGTAATATATCCAGAAACTTCAAACTGAGGGAGCTCTTGTCCAGGCTGCGCGAGGATAGGATTTGTAACAACTTTTCCAACTTCGATTGCATTAATTCCAGTCAACAAAATATAATCTGTTTTTGAAGTTTCATTTTGTCTTACAATTTCAGCTTTTAATTCATCTTCCACGGCTTTCATAAGAGTCTCAGAAAGTTTAGCTTTTGAAGCTTCAATATCTTCCTCGGTAACTTCTGGAGTAAAAGAAGTGATGCCACCTGTCATACTGGCGGTACTCTCAGCACTAAGAAGTGCTCGATTGGATTCACTTAAACCAGGCAAAAAGAATTTCGCGGGCCCTATATTCCCTCTCTCTCCAATAACCTGTCCAAAAGCATCAACCGGATCCGCCACAACATACGCCTCCAACTTCCCGGGCCCGCTTACACTTGATGCGGGAACAGTTACGTCATTTGTTATGCGGAAAACAAGCCCGTCATTCGTCTGAAATCTGGTTTTTTGCACCAAGCCCCAATCTCTATCGGAATTATTTATTATAGTGAGTTTTCCACTCGCGTTGGACGCATTCGGAGAAAGTTTTTTTCCGGTGGACTGATATTGAATCGCGCGTTGTACGCGAATAGCCATTTTTTTACTCGGTATCATGTGTGAAGTTGAAGCCTCAATTTCAGCTTTATTAATTTCATAATCAGCCAAAGTAACATTGACAGATTTTTCAAGAATACTGGCGGTCGGAGTGAGATACAAAGTAGCCCCCGGCAGAGCTATATAAAAAATCACAAGAAGAATAAAAACACTGAAAACTCCAAGTCCGATCAAAGCCTGTTTATTTGGTGCAACCAAAACAAGGCGTGGCTTTTTCTTCGATTCATCTTTGTTCTCGGGCTTAAAGGTAACAGGGGATAACTTAGCATTTCTAAAATCATTTCCACCACGAGATCCACCAAAAAATTTCTTTCTATTACGCTCAGCGGCGAGAATCTCAGGTATCGAAACTTTTTTTTCAGCCAGTCTTGTAGGTGCCTCATCAACAACAGAATTAACAGAAGCTTTTAGTGGACTGATTCTGATTTTTTCATCTTCATCTTCTGATGAAAAAATTGCCGGGCGATCCTCATTTTCGGCTTTGTCATAGACAGTTATTCCAACTTGCTGACATAAATACGCACCATTTTTATCATTCGTTATTACATAAAGATTTTGTCCAATTTCTTCAGACTTTTTTTTGAGTATTTTTAAATTCACAATACTTTGAAATAAGACAGCTCTTTGCGGTATTACAAGATACACATGTCTTATGCGAAGATTTTTGATTTTGTCATAAACACTCGTGACTTCGTCGTCAATTTCTATATAAACAACTTTTTTGCTGGAAATTATTTCTCCCTGATTCACAGTTGATACTTCATCACCGACCTGAATTTTTGACTCATTTTGAATTTCCTCAATTTTAAAATCTTCAGCGAAAAAAATGTCGCCGCTTGAAGTATCAATAGTTTCTTTGATAGACATTTCCGCGGTCACAAGAGTGTTCTCGACGGGAGCAAAATCAGTGTCATGAATGGAATCTTTAGACGCAGGAGCGAGATCGGTATCTTGGCCGGCGTCTTTAGACACGCGAGCGATATTAGCCTGATCGTCTTGAATGAAAACTTTTTTCTCAAAATCCTGCTCTTTGATATCTGACTTGGAAAGGACATTTGTCTCTGAAATACTCAATTTTTCTATTTCAAAACGCTCTTCCGGATTTTTTTGTTTAACTTTTTTTCCGGATTTAAATTTTTCTTTGAAACTTTGAAGGCGTTTTTTGAGGGACATTATATTTGCATTAAGCGAACGACTTTTTTCAAAACTTTTGTTAACACTTGTTCTTCACGCATGAATTCAAGTCCTAGGTGAGACAGAGCAAGAACCGGAACATCTTCAGGTTGATCGAGTTTTTTTGTTTCATCTGCAATCGTAGAAATATATTTTGGATTGATAAAAGCTATTTGAGGTTTTTTCGCAAAAGGAAGAGATCTTAACCATTCACGCGACTCCAGAGCTTCGCGAATTTCAGGCAATTTCGCACCACCTCCGCAAAGCAGAATTTTTGATGGGAACATATCGATATTTTCGAATTCACTTAATGTAAGAGCCACACCGGAAAGCCAAACATCACAATCGCTTTTCATGGCTTCGTGGACGATACGGTGAGATTGTTTTTCTAATTTGTCCGTCGCATACGCGACTTTGATTTCTTCAGCTTCGTTGTACGAAATATTTAAACTCTGAGCGAGTCTTTTTGTAAAAGTTCGACCACCGAGTGTAAACATCTTGATTCCTTCAAGAGTGCCATCTCTCACGACCGCAATATCAGTAGTTCCTCCTCCAACATCTATGAAAATCGCACCAAATTTAGCGTCGTCATTTTCAAGCGAGCGAGTGATTGCATAAGGTTCCGCCGTTATAGCCAAAAGTTCTTTGTCGAGCTCAGCAGCGATCGTTTGCAACGCTCCGTAGTGGACCAACGGTGCGAATGCATTAAAAATACTTACACTCACTTCCTTGCCTTGGAATCCGATCGGATTTGTGACTTTGTATCCATCAATCCTCACATCAACGATTGCAGCATTTATCAATTTAACATCAATTTCATTGTATCCTGTCTCGTATGATAATTGGCTTCGGACCTGGTCAAAAGCCTTCCATTGAATTTTGTGAACGATATTTTTCAGCTCTGACAAATCGATCTTTGAAGTAGGGTCTCTGCGAATATAAGAGACAGTTGTTGTAGCCCCTTTAACTAATTCACCTCCTATCCCCATTATAATTTGAGATGCTCTCATTCCGGACATTTTTTCAGCATCGCGTATGGCGTCATGACAATTCCCGATAACTGAGGCTATATCGGTCACGGCGCCACTTTGCATATCTCCAAGTTTCTGTTTTTTCTTGCCTACGCCGAGGACACGTCCATGTTTACCTTCACTTAAAACAAGTGCAGCCTTAACCTCATCGGTACCAATATCAAGAGCAATAAAGGTTCCGGGATTTCCAGTATTTTCTTTTTTTCTTCCAAATAAACTCATTGAAAAATGTTTGTTTTAAGCCCAGCCAATATACTTGAATTTTAAGAGTACGGTCAAGAACTTTTGAACCAATCACTGCCCGCATCAAAGCCAGTTTTATTGCTCGATTTTTCTTTGAATTTTTCGAATCCAAGCTGAATCAATTTATCCAATAAGTCAGAAAATTCTAAACCAGCATGAGCCCACATCTTCGGATACATGCTAATAGAAGTAAACCCAGGTAATGTATTAATCTCGTTCAAATAAATTTCACCGGTCTTTCTATACACGAACGAATCAACGCGTGAAAGACCAGAGCATCCCAAGGCCTTGTATCCACGCAGGCAATAATCTGTAATTTTAGCCTTAACTGCATCGGATAAATTTTGAGCAGGAATTTCAGGGTGCGATTTCCCGTCAACATACTTGTCGTTGTAATCATAGAACTCTCCACCAACAACTATTTCTCCAAGCGTAGCTGCTTTTGGATCATCATTCCCCAGTACAGCACATTCTATCTCACGTGCATCGATACCTTTTTCAACCAAAATCCTGATGTCATATTTGCAAGCTTCATCAATTGCAGTTACAAGTTCTTCCCACACTTTTACTTTACTAATGCCCACAGACGAACCCATGTTTGATGGCTTCACGAAACAAGGAAGTCCAATATCTTTTTTAATCTTCTCGGTAATTTCATAGCGCTCATTTTCCCATTCAGCACGCGAAAAAGCTGTGTAAGGTACGACCGGAATTCCACACGATTCCAAAACTCTTTTTGCATTAATTTTATCCATACACAAACTGGAAGCCAAAACTCCGCATCCGACATAAGGTAAATTCATCATTTCAAAAAGTCCCTGAATCGTCCCATCCTCACCATACGGCCCATGCAAAACAGGAAATATAATATCGCATCCATTCAAAGCGGTTTCAAAAGAAACAGGCTTCATCTCAGAATACGATCCGTCTTTGAATTTTTCGATCAGCCCATCGCCACCAGAATAAAACTCTCCTTCTTTCACATTTGGATTTCCTGCTACATACCATTTTCCATCTTTAGAAATACCAATTTCCTTAACATCATATTTGTCATTTGGCATTTCATTGCGAACACTTGTAGCGGAAACAAGAGATACCTCATGCTCACCACTTCGACTTCCAAAAATAATTCCAACTTTGATCTTTTCTGACATATAAAAAAGTTAAACGCTTAAGCTCGAGAAGATTATAGCTCCAGAGATCCGTAAATCGCAATATCCTTACCGTAATATTCAGCCCAACCCAGGTTTCCGAAATTAAAATGCCACCACTCCCACTGGTAAGACCCAAACCCTTCTGCAGTCAAAATCTCTCGTAAGATTTTTCGGTTTTCGGATTGCTGGGGGGTGATGCCGCGTGCGATATCATATTCAAGATCATCGAACGTACCACCATCCTTCCAAGTGTAAGATTTTTCAGTAAATTCATCGAAAAACGTGCCCATGTCCAATTCCTCATCAGCTGCATTTAAAATCGTCAGATCAACAGCTCCCCCGGTATTATGAGGGGAAGGAAGTTCCGGGTCATGGCTCGCATATTTTACAAATTTCTCAACTTCATTAGCCAGTCTTATATTATCCCATTCTGGGTGTTCACTTCGTCTCAAGGCTGTTAAATCATCATATAATTTTTGTTGTAATTTTAATGGCCTGTAACCATCCCAAACTAAGAAATTCCACCCATTTGATAAATGTTTTTTTGCACGGACCAAAGCTTCAATAGCTCCTTCGCGAAGTTGCATGCTAAGGTCTTCTGTAAGACCATTTCTGAAATACATTGGCACACAAACAAAATCGCCGGGGAAATTAATCAAAGGCTCACCATTATCTATGATTTTTATTTTCCTCGCATTCACTTTCAGTCATTTTAAAAATTATACAAAAACTCTTGGAATTCTTTCATTCACTCTCGTAGTAACTTCGTAGTTAATAGATCCAATCCAGGAAGCGAATTCCTCAGGGGAAATAGTATCTGAATGTTCATCAAAATTTTGTTCTCCAATCAAAACGACTTCATCTTCAACTCGCACACCAAGTATGTCAGAAACATCAACCATGATTATATTCATACACACACGTCCGATCAGTTTGGCTCTTTGTCCGCGGATTAATACATGGGCATTGTTAGATAATTTTCTGTCGTAACCGTCATAATAACCGACTGGAATAATAGCCATTGTAGTATCCCTCATCGCGCGAAAACTGCATCCATAACCTATGAATTCATTCTTCGGTACTTTTTTTACCTGTCCAACAACACTTTTCCAAGTAAAAGCGGATTTTAATTTAATTCCATCAGAATCTTTGGCCTGATAAGAAACAAAAGTCTCTTTGGACGGCCACATGCCATAAGACGCGATTCCAATTCTACACATACTTAAATGTGTTTCCGGAAACAAAATAGTAGCGGCCGAATTTGCGCAATGCATCATTGGCACATTGATTCCATTCTCGAGAAGCATCGTTCCTGCGGAATTGAAGATTTTCAACTGTTGAAAAGCATATGAATGATCCGTAGTATCTTCGATGTTGGCAAAATGAGTTGCAAGCCCTTCAATGTGAAGTTTTCCTGCACCTTTTTCAATAATATATTTAGCAAAATCCAATAATTCATCTATCCTCACGCCTTGTCTATTATTTCCGGTTTCAACCTTGATATGCAAATTAATAGGTCTAGTAAAATCATCTGAAATAGAAGCCAAAGCATCGATTGTTTCACGTCCGTAAACAACCAATCTCAAGCCAAGTTCCCATGCTCGTCTCAAATCGGATTGCAAAGTATAGCCCATAACATAAATAGGTACATTCACACCTGATTCCTTCAAAATTTCAGCTTCATAAATAGAGTTCACTGTCAGCCAGTCCGCCCCGGAACTTACAAAAATTTTCGCAGTTTCAACAAGTCCATGGCCATAAGCGTTTGACTTAACACAAGGCGCCACAAGAGATCGCGTAATCTTTTTAAAACCTTTTATATTATGAGCCAGAGCATCTTTTTTTATCTCGACCCAACTTAGGTATTTATTCATAGCTACGATATAGTATAATAAACCGGCACAAAAATTAATCACAAATTAACAAAATGAATATGTTTGGACAAAAAAATCCAGAAACGCACGAGATCAAAATGGGATCTTCTTATAGTGTGACTTTTCTTGGAAAAGTTATGATGTTTTTTGCACTTGCACTCGTAATGTCGATAGCTGGAATTTATGTAATGCTTAACTATGTTTTCGCTACAGCTTCTTTTTCGATGGGCATGTTTTACGGACTTTTCATAGTTGAATTGGGAATAATTTTAACGGCACGATTGTGGTCGCAAAAAAGAGTAATAAATAAAATAATGTTTGCACTTTTTGCTTTTATAAGCGGAATGACGGCCGCTCCGATTATAGCAATGGCGGCGGCGGAAGCAGGAATAATGATAGTCGTCAGAGCTCTTGCAGCTACGGTCTTGACCTTCGCGGCCGCTGCAATTTTTGGATGGACAACAAAAGTGAATTTAATAGGGATGAGAGGATTTTTGATGATAAGTCTCATAGGCATGATAATTACCGGAGTGATAGGTCTTTTTATCCCATGGGGGAGTACTATGGAGCTGATTTATTCGTGGTTTGGAGTAGTGCTTTTTGCAGGATATACAATGTATGACATCCAAAAATTGAAAAAATATCCTGAGAACATGTACATAGAAGCAGCTTTGAGTCTTTACCTGGACATATTCAATTTGTTTCTATATATTCTACGCGCAATTATGGCAAGCAGACGCTAAAAATCACAAAAAATGAATAAAAAAATTGCACAAGAAGACGGGAAAACGGCTGAAAATCAGCTTTCTTTTAACACTCACGACATAGACAATAAAGGTCCCGGCGCCTCCGTAGTCTATAAATTAGACGGAGTTGAAGTGGATTTTTCAAAACATAATTTAACTGTAAAAAGTCCGATATCAGGCAGGGTCGAGATCATGAAAATAGAAAATGAATACAATGTTTCAATCAAAGATTTTGAAGCTACTTTCGAGCTCCAATGCGATAAATGCCTGGGAAAATTTGATTTTCAAGTTGAAATTCCATACATGGAAAGGCAGTTTCTTATCACTGACGACAAGTTCGAAAACAGATTTGATTTCTTCTACGCAGACACGAAAAATCATTCCATAGATGTGGAAGAATTTTTGCGTCAGGAAATAATCTTGCATTTTCCATTAATTGCGGTATGCTCTCCTCACTGTAAAGGTATTAATTTAAACTAGAATGTCTAAGAAACCAACTCCCAAAAAGAAGATGAACCAAAGCTCGAGCCGTAATCGGTATCAGAGCTTCCAAACGAAAACAAGAAAGAGATTGGCCGGTATAGCCGCATTGGTTAAATGCGCGTCATGCGGAGCTTTGAAAACTCCTCATACAGCTTGTAAAAAATGTGGTAAATACAGAGGAAGACAAGTGTTGAATATTGAAAAAGAGATGAAGAAAATCACAAAGATCAAAGCTTAATAGTTATTTAAAATGGCAAGCAACAGGCATCTTGCACGGACGTGTGTAATGCAAACTCTATTCGCGTATGAATTTAGAGGAGGTACGGCGAAAAAGATTTTGGAAACAGTCTTAAAAGAGTTCGCGCCGAAAATCAAGAATGCCGATTTTGCTTACGAGCTTCTTGAAGGTATTCAAAAACACAAGAAGACGATTTTGAAAATTATACAAGAAAACGCTCCACAATGGCCCATAGACAAGATTGCGCCTATAGATAGAGCGATTTTGGAAATTGGAGTTTATGAGATTTTGTATGCAAAAGAAGTTCCGCCAGTTGTCGCGATCAATGAATCTGTGGAAATTGCGAAACATTTTGGAGACACAAACAGTTCAAAATTTATAAATGGAGTGTTGAGCTCCGTAATGAATACTAAAATTAAAAAAACAAAATGAGCAGATACGAAGATTTAATAAAAAAAATTGGGATAAAATTCAAAGACGAATCAATTCTGGATAACGCTTTTATTCACAGGTCTTATTTAAACGAACACAAACAAGAGAGAATAGAATCAAATGAGAGGCTCGAATTTTTAGGAGACGCAGTGTTGGAATTGATATCAACACAATATCTTTTTAATAAACATCCGGACAAAACGGAAGGCGAATTAACAAATTTAAGAAGCGCTTTGGTGCAGGGAAGACATCTCGCTGAAATTTCAAAAGAATTGAATTTGGGGGAGTATTTGTATTTGAGTAAAGGAGAGGAAGCATCTGGTGGAAAAACAAAAAATTATATACTTGCGAATGTGATGGAGGCTGTAATTGGAGCCATTTATTTGGACAAAGGTTTTGATGAAGCATCAAAATTTGTGAATGAATTCATACTTTCAAGACTGGATGAAATAATTGAAAAAAATCTTTTTGCGGATCCAAAATCCACTTTGCAAGAACTCATACAAGAAAAATTAGAAATAACTCCAACATACGAAATTATCAGCGAAGAGGGCCCAGATCATGACAAAGAGTTCGAGGCAGGGGTTTATTTCGATGAAAAATTAATTGCAAAAGGAAAAGGATCAAGCAAACAAAAAGCCGAAAGCGAAGCGGCTGAAAACGCATTAAAAGACAAATCATGGCAATAGTAGATTCAGGTAAAATGCCTGACGAAAAATCTTGCGGAGTCGTATTGTTTCGAGATGAAGAAGATGGTAGAAAATACCTTCTTTTGCACTATCCTGGAGGTCATATAGATTTTCCAAAAGGCCACGTGGAACCGGGTGAAGAAAACGACGAGTATTTAACAGCCCACAGAGAATTAACTGAAGAAACAGGAATAAAAAACGTTGAGTTCGTGAAAGGATTCAGGCATCTAATTCACTACACTTACAACAAAAAAGGCAGACAGTCTTTTAAGCAGGTCGTTTTTTTTGTAGGGAAAACAAACGAGAAAGACGTAACTATTTCTTTTGAACACAGAGGGCATTGGTGGCTTGACTACGAGCAGGCCTTGAATAAGCTCACTTTTGAAAACGCAAAAAATCTTCTTAAGGAAGCCGAAGAATTTGTCTCAAAAAAAGGTTTGTAATCAGTAGGCTCTCTCTGTTATTTTAATACAGCAAAATCTTTTAATGTCTTAAAAATATGAAAGTCAAAATTCAAAAAGCTCTGAAAAAAGAGAAAGGGCTACTGATCGTTCCTTATTTCAAAGGAGAAACAAAAGCTCCAAAGTATTACAATGAAGAATTAAAATCGTTGCTAAAAAAAGCTTTGGATGAAAAAGAGTTGTCGGGGAAAGGAGGAGAAAAAAAATATTTCACGATTGATTCAAAAGCAATGCCGGGAAAAGTCTTATTTTTTGGTGCCGGGAAATCAGAAAAATTAACAGGAGCAAGAGTGAGAAAACTGGGGGCTGATATATGCATGGAAACAAGAGCGCTCAAACAAAACGACGTGATGATTTTAATGTCACCGGAATTGGATATTTATGCGAGAGAATTAATAGAAGGTATCGCATTAAAAGACTATAGAATTTCAAAATATAAAACAGGAGAAGATTGCGAATTGGAGACGAAAGCCGAGATCAACAATATAATTTTAGTAAGCAAAAAAGAGGGGAAAACATTGGAGAAAGAAATTGAAAAAGCGCTTGTCGTTGCACAAGCGACAAACGTAACAAAAGATCTAGTAAACGGTCCTGCAAACATAATAGACATAGAGTATTTCGAATCGATCGCAAAACAACTAAAAAAAGATTACGGGTATAAAGTTACGGTTATAGATAAAGCCGAATTAAAAAAACAAGGATGGGGAGGATTGTTAGCCGTAAATCAGGGCTCTTACAAACCTGCAAAAGTGATAACACTCGAATATAATGGAGCAAAAAATCCAAAAGAAAAACCGATAGTTTTGGTCGGAAAAGGTGTTGTATTTGATTCCGGCGGATACAATCTCAAACCATCCGCTCACATGGAAGACATGCACTCAGACAAAGCAGGTGCATCAGCAATTATAGGTATTTTTACCGCATTAAAAGATTTAAAAATTAAGAAAAATATAGTTGGAGTTTTGGTGCTTACAGAAAATATGATCGACGGAAACGCTTTTAGACCAAGTGATGTTATCACGATGCTTAATGGCAAAACTGTAGAAATCAAAAACACGGATGCCGAAGGGCGTTTGATACTCGCGGACGGAGTGCATTACGCTCAGAAAAAATTCAAGCCTGAATGTTTGATAGATATTGCGACTCTCACAGGAGCGGCGATGGTTGCTTTGGGAGATCGATACACAGCGATGTTTACAAATGATAAAGAAATCGGGAAAAGGCTTCTAAAAGCCGGAGATGAAACAGATGATTTAATTTGGGAGCTTCCATTACACAAAGATCACATTGAAAAAGTGAAGTCGAAAGTCGCGGATTATTGTAATGCGGATGTTGGAACATCACATTTGGCCGGAGGCAGTAAAGGCGCGGCATTCGTTGCAGTATTCGTTGAAAAAGATATGAAATGGGCTCACATAGACATAGCTGGAACCGCATACACACACGATCCGAAAAAATACGAACAAAAAGGAGCTACGGGAATTGGAGTCAGATTCCTTCTGAACTTTATTGAAAATTACTAGAGTCCGGGACTCTACTAAAAGGGGTAGCCGAGTCCGGGACTTGACTAGAAGTTCGCGCCGCCTTGTACGTATTTGAATGCATAGTAAGCCGCGGTTACGCCTTCAGCGCTACCCGTGATGGCTTGCTTGAATTC
>CAZGHH010000028.1:5974-12209 GCA_964525485.1 uncultured Candidatus Peribacteria bacterium | reverse complement strand
CTGGCTGGGGCGGAGGGATTCGAACCCCCGAATAGCGGCTTCAAAGGCCGCTGCCTTACCACTTGGCGACGCCCCAGTAAAGTACATTGTAGACTAACAGTCCAAACCTGAATGTCAAGGTGAGGCTAATTGGCAGGTGGCAAGCTTTGCTTACCACTTGGCGACGCCCCAGTATTTGAAAGACACAAAAAAGGTCGCAACAAATCTATCAACACAAAGCTTTGAAGTCAAATTGACTTGAGGTAGAATACGCGTCAGAAGTTTTAAAAAGATAATCAAATTAATATGTCAGAAACAGTTTTTATCAAAGATTTAAGCAAACATGTCGGTGAAATTATCAAAATTCAAGGCTGGATGTTCAATAAGCGCAGTAGCGGAAAATTGCATTTTCTTCAACTACGTGATGGTAGTGGGGTAGTGCAGGGAATAGTTTTTCAAGGTTCGGTAATACCGGAAGTTTTTGCGCTCGCGGACTCGCTCACGATGGAAAGCTCAATCAAAGTCGAAGGAGAAGTGACCAAGCATCCGAAAATGGAAAACACATATGAAGTTCAAATTAAATCTATCGAGCCTATCCAAATTCCAACTGAAGACTATCCGATCGCTAAGAAAGAGCACGGCCCAGATTTCCTGTTGGAAAATCGTCACCTCTGGCTACGAAGCTCAAAGCAGCGCGCGATTCAAATCATTCGCAACACAATTATCAACGGAATTTACGAATATCTAAATCGTGAAGGATTTATAAAAATCGATTCGCCGATTTTGACGCCGAACGCATGCGAAGGGACAACTGAATTATTTGAATTAAAATATTTTGACGAAGGATTTGCATATCTCTCTCAGTCAGGGCAGCTTTACCTAGAAGCGGCTATTTTTTCAGTTGGTCGATGTTTCGACTTCGGTCCGGTTTTCCGCGCAGAGAAGAGCAAAACTCGCCGTCACTTAACAGAGTTTTGGATGATGGACGCGGAAGCGGCTTTCGTAGAACACGATGAAAATCTTCGCATACAAGAAGGATTAATAGAATTTGTAGTACAAAAAGTTCTTGCTGAAAATCTAGCGGAACTCACGACATTGGAGCGCGATATTGAGCCATTGAAAAAAATAAAAACTCCATTTGTTCGCAAGACTCACGCTGAAGTAGTGAAAGAACTCAGCGCGATGGGTTCTGATATAAAAGAAAATGACGATCTGGGTGGTGACGATGAGACGATGTTGACGATGAAATACGACAAACCTATTTTCGTAGAAAAATATCCTGCGGAAGTGAAAGCATTCTACATGAAACGCGATCCGGATAATCCAAAAGTCGCACTTTGTGCCGATCTACTAGCACCAGAAGGATATGGTGAAATCATTGGAGGGTCGCAACGCGAAGATGATTATGAAGTATTACTCAGCCGTATCAAAGAACACAAATTACCTGAAGAAGCCTTTGGCTGGTATCTTGATCTTCGCAAATACGGCTCGGTTCCACATTCAGGGTTTGGTATCGGCCTGGAGCGCCTCACAGGCTGGATCTGCGGCACGCACCACATCCGCGAAACGATCCCATTCCCGAGAACGATCACTAGAATCTATCCGTAGTTCAATCCCGGGATCAAACCAAAAATCCTTGACTCACCTCACTCCTTTGGTATAAAACAGTACCCAGATCTTTTAACAAAATTAAAATGACTACAAAGATGACAGGTGCAACAAATTTGCCAGTTGGAGAAAATAATTGTGAACCTAAAAAGATAACACCACTTAGAGAAATTGGAGCTCAAATTGCAGCTCTTGAAAGGGCGGAATTATTAGCGGAACAAAACGAAGCTCTAGTTAGAGCACAGAGAGATGCGGTTGCAAACGCATTATATGGCATTTATCCAGATGAAATTGAAAGAGAGTTGAGAGATCTAGAGGAAGGAGCGGCCAACGACACGGAAGAACAAATTTTTCCACCAATTAGGGCACCACGTGTTATACATAGATCTTTTAAAACAGCTGAATACGAAGAAGCAGATCCATCAACACTAGATTTATAATTAGATCATCGCCCCCGGACACATTTTATTCAATTTGCATTCTTTGCATTTCGGTCTTCTTGCAATGCAAATTTCGCGTCCGTGCTCGGTGATCAAAAGGGAAAAAAGTGCCCAATGCTTGCGAGGTAATAATTTCATTAATTCTTTTTCAATTTTCACAGGATCACCGGCGCCAGTATTAGGGCTCGCCCCCGCTCTGCCAGGATCCACACTCCTTTTCGTTCCTCCTTTGCCAGCATCCGGCGAAATCAATCCAAGTAAATTAGTGATCCTTTTTACATGTGTATCTACTGCCACGCCTTCAATTAAGTCAAAAGCATTAAATAAAATCACATTCGCACTTTTACGAGCGATGCCGGGCAGGGTCAATAACTCACTCATAGTCGCAGGAACTTTGCCTTTAAATTTCTCCACGACCATCACAGCCGCATTCAAAATATTTCGCGCCTTATTGTGATAAAACCCTGTTGAGTGAATCATTTTCTCGAATCCCCTCACACCATCCGCGGTCGATCCGGCGATAGCGTAATCTTCCACGCGCGGATACCTCTCAAAAAGCGCAGGAGTTACGATATTCACTCTTTTGTCCGTGCACTGAGCCGACAATTGCACAGCCACAAGGCATTCCCAAGGATTCCCGAAAGTCAGTACAGTCTTCCTGCGCGGATACATTTTTAAAAGTGCTTCGGCAATTTTGGTAGCACGAGCCGATTTTTGCTTTACAGTTTCTTTAACAAAATTATTCATGTAGCAATATTTACACAAAAATTATTTACACAAAAATTATAAAGCTACGTGTAGCTAAAGCCAACATATAATTAAATTTCCAGCTCACACCCCCGCTTTACACTCCGACGCTTTCCAGCACGGCTCTCTCCCAATCATCTTTATATCCTTCAGGCAAAGCATCAACATTTTCTTCACTTAAAATTTGCAACGGCAAGTAGCGAAGAGGATCTGTGTATGCACCATTTTTCAAAACTTCGAAATGCAAATGAGGACCGGTCGTCATATAACCAGCGCCCTTCGTCCCTGGCATTCCACCAGAGAGTCCGATCGCCTGACCGGCTTTCACCAGCTGTCCTTCCTCGACCATTATGTTGCTGATATGTCCGTAAGTAGTCATGAGTCCATTGTGATGAACAAGCATGATATAGCTGTATCCATAACCATTATCTTTTGCCTTGTATACGACGCCGTCAGCAGCCGACATCACAGGCGTTCCTTGCGGAACTCGTATGTCGATCGCGTTGTGTTGCACTCCGAAATATCCGCGATACGAAGGATCGTGGAAGTATGCACTGATTCCGCGAGTCGGCATTGTCGGCCATACAAAGCCATCTGCGCTCGCAGGCATTCTTTGGAAATCATAAACGGAGATGAATTTTTTTCCTAAGAAATCTTTGTATTTATTGATGTCAAAATTCGTCCCCTCCTCTTCAATTTTGCCTTTTATAAATTCAAGTGTCGCCTGATAAGTCTGCACTTCCGCTAGAGATTCTTGTTGTTGTTTAATCGATTCGGCAAGCATCGCACGATAAATTTGATCCTGATTTTTGGTTAGAACGAGCATGTTTTCTTTCGCCGCCTTTTCTGAATCCAGAGTTTGTTTTTTCGTCGCCAGCTCTTTTCGTAAATTATCTAAATAGGTTTTTTTTGTTTCAAGCTCAACGCGTTTTGCATCGAGCTCTTCATTTAATTGAACTAATTTTTCAATGAGTCTCGTGCCGGTTTCCTCAAGTATTCCAAGATATTTTATTTCTTTTAGAATATCGGAAGTTTCTCCTTCAGAGAGGAGAATTTTAAATGCATCGATGTTGCCGTTTTGGTCGACGTCGAGGTAGGTGTCTCCGTAGATATAAAGATTCTGGACATATTCGCGGAGTAGTTGTTTTTGGTATTCCATAGCCGTATTTTTTAGTTCAATGTCATCGTAGATTCGCATTATTTCATTTTCTGTACGCACAACTTGTCTCACGACTGTGAATAATTTTTCGCTTATTTCAGAGATTTGATCGTCGAAATATTGAACTTGTTTTTGAAGTTCTGACATGTCTTTTTTCATAGCGTCGAGACGTGTTCTCGTTTCACGAATATTGCGCGTTATAGAGTAATACTCCGTTTTTGAAATTTTTAATTCTTCATTCAATCGATCCAAAAATTGCTCCTGCTCTTTTTCAGCATCAGTCTGGGTGGCAGTCTGCACATTAGTCCGAGGGTCGGCTTGAGGGCCAGACTGATTATCGGTTTGGGTGGCAGTCTGCACATTAGTCCGAGGGTCGGCTTGAGTGGCAACTTGCACATTAGCTTGAGAACCAGCCTGGGGGTCAGACTGAACATTTGTCTGAGAACCAGTGCGAGAGTCATCAGTAGCTGAGATTTGAGGGGCCTGAGTTCCATCCAATTGAGCAGTAGCCAAAATTTCATTAACACGATTCGCGTCGCTTAAAGATTCAAAATCACCACCAAAATCATCATCAAAATCGGTGTTGTTAGCAAAAGAAATAGGTGCAATACAGCTAAATATCCCAAAAATAGCCATATAAATCGCAATTTTCATCCTAATTTTAGCAGTTAATTTGCGCATTAAATCTTTTATATCTATTAATCTGTTATACCTATTAAATGGTTCGACCATATCTAATTATTATATCACAAAAACGTCCATATTAACAGAGGCGCGGGTAGATTCCCGTGGTTTTCCTATGCCTGAATAAATGTTTTTGAAAATTCACTATGAAAATCAATCAATCCATAATATCATCGATGTTTTTTTTGCAAATCTTTGTGTGTTTAAATAGATGTCTTTCAAATTCACTATGAAAATCAAAAATCGAGGGGGGTTTTGCGTGGTCAAATGAAGGTATTTAAATTTGCTATAAAAATCTTCATTTTCACTTCGAAAAATTTATGAAAAATCAAATAAAAAAGCGTCCAGCTGCATCTGAAAATTACCTCAGCCGAGCCATTGTATCGCTGTATCGATACAGCGATACAAAAAGAGAATAGAAGTACAGAAAAACATTAAATATAAATGCCAAAAATAAGATTTTATAGTGTTTGATGGTGGGCTTTAATAAAAATTTTATCTAAAAAATAATTATTGCTCAAAAATTAAATAAAAGAGCCAAAATCCAGTTTTTATAGTGCAAAAAAATTATAATTCACCTGCTATTCATCAAAAAAGCACTAATTAATTAAATTAACTCATATTACAACTCAACTTAAATCAGCCCAGAGTGGCTCAGTCCATATCAGTATCAGTTAAGTATTCGTAATCAGATAAGTATTCGCATATATTAAATCACTCCAACACATCTAAGCTCAGATACATACTCGTGTCGTAATCAGATAAGTATTCGCATATATTCAATCACTTCGACCCCTCCAAATTCAAACACGGACTCAGCTATCTCAAACACACGCTCATTCCACCAAAATACGGCCATTCTGGAAATATCAAAAAAATCCCTTGATTTAATCTAATAATTACCGTAAAATCCGCGTGCATTATCTAAGAAAACACAATGTCTCACAAAAAAGCCGGTGGCTCAACCAAAAACGGAAGAGATTCGATAGCCAAGAGACTTGGCATCAAATTATATGGAGGACAAAAAGCAGTAGCCGGTAACATCATAGTACGTCAGAGAGGAACTCAATATTTCCCAGGTGAAAACACAAAACTTGGCAAAGATTACACAATCTACGCTACAGTCGATGGTGAAGTTAAATACACCGAGAAAAAGTTGAAAAAATACGACGGCAGAATCTACAAAAACAAGATTGTGAACGTAGTTTCAGCTTAAGCCTTTCACTATGTCTTTAGAGGAATTTCAAGGTTACGAGCAAGGTGACAAGATGGACGCTGCGTCCTTCGAGAAGTTTAAGGAGCGCATGAAGGCGGCGGCCGCGCAGATTCAAGCTATCCGCAAAGAAGAAAAAAAACGAAAAAAGAAGGAAGATGAGCTGGTTAAAATTCTTCTTAAATTTATTCAATATTCGCATAAAAAAGACCTGGTTCTTCTGATAAGTCGCACGTTGGAAAAAAATCTTCCGGCAAATTTTATTTTGGCCGCTGTACTTTTGGGAAATGAAGATATTCAAAAAGAAGTGGGGGAGTACCTAATGCTTCCCGGGATAAAAGAGAAAATTGAAGCAATAGCCAACGCGCAAAATTCAGACACGCACACTTATAAAGGCTCAAGCTC
>CAZGHH010000028.1:0-5874 GCA_964525485.1 uncultured Candidatus Peribacteria bacterium | reverse complement strand
CAAGCTCGCAAGGCTCAAGCTCGCCAAATTCCAGCCCGCAAGATTCGATGGCTCTTACTCTTTTCGGTAGCGATGCGTCGCTTCCATTAAAAGTAAGAATAGAAGTGGATCAATGGATTAGTAATATGCTTTATCAGGCCTCAGAATCACCAACAAAACTTTTGAATACAGCTTTTGAATACATTGAAGTTGAAACTGATCAGCCTGATCAAGATGACGACCACTCTATTTTCGGTGATGTAAAACAGAAATCCCTGAAAAAGATCGTTTGCCGACAATTGGTCAAACTGGTTGCACACGTAATGTTTGACTTCCTGGAACAAAACAATATCCAAGAAGATATTTTGAAACTAGAGGAGTTTTCTGAATTCATCTTAAAAGGAATTCTGACAAAAACTCGCGAAGATATAGAAAATAGGAAGGAGCTGGGAGGCACAACATAGCAAAAACAGTCAAAGTCCTACTCTTTGAAGAATCCTTTCCTTTTCATTTCTTCGATCAATTCCTCAGGTGGCATTGCCAACAAGTTCATAGAGCACATATACGAAGCACACCTGTGAAATCCGGCATCACTCAGGTCGTCAAATCCAAGCTGATAACACATATCAACAACCTTTGAAAGCTGTTTATCATCCAATCCATATTTGACAGAGAGGTCTATAAGATAGTGATTTTCCATAAAACAAAAATGATTGTACTGAAATTATAAAATTAATCAACTCAAATCTGCTACATACTATTGAGTACATCTTTAAATCTATTCCACCTGTGGATTCTTGGGTGCGTTTTAGAAATTCTATCATAAACTCTTCTTTTAATATTTCCGTAAGGCAACATAGAGGCTAATCGTGGTTTATAATAAACGAAAAAATCTTCTAGGAATTTTAAATCTTCTGCTTTTAAATCTTCCAGTTTAAGTGGACCCAACTCAAACTTGCCCTCTTTGATTGCCGCCACTAATACATTCACTAATACATCTGGAAAATATTCAAACAGTGTTTGTGAGGAATAGTTTTGGTTTGCTTCCAAAAATTCGGCTAATCTGTCACGATAATATACGCCAGCACTTGACAATATTTTTTTAGACAATTCTTTTTCTACGTAAGAACTTATTGCTTTTTCAGCTTCAGTTTTTACAGCAGATGCCCAAGACTGTCCACAGTAATCTTTAAAAAAACTTAATGCTAAGTCAGGTCTTATTGCTGCAACCTCTAATGCGATCGATTTAGCCCATGGATAGAATTCAAATAAAGATATGTTACGGAAAAATTGAACGGGATCTTTTTTCGCAGCAACCTCAATAATTTTAGAAGAGTAAGGATTGTCTTCATAAATTGGAAATAGATTAATTGCTACGCAAGAAAAATTTGAAACCAATTTTTTAAATAATTCATTAATCCAGTCAGCATTCATTAAATCTGGCAAGGTGTGCGACAATAAAGTCTCTATTAAATGAGCATTATTTATTCCAGTGCTTAATTGTTGTAAAAAAAATACTTTAATTACTTCATGGTTTACACCTTTTGATTTTACTATTTCATTCCATCGGTCACAAAGGAGACGAAACGAGTCACGTCGATGATATTCATTACAGAACTCAAATAATTTACTAAGGTCGCTTTTTAATTCTCTGTTTTCTTTTGCTTGTTCCAAAACACTGGAACGATCGGAGCCATCTGCTCCTCGTTGTTTTTCAGCGGCTAATCTTAATTCTTCTTGGATTTTTTTTATTCTAGATCTTAATTCAACGATGACAGCTTTTATATCAATTGAAATCTTAGTCTCAAATCTCGTTTCAATATCTTCTTGTGCTGAAATTTCAGCTGTTAATTTTCCAACCTCTAAATCTATCGCTGTAGGATCAATGACTACCTCGTCTGATCTAAAAATACCAGTTAATTTATCAGCTTTGCCGCGGGTTTCTTGAGACAACACTTTTACTGTAAAATCAATTCCTGGTAAAGCAATGCTGTCTTCGGCATCTTGGTTTTCAGTTTCTAATAAACAAGCTTCAATACGAAAAGCTATTTCATTACCATCTGTGAGTCTTAAATCTTCATACTTAACGAATACTTCTTTATTCATATTTATAATGTTTCACGTATTACTATTGGAATTGAGAATAGTCGCCTCAGTAGTGATATTAAATCTTCATAATTATCTGGTGCAACATGTTGAATTTCTTCTCGAATTCTTATTGCATCTTGTTCAGTAGTAGAATTCCCTACGCCTTGTCTTAAAGCTTTTAATACAACGCCTCTACTTGCTTCATAAGAAAGAGCTAATGATGATAGGCTGAAACAACATTGAGAAGTTCTGGTTATATTTAGATCTTCTATAATTTCAGTGATCATTTCAATGATTCTTTGTTTGACAGATTCTAATGCTTCCCTTTTGAAAGCCTTTTCTTGAACTAGTATTTGTGGTGAATATTGGATCAATCTTTTTATCAATTCCAACCCAGCTTCGACATCATTTTCTCTAATATAATCGATAGATAATTTGAAATAAAAATCTTCAGGTGATTTTATTTGAGATCCGAGTACCTCACGAAACATCGGGAGTATAGGAGCAAACTCTGGCTCATAACAAATTTTATTTACATATTCAGGGTATTGTTCCAATAAAAGAACAAGATACTTAGAAGACTCTTCCCAAAGTTGATGACCAGCTAGATATTTAGCTAAAGAAAATATAACTTCGGAGTTGGAAGGAGTTTCTTTGAACAGTGATTCCGTACGATTAATCGCCATTTTCATATGCGAATCTCTTTTATCGATTTCACCTTGATCGTTATATAAGTTTGCCTTTGTATAATAAAGTTGAGAAAGTGCCAAAGTAACTTTAGTTTTCAAAACTATCTTTTTTTCTTCAGATAAGTTTATGATTTTAATAAAATTTAAAGCTCTCAGTAAATCATTTTCAGCGAGATCAGGCTCGTCAAGAATTATGTAGCACATAGCTCTGCGATAATAAATTTCTGGATTAACGGGATCTTTTTTTGCGGCTTCATCAAAGTAAGGGATAGCATTTTCAATTTCACCTGCTTTGAATAACATCATGCCATTTTGATATTTTTCATCTGCAATAATTTTTTCAGGACTAAGATCTCTTAATCTTTGTTCTTCGGCTACTGCAAGAGTAGTCTGTGTATGGTGATTTAAGGCAGATTGAATATCAGTGAGTTTTTGACTAAAAACTAGCGCAATATTTTTTATTGTTATATGAAGATCAGATAACTTATGTCCGACGGCCATAAGGTGGCTATCGATGGAGGCTGCCCGATCAGCTATCTCAGTAGCAAGCTCATTCAAATCAATCAATAATGAAACAGATTCTTCTGCACTTGAAGCTATGCTTTGTAATTTTTCATATTGAGCTACATCTACAACTAATTGTTGCAGACTTATTCTATTGGCCTCATCCATTTTATCTCCAAATGCAATTTGGAGGTCACATAGGGCAGACGTATAATCCGCAGTTCTAACAGTTGCAGTGCGTATGTCATTTGTATTGTCCGCAATTTGACGTGTGTTTAATTCAATTTGTCCGCTTATAGCATTGCCATTTCTTAAAAGGGCATTTCCATCCTCTGCGAGTCGGACTAAATTCCTAGCGCTGACAGCAGTGTCTCCAGTTGCAACTAAAATTCCTTCTTCTACCAATAAGGATTTTCTAGCAATTTCAGCAGTAATTCGATGAATTTGCACCATTTCAGCTCCTTGACGGTTGCTAACGGCCAATTTATCATCGATATCATTTAAAGTATAAAGCGTCCCAACAGAACCTTGTCGATATTCTTTGAATCCTTTCATTAAATTATTATGTACCTCGGGGACTATATATCTATTACGAGCAATAACTGGAAGAGAAGACAATTGAGTTATTGGAACACGAAGGGCTCTCCTAAAGTTTCTCAGAAACTCTCTTTCTTCAGAGGAGAGGTTCCTTTCAATTATCGGATTAGGGCTGTCAACTAAGCCGCTTGTTAGTATTCTAATTTTCCACTCAGGTAATTTATTAAAGACTTCTAATTCACCAACATCTCTAGGGATCACACCTCGTCTAACCAAAGCAAGAGCCTCAGTTTCATCAACATAGCCAGAATCAATAAGCTCTCCAAGCCTCCTTCTGTCATAAGAAATACCTCGCGATTCATCCCCAGATTCTTGAATTGCATCGATTTGTTCTTTGGACGCTACGTCAAAAGCCTCTATCATCCCCTCAAGTTTTCCCCTTGTGACCATTTGAGATTCAGCAATTTCTCTTCTTAATGCTTCAGAGTGGGTAGCTGTTTCCTGTCTTGATCGAGCGGTTTCTTCTATTAATCTCCCTGTTTGAGAATTCAAAGCTTCGCTAGTTTGTTTGGTGGCCACCATTAATTGACGGCCTTGACTCTCAGCAATATCATTTCCAGCCCTGGTCTCAATAATGATTTGATCTTCAGAAGAAAGTCCTGAACGAATAGGTCTTCCGTAAAAAAAATTTTTTCCGAGATCACTCATTTTACCACCTTCTCCATTTTTCATCAGGTTTTCAAAAAGGTCTTAAAAGGGAAAAATTATAATTGAATACATGTAAGATGTCAACTTTATCCATAATAGAGATTATAAGAAGGAGATAGACAATTGATGAAAAGCGAATCATGGGGTGACACGTTGAACGACGTTCGAACAATATTATTACAGTTGAATTACGGTAATGCAACGGTTTAATCTTAGCAATGTAAGGCAGTCAACTATTTCAAAACCAGCAAAATCAACCCAACAATACGATCCTTATCTTTTGGATTACTTTCAGCAACGAGTAATGTCAGTGCGGTAAGTGCTTCGGGTGTAATGCGTATAGGATTAAGCAATCCAGTCTTTTTCAGAAACCATACAAATGCAAAAGCTCCAGATCTTTTATTTCCATCAATAAAAGGATGATTTTTAACCGTAAAATACAGTAGGTGAGCGGCCTTTTCCTCTATAGTCGGATACAAATCTTTTCCATCGAAAGATTGGAATACATTGCCCAAAATCCCATCCAAACCATTTCTATCTCTCGAAGTACCAAAGAGATCTGTCGCTTGACCATTCTTTATTAGTCTTAATTTGAGATCTGAAATAGCATTATTCAATTCATCTGCGGTAAGTTGAAATGTCTTCTTTGTCACTCCGGTTTTAGGTAAACTCTCTCTGTCGTACGCATCGAGAGAGAACCAAGTATTCGCAAACATTTTTATTAACTCAAGGGCATCAGTCGCTCTAACTGCGCCGCCAGACGGCAATAGCGTTCTTACTTGCTCAACTGCTTTCAAAAACGCACTGTAATTCTTTGATAGGCGTTTTTTATTTATTGTGTAGCCATCAACGATATGAGAATGTAAAGTTTTGGTAGCCCATTGACGGAACTTCGTACCCATTTTTGAACCGATACGATATCCAACAGAAATAATTGCATCTAGATTATAAATTTCAACAGAACGCTTAACTTTTCTTCCTCCCTCTATTCGAACTTGTTCCAAAATGGAACAAGTTGCCTTTTTCAACAACTCTTTTTCTTTATAGATATTTTTCAAATGTTTTGTTACAGCCTGTGAATTCACACCAAATATGGCTGCCATTTCTGCTTGAGTGGCCCATATTGTTTCTTTCCCAATGTCAGTTCGTAGCTCGATAGCACCACTTTTTGTCTGGTAAATTACAACTTCATTTTTCATATGAGTGTCATTAAACAGAAGAATTGTATCACAGATTAACGGAAATAAAAGCGACCGTCATTTGTCACGACAGGAATACACCGAGAACAGCTTCCGTAAGCCAAGAATTAGCTTTATGGGGTGAGTGATGGGGGTCGAACCCACGACATCCAGGTCCACAACCTGGCGCT
>CAZGHH010000027.1:655-12532 GCA_964525485.1 uncultured Candidatus Peribacteria bacterium | reverse complement strand
GGGCGAAATTCAAGCCCGCGATTCCTGAGCCTATGACTAAAAAGTTTGTTTGCATTCAATCTTGATTAGGTGGTTACAGGGTAGATTTAATTGAAGATTTTTGCAAGAAAGGATTTTCTAGATTTTGGATGAGAAAGATCTATGGATTTATAGTCATAGTGTAATCCGTGTCTGGATAGTGTTCTTGCATATATGATTCAAGAGATTCAACTTCATAAAAATACACTAAGCTTTCAGAATCAAATATATATTTTTTGCCGTCTTGTGTTTCGATGAAAGTGAAAACATGATGTGGAATTTTAATATATTGGACTTTGTGTCCATTCATTTTTCCCCATAATCCTGTGAGAACTACGAAGTCGTCGCAATCTCCCCATCCTGATTTTAAACTGTCTATTGGTGATCTGTATTCATCTTTTGTTGTCTTATCGTTGTATTCGAATTCTATAACAGAGGTTATGAAATCTTTCAGGCTTTCCGGTTTATCCGTAAAATAATAATATATCTGTGCGAGTTGATCTGTTGTTTGTATATCGTTTAGGTTTATTTTTGTGGATTTGAATGGATAGTCGTAGCCTTCGTTTTGTTTTAGCATATTTAATAAGCTTTCAGTGTCTTTTACTTCTGATCCTATTGGAGAATTGATGTCATAGTAGTTTGTGTGTGATTCGCCGTTTTCGTTTGTTCCATTAAAGATAAATCCATTTGAGTTTACGATATTTTCTCTTTGGGTGATTGGAAATTCTGTTGAAGAAGGATTTGCTTCTTTTGATCTTATTGCAAATTGTCCCTGTGTGGTTGTGTATTCTGCGTCTGCGATAAATGTTCCTGTTTCCAAGTCTTGAATGTTTATTTTTTTGTCTTTTAAATAGAAAAAGGCTCTTAATTTACGATTTTCTTGATCGGTATATTCGAAATAAATGTTGTCGTTTGATGATTCTAGTGAATGAATTTCTCCTTCTTCGTCTATTTCTAGAAAATCTTTGAATGTTTTTGAAAATCCTATGTCTGATAGATATTGATCAAATACGTATTCAATTTGATCTTCTTGTATTGGCTCTGGTGTTGGAAGGCGTGTTGTTTCGAAAAGTTCTCCGTATGAATTTATGTCAAAATTCTGATCGTATGGAACTTTTAGAGTGCATCCGGGTAGATTTGCTGTTGCGTTTGTCGCTAAGACGAAAACGCCTATTTTTGCAAGTTTGCGAAATATATTTTCTCTTGTGTGGGTGATTGAAGTTCCTATTGTTGGATCTGTAATAGCTTGCGTCTGGATACGAGTCTCTTGGTTTTGTTCGTTGGTGTTTTCCTGTAGTGTTGTTGTTTTAATTTTGTTCAAAATGGTGGGTATTTATTATCTCGTAGTTGTTATTATAACATGAATTTATAAGTCTGTCATTTATGGGGCTGATTTATTGAAAGAAGGGATAAAAAAACTCCCCGTGAAAGGGGAGTTTTTGGGGAAGATTCTTTTAGTTTAAATCTGCGAAAGATTCTATGTTAATACGTCTACTTTCTGTGCCACCATGTTGTATCCCACAATCTGTGTCACCAGCTGTGACACCCCATTCGTAAACTCCAGTTATATTGTCGAAATCTTCTCTTGTAAAGAATACGTACATTACATTGTCGATTTCTGGGTGAGGATCTCTTATTATTACTTCTTTAGTTCTTTTCCCATCAGTATTAGGATAACGTTTAAGCCAAAATTCATAATATTCTGCTCTAGGAGCTTTTACCCAACTAAATTTAACTGCTTTTAGGTCTTTACTTGGTGTCATTGAATCTGCTGGGCCTACCAATGTTGCCCCGACTTCCATACAAGGTTTTTGTAATTTTACATTAGGGTTTATCGTAGTTTTTTGATCTACTGTAACTTTTGAAGATGTAGTCATCTTCTGAGTTGCGAGATTGTTCTTTGAGAAGATCATTCCCTTGAACAATCCTGATTGGGCGCTGAATAGTCCCGCTCCTGCGATTACCACTACTGCAGCTAGGATACCGAGTAGCATTTTTGTTTTCTTTGTCATTTTTTTGAGGTTAAGTAATATGACACTTAAATCATACCATTTTTTTTTTTTTTTCAACCATGATGATTGGTTTGCAGTACTGTTAAGTGACTGATTATTTAAAATCTTTGAAATAGTTGAGTCTCTTTGCTAGGATGTGCTGGCTATGAAAAAGAACAAACTACCAATTCCAGAACTTCTTCTCCCGGCTGGCGATCCGGAAAAATTACGCTATGCGATCGAGTACGGGGCTGATGCTGTGTATATGGGGCTTCCGATGTTTGGGATGAGAAGTCGCAAAAATGATTTTGATAAGAAAACTTTTTTGGCTGAGATTAAGAGCGTTCGTGAATTGAATAAAAAAGCCGCGAAAACTGGTGGACGACAGGTGAAAGTTTATATTACTGTGAATATTTTTCCTCGCAATAATAAGATTGATGCTTTCAAAAAATATATGGAATTTTTGCGCGATGAAGTCAAGCCTGACGCGCTGATTATCGCTGATCCAGGAGTTATTGAAATCGCTAAAGAGTTTTATCCGGAGGCTGTCTTGCATCTTTCTGTGCAGGCGAATACTTTGAATTATAAGTCTGTAGAATTTTGGAAAAAACAGGGAATCCAGCGCGTGATTTTGCCGAGAGAATTGATGCTGGAAGAGATTCAAGAAATTCATAAACGAGTGCCGGATATAGAGCTCGAAGTTTTTGTCCACGGGGCGATTTGTATGGCTTATAGCGGACGATGTTTGTTGTCGGCTTATATGACCGGGCGCGACGCAAATCAGGGGATTTGTGCGCAGAGTTGTAGATGGAAATACAAAATGTATCTTGAGGAAGAAGAGCGACCTGGCGAGTTTATGCCGATTGAGGAACACGATGAAGGAACTTATATTATGAATTCGCACGATAATTGTGCGATCGAATATTTGAAGCAGCTTATGTGTGCTGGTGTTATTAGTTTCAAAATTGAGGGGCGAAATAAGACTGTTTATTATCTCGCAGTTGTGGCGAAGGCTTATCGTCAGGCGATCGATGATATGGTGGCGGGAAGAAAATTTGATAAAGAGTTATTGGTCGAATTGAATAAGGTTTCGAATCGTGGATATATTCCTGGCTTTTTGAAAGGATTTCCCGGAAAAGATAATGTGAAATTTGATAAAAATTCTTCTGAATCCGCGTTTAAATTTCTTGGAATTGTCAGAGAAGTTGATGGTGATTTGTATAGAGTGGAGGCTAGAAACAGATTTGAAGTTGGAGATGAGATTGAGATAATTACTCCAGTTGGGGCTGGAAAGTCTGGTGAAAATAAGTTTGTGAAAGTTAAAGAGATTTTAAATCTTCGAAAAGAGCCAGTTGAAGTCGCTCACGGCGGAGATAAAGATGTTTGGGTGAAGATGAAGAAGGGGATTGAAGTTGGGGCACTTTTGAGAAAGAATGCTTGACAAAAAATAAAACAGTGATACAATCGTTCCTAAACATTTTTTTACCAAATTGTAAAATGAGTAAACTTGAAACAGCTGGAGTTGGAGTAGTAGATTCTTCTCAGGATTCATTGCAAAATTCTGACTCTCGTACTGAATTAAAAAGAGCAGGTGATCCTACGGTAGGTGAGCTTTGTGGTATTTATGGAAAAGCTGCTTTGGAACTTATTTTCTGCATTCCTTTGTCTATTAGACAGGAAATAGCTAGAAAACAGCTTGAACGAAGTTATGAAAAATCACTCCTTGTAAGGAGTTTAGTGTCTAAGTATATGGAACAGGCTGAGGCAATGTCTCCTGAGGCATTAAAACAATTTTTTGCTAAAGAGATGGCTTCAAAAGAAGCTAACGAAGTCTTTGGTCGAAAATAATTGTCGCCTCTCTGTTTTCGATTAAACATTTTCAAGCATTTCCAATATCTCGCTTGGGTCTTTGTCTTTGCTTACATCTACGATCAGGTCTGCGCTTTGGCGGTAGCGTTTCTCACGTGTGTTCCAAGTTTCTTCTAGTTCTTTTATTAATTCGTTCGGGTCTTGAACATCTCGTCCGGTGAATGATGGACGTTTGTCTTTTTTGTGATCGTTCAAAATTAATTCTGCGCATTTTTCTATATCGCGATAAAGGAGAATTATTTTTCCGTTTTGTCTTAGGAGCTCTTCATTTTCACGATCTATGATTAGTCCGCCTCCTGTGGAAATCACGTACTCGTCGAGACCATTTCCACCGATGTCTGCGATTTTTTTGCAAAGCTCGTTTTCCAGATTTCGGAAATGATTCCACCCGTGTTTTTGGACAATTTCTGTGATGGTTGAATTTTGCTCACTTTCAATCATTTCATCGGTATCCAAAAATTTCCAGCCAAGAAGTTTGGCAAGGTTTCTGCCGTAGTAGCTTTTTCCTGATCCACGCATGCCTGTGAGAACTATATTCATTTTGTAAAAATCATTTTTTTGAATCCTATCACGAGCAAAAGTGATATGAATAATACTACTCCAGTTACGATTAACGGGACATCGTATCCAAATTTATCTCCCATCGGGCCAAATATCATACTGCTGACTGTTCCTCCGATGATTGTTATGAATGTGAAGATGCTGGCGTTGCCACCGATCCTTTCTGCTTGGAATAATTTAGTCAGTCCGAATGCGAGGAATACAAACATCGCTGCGTCGCCCGTTTCATGAATTACTCTGAATAAAAACGATATCATCGGTTCTCTTGTTGTGGCCATAAAAATATGCCCAATTGCTGATAAAAATAATCCTAAGTATAGAACGTGTCTTACTTCTAATTTTCTTAATGAATTTGAAAATAAAATTGATGTTATCCCCATTGAAAGGATAGAAAATCCCATATATAGTCCCGCGTTTTCTTTTGATAATCCGAGAGTTTTATTTACGAAAAGTCCGTAGCTTGTATTCTCCGCACCGAAGTGGAACGAAAACAAGAAAATTACCAACATAAAGAACAAAACTTTTGGATTTATTATGTCTGATTTGTATTTAATAAATTCGAAATCTGTTGTCACGCTTTTTGGAAGTATGATCGAAACTAGTGTAAAAATTGCGTACCCTGAACCTGTTATTGTTATTAATGTTTTGAAAATTTCACCCATGTCGGTGCTCGCATTTAGTATTTTTCCGCCCAATATTACACCTGCTCCCAAGAATAAATAATTTAGTGCTTGAAATGTTGCGATTCTTTTTGTCACTTCGTGTTTTCCCATCGATTTATAGAAGAGGCTGTCCATCGAAGTTGTGTATAAGTTGTATCCAATTCCTCCGATGCTAGTGAATAAAATTATTGCCGGGAATGTGTGAAATTGACTAATTCCGAAGCATTGAGTTGCGAGTAAAAGCAGTGCGAGTGTGATGAGATTTTTTGATTTAATTTTATCGTTGATGAAGCCCGACGGAAGAATTGTGGCAAAACCTGTGAGCGAAAAAATGGCCGTTATAAGACCTATTTCTACGCCTGAGAATCCGAGTGCGTTGTAATAAACCGCCCAGAAAAAACTTGTCGCATATGCAAACATTTTTATGAAGCCGTTGAAAAATCCTATATTCCAGATTGATGTTTTGAAACTCATTTTGTGTGTTATTTATGTGATTTGTTTTTTTTGTTAGTGCGATTCTGGCGGTTCAGTCGATTCAAGTCCGACCAAAATTCAGGGTAACTTTTACTGACTATGGATGGATTTTTGATTTTGAGGCGAGGCAAAATTGTCTTTTTTAGTACTCCGAATGCCATTGCAATTCTGTGGTCTTCGTATGTTTCGATTGTGATGCGTTTGCGAGCGTTTTTTTCGATTAGAGATTGTTTGCCGAGACCTTTGATTTCTATGAAATTTGTGCCTGTGCGTACGTCTACGCCGAGTTTTTTTAATTCTTTTTCAAGCGCAGCTATTCTATCAGATTCTTTGATTTTCAAGTTAGCGATATTTGTGATTTTTGTTGTGCCGTTTGCGCATGCTGCGAGTATTGCAAATGTCATAACGAGGTCTGGTGTTGCGTTCATGTCTACAACTCCAAGCGGTTTTATGTCACCGGTTTTTACTTCCATTTTTTTTAGGTATTTAATGAACGCGATATCGCCTTGGATCGATTTTTCTGAGAGGGTTTCTATCTGTAATTTGATATTGCGCAGTAACGCATAGGCTCCTAAGTATGACGCCGATGATGCGTCTCCTTCAATGAAAAATTCCTTCGGCTCTTTTTGAAATTCTTCGATCATTTTTAATGTCATTTCGATGTATGGCGCTGATACTCTTTTGCCTGTTAGTGTAATTTCAACTTTGTTGCAAGCCAGAGGTGCTATCATCAAAAGTGCCGATAAAAATTGACTACTTTTGCTTCCAGAAATTTCAGTTTCTCCGCCTAGAAAGTCTGATTTGTGAATTTTTACTGGAGGGCAACCATTTGTGCTTTCAACTTTGCATCCAAGCTTATTTAAAGCTTTTACCAGGTCTTCAATCGGACGCTTTTGCATTCGTTTTGAACCTGTTATTATCACTTCTTTGCCGGTTGCGGCTGCGAAGGCGGTGAGAAATCTGAGTGCGGTTCCCGCGTTCCCGAGGTTGATTTTTCTCGGTGTTTTTTTTGACGTCAAAAGTTTCAATCCTTCTTTCATTATTCTTGTGTCGTCGCTTGTACTTAAGTTTTTTAATTTTGGAACTTTTAGTCCAAGCATTTTATTAACTTCGCGAAGTAGAAGTGCGCGATTTGAAATACTTTTTGATCCTTTGAGTCTCATGTTAATCCCGGGATTGCCGGTTTCAGGTTAAAATTTGCTGGTTAAATTTCGATTCCGGGATCGAAAGGATCCCAACCTTCCCAATTCTTTTTGGAAGTATGAGGTTTATCGTTTTCCCGTGTTTTTTCTTATCGTTTTGAATATCTTTTAATGTCGGTTTATGCATTGTGTAGACGGGTAAACCGGCCTTCTTGAGTAATTTTTTTATACAACTAGAATCTTCTTCGGAAAGCAGGTTTTTTTCTACAGCGATTCTATTTATAAGTACCATTCCCAGCGAAATTGCGAATCCGTGTAGAAGAGTGTAGTTCGATTGTTTTTCTAATGCATGACCGAACGTATGTCCATAATTTAGAATTTGACGAAGACCTTTTTCTTTTTCGTCTTTTTCTACGATTTCAATTTTTATTTTTATGCACTCTTTAATTAATTTTTCTAAAACTTTTTGATTTAATTCGAGAATTTTTTCCAGATTTTTTTCTATAAAATTAAATAAAGAGTGACTTCGAATAACCCCGTATTTAATTGCTTCAGCAAGACCATTTCTGACATGTTTAATTGGTAAGGTTTTCAATATGAACGGATCGATAAAAACCGCCGAAGGTTGATGAAATGTGCCAATCAAATTTTTTCCGGAGCCCAAATTCACTCCTGTTTTTCCGCCGATACTGCCGTCTATCATTGCCAGCAAAGTGGTTGGGATTTGTATGACCGGAATGCCACGCATGAATATTGATGAGACAAATCCGCCGACATCTCCGACAACTCCTCCACCGATCGCGATCACGCACGAATCTCTATCGAAACCTTTTTCGATCATTTGACCGCAAAGACTTTCCACATTTTTGAAATTTTTCGATTTTTCACCATTTGGAAACGAGAAAATTTCCGCATTAAATCCTTCGCGGCGTAAATTCCATAATAATTTTCCTCCGTATAATTTTTTGACTTTTGAATCTGTTATTATTGCGAAACTTTGGCTTATTTTTAAGCGTTTGAGTTTCTTTGCTATGTCTGGAAATGATCCTTGTTTTATTTCAATGTGCGATTTTGTTCCCATTATAAATTCTTTATTGAAGAGTTTTGTTTACAGCTTTTATTATAGGCTTAATTTCTTCTGTTAATTTTTTGAATTCGTTTGGCAAAATTGACTGATACCCATCACTCAAAGCATGTTTTGGATTTGTGTGGACTTCTATCATGAGACCGTCAGCTCCGCATGCGATTGCCGCTTTGCTCATTGGCGTTATTAACTCGATTTCTCCAGTACTGTGACTTGGATCTACTATAATAGGAAGATGACTCAATGTTTTTACAGTCGGAACAGTTGCAAGTGAAAGTGTGTTTCTTGTGTTGTCTTCAAATGTTCGGATTCCTCGTTCGCAAAGTATCACATTTGAATTTCCTTCTTTCATTATGTATTCGGCTGAGGAAAGGAATTCTTCGATTGTTGAGCCCATGCCTCGTTTGAGTAGAATCGGTTTTTTCGTTTTTCCGACGGCTTTTAATAATGCAAAATTTTGCATATTTCGTGTGCCGATTTGTAATATGTCTGCGTATTTTGAAACCAATTCAACATCTTTTGTGTCCATTACTTCTGTGACAGTAGCCATTCCGTATTTATCTGCGATTTTTTTGAGAATTTTTAATCCTTTTTCACCGAGTCCTTGGAAGTCGTATGGGTTTGTGCGTGGCTTGTATGCTCCGCCTCGGAGTAGTTTTACTCCTGATTTTGAAAGTTCTTTTGCAATTTTATCGAGTTGTTTTTCTGATTCTATAGCGCAAGGTCCCGCTATCAATATGATTTTGTCTCCGCCTATTTCCAGTTTTTTTACTTTTATAATTGATCGTGATTTTTTACCTGTTTTTTTTATCAACTTCAATTTTTTATATTCTTTTAACATTGTTAAATTTCATTTATTTATGGGTTTTCTCAAGCTTGCGGATCAAGCTTGCGGATCGCATTATACAAAAGAAACTGAATTTATGGAAAAGATATGTTAAAATCCTCGCATGATTATAGACACTCACGCACATTTGCAGTTCCCGGAATTTAATTCTGATATTGAAGATGTTTTGAAACGTGCGGCGGAAAAAGGTGTTGGGAAAATCATAAATGTTGGATGCAATTTGGATGCATGCAGTAGGGGACTTACGCTGATTGATTTGTATGATTCAACAGGTTTAGCAAATGGTCAAAAAGGGTCAATGGAGACGTCTGGGGTAGAGCTTTTTGCGACTCTGGGTTTGCATCCTTATGATGCGGAAGTTTTGACTGATGATTTATTGAAAAATTGGGAAGAAGAAATTAAAAAATACGGTAAGAAAATTGTAGCGATAGGGGAGATCGGTTTGGATTATTTCAAAGCGCAAGTTTCGCATGAAATTCAACAAGATGCGTTCAAACGCCAGATCGAATTCGCTCAAAAAATGAATTTGCCGATCGTTGTGCATAATCGTGAGGCTGATGAAGATACTTTAAGGATTTTGAAAAAAAGTGGGTTTGGGAAAACCGAAAATGTTGGTGATAATGAGGGGAAAGTAGTTTTCCATTGTTATGGATCCTCATTGAATTTTGCTCGAGAGGTTTGGAAAGAAGGTTTTTATACTTCATTTACAGGAGTGATCACTTATCCAAATGCTGGTGGTTTACGAGAGGTTGTAGCTGAGTGCCCGGCTGATAAATGGATGGTAGAGACAGATTGTCCTTATCTTGCGCCACAGGGGATGAGAGGACAGAGAAATGAACCTTCGTATGTTAAGGAAGTTTTGGAGAAGGTTGCTGAGGTTAAGGGATTGAGATTAGAGGATGCGGAAAAATTGCAGGAAGAAAATGCTGTAAATTTTTACTCTGTTTAAGCTTATTTAATTTATAAAAAGCCTTTATTGTAGCGAAACACTGTTTTTCTACTATGATTTATTCTAAGAAAGGATCAGGTTGTATACCTTTTCATATTCTTTTGCCATTTTTTCTGCTGAGAAGTTTTTTTCGACTTCGGATTTTCCTGATTTGGAAAGACGGTCTCTGAGTGATTTACTTGATATGAGTTGTTTGATGGCTTCTTTTAATTCTTCCGTGGATTCGGGATTAACGAGGAGGCCTGTCTTATTATCTTCGATAATTTCAGGTATTCCACCGGTTTTTGTTGCGATGACTGGTAAGCCGGAAATCATGGCTTCGAGATTAACTAGGCCGAAGGCTTCGCGGACGCTTGGTAGGACAAAAAAGTCTGCGCTTTTCATCAAATGTGGAATCTTTTTTTGACGGCCGAGAAGTGTGACGTATTCTGTTAATCCGCGTTTTTCAATGAGTTTTTCGAGCGTTTCGCGTTGTGGACCGTCGCCTGCGATCGCGAATCTTATGTTGCGTTTGTTTTCCGGAATTTCTTTAATGAGAAGTTGAATTGCGTGAAGAAGTATGTGAAGGCCTTTTCTAGGATGAAGTTCGGCGACTGTGAGTCCTACTAGTGTATTGTTTTTTATCGGGCGATCTTCTTCTTCACTGTGGGGGATACAGAACATATCTTCGCGAATGTTGCGGATTGTATTTTTGTTTAAGCTCAATAATTGTGATTTCCACCAGGTTAGATCGATGCCGTTGTGTATAACTTTAATTTTTTTCGAATGTTTCGGATAAAGTTTGGAGAGAAGTTTTTGATTTTCGCGTGAAATCGCAATGATTTTTAAAATATTTCCTAATGTGAATTTTTTGAATAAATTTTTAATAAAGTTGATTTTGAAAGGGTCGTGTTCGGTTACTATCATAGGAATATTTGCTGATTTGCCCGCAAGAAGCGCAAACCTGCCGCTTGCCGGATTCCATAAATGAACGTGCATGATATCAATTTCCTCGTTTTTAATGATCTCTTTAATTAATTTAACCTGTTTTGGATCGTTTTTATTTTTAACCGCTAGACGAATAGTTTTTATTTCAAAATTTTCAAGATTTTGCGCTAGTTTATTCAGACTAGAGTATGAGCCTAAACAAACTATTGGCGTGAATTTTTTTTTGTCCAAAAATTTGGCTAGCAAAAACATCTGAAGTTCCGCACCTCCAGACAACGGTGTATCGGTAAAGAAAAGGATTTTTTTTGTCTTTTTATTCACGGCAGGAACTATACTTTAATTCTCTATTTATTTGAAGCTTTATTCTTTTGAATGTTGTCTTCTTTTGTAGAGGTATAAAGCTAGTATTAAAAGTCCTATTAAAAGACCTATCAACAGATTTCTTGTGCTCAAAATTCCACCTAACCCTCCTCCTAATACGCTTGCTTGTAGGTCTGCCGAATTTATTCCTGTTTCTTCTGGTATTATTGGAATTAACTCTTCAGTTTCCGGTAATAAAAATCCTGCCTCTGTCGTCGGAATGGCTGCAATTATTGGGGTTATTGCTACTGGTGTTATTAATAGTGGCGTGATTGCTGGTTGAATTAAACCGGGTATTCCTGGAGCTGTTGGTAGATTTGGTTCTGTACCTGATGGGTTGTCTGTAGGAGGTCTCCTGTAATATCCGCCACTACTTCCTCCGTTGTTGTTATCTTCGTCTTCGGATGAATTATCATTATCTTCATTATTATTATCTTCTTCTTCGTTCCCATTATTGTTGTCCTCATTTTCGTCATTGTTTCCATCATTATCGTTTCCATCGTTCTCCTCCTCATCACCATCGTCATCTTCATCGTCGTCATCGCAGGCATCACCAATGCTGTCACTGTCAGAGTCAACCTGGTCGGGATTAGAAACAGTAGGGCAATTATCTGAGTCATCGTCTATGCCGTCCTCGTCGGTATCGATAGCATCGTAAAAAATATCGCTGAAAATGTGCGAATACTAAAATTTGAAGTTTTCATATATGGTTTAGATTATTGTAAAAGTTTGCCCCTTCTTTGGATATTATCCTCGTATATATTTTTTTGTAAATATTATTTCTTGAATTTGAATATGTTTTGCGATAAAGTTTCGTGCGTTCGAGTAAAGTACGGGTCTGTATCGCTTCGCGATACCAGCCCCTCGCTCGAAGTTGAAAAATAGGTAATTTTCGGGTCAGTATCGTTATCGCTTCGCGATACCAGCCCCTCGCTCGTAGTTGAAAAATAGGTAATTTTCGGGTCAGTATCGTTATCGCTTCGCGATACCAGC
>CAZGHH010000027.1:0-555 GCA_964525485.1 uncultured Candidatus Peribacteria bacterium | reverse complement strand
CCCTCGCTCGTAATCAAAAAGTAAGTAAACTTCCTTTTTCTTCCTCGTTCGGGTCTGTAGCTCAGTCGGTAGAGCAGCTGCCTCTTAAGCAGACGGTCGTGGGTTCGAATCCCGCCAGACCCACCAGAAATTACATAAACGGATCGTACGCCCATTGAAGGAGGGCTTGTCTTTGACGAGGGCGACAAGATAGGTCGCCTGGCATACAATTATGTCGAATCTGGCCCGCGTGGCGCGCGAAGGCTTTCCAGCGCTTTATTTGACGGTTATCCAACAGGGGATCGCGACGGCCCATATAATATCTGCAATACCATTGGAACCATCCGCGTACATCAGGATCTCCCGGCATTATCCAGCCTTTTCGGATCCATTCCTGGAGTGGTTGACGGGATTTTATTCCAAAGAAGTTTTTACTTATATCTGCTTTTTCCGGCGATAATTTTCCCAATTTATCCGCTTTCAAAAACCACTCTTTTGGAAACTCGTCTCTGCAATCATTCAAATATTTACCTTCAAAAACTCCCATTTCAAGCATCTTGGCAGGGGAGAGAGCTG
>CAZGHH010000026.1:0-13021 GCA_964525485.1 uncultured Candidatus Peribacteria bacterium | reverse complement strand
TTTTGACCGTGAGTGACACGGAATTTTAAACGACCAAGTATTTTTACTAGGTTTGGATGGAATCCAGTAACTCCACATTCCAACACAGCTTTTTCACCAAGTTCTTTGATAAGAATATTTACTTCATCTTTTACCTTTTCTACGGTCTCCTCAATTCTCGCAGGGTGGATACGACCATCCTCAACAAGCCTCTCCAATGTAATCTTCGCTATATAACGACGAACTAAATCGAAACCCGAAATAACGATCGATCCCGGAGTATCATCAACGATAACATCGATACCGGTTAATTGTTCGAACGTATTGATGTTTCTTCCTTCACGCCCGATGATACGTCCTTTCATCTCATCATTCGGCAAATTCACGATAGTCGCTGTAGACTCAGAAGCAGTCTCAGCAGCATATTTCTGAATCGCCTCAGCAATAATAAATCTAGCCTTGGAATCAGCTTCCTCTTTCAAAACTTTCTCTGTTCTTTTGATAGTTTCGACAATATCAGCTTTCGCCTCAAATTCAACTTTCTTAAGCAAAACTTCCTTCGCCTCTTCTTTACTCATAGCCGCAACTTTTTCCAACTGAACCTGTTGCATCTTATAAATTTCCTCCACTTCTTCTCTTAATTTTCTCACAGACCCGACCTTGTCTTCCAACTCACCCTTTAACTTCTCAACTTTATCTGATTTCTCATCGAGTTGAGCTTCCTTCTGCACCAATCTGTCCTCAATTTTTGACAACTGTTCACGTCTTCTTTGTTCCTCTTTTTTCACCTCGTCCTGCAACTTAAAAGCCTCATTTTTCGCCTCATAAACCATCTCATTAGCTTTCAACTTCGCATCCGCAATCATCTTCTCGGTTTTTTCCGCCAAATCTTTGTTTTTTTCTTCAACCTTTTTCTTCCTGTAAATAAACCCGCCGTAACCGCCGGCACCGAGCGCGATCAGCGCAATTAGAATCGTTTCAATCATTTTTTGATCTGTTAATTTTATGCGCCTAGTTGGAACGGAAACCTGAAAGATTTTTGAACTAAATTTTGAATTTTCTTAACACTTCTTCCCTATCCTCTCACTCTATATTTTGAATTTTTATTCTGAAATTCTATTAACTTTTAATACTTTTAATGTAATTCAAACCTTAAATCTCTATTAAATCTTAAATTCCGTTCTTACCTCACTAGACACGCCAAATTTACCCTCGAGCCAATACAATGTCAATCAGAACTTGATTTCACATCACTATAAAGAAAACCTTAAAAACGTAAGGGAAAATTAAGAAAAAATTTAAATATTTATAAGAAATTTTTAAAAACTAATTATTAAAATTAGATTAATAAAATCAAAATTTAAATAACCTAACTATGCTAAAAATCACGGAAATTTTACCGAACCCAAAAGGCACAGATACAAACAACGAATTTATAGAAATTACAAATTTCTCAGACGAATCAATAAATCTAAAAGGGTTTTCACTGGACGACGGGGAGAAAGGGAGTAAACCATATAAATTCAATGCAGACACGATAATTTCACCAAATTCTTCAAAGACCTTTTATAATTCCACAACCAAAATTGCACTCAACAATACATCCGACTCGGCACGATTATTCAATCCATCGGGAGAATTAATAGACGAATTAAAATACGAGAAAACAACCGAAAACAAATCTTATTCACACACAGAAATACTCTCGGGAAAAGGATCGAGAATTCTCTTATTAGAAACCGCCCCTACCCCAAACAAACAAAATGAAAAACTATATAAACTCACCGGAATAATCACGGAAAAAACAGAAAATTCTTTTCAAATTTCAGAAGAAAAATCTCAAAAAATCTTAACAATAAATTTTTTACAAACAACAAAAGAATTGTCCGACATCACATTCGCAAAAAATACCGAACTTTTGATTCTGGCATCAAAAAAATCTGCTTCGATTTTTGAAATGATCGATTATCAAATTCTCAAAACCTCATCACAAAACACATCCACGTCAATAAATAATTTCACAGAGCAAAAAGAATTCAAAGCAGACCTCTCGATACAAATTATAATTCTACCAATCACGATAATTTTGATCATCATATTGCTGATTATAAAACGAAAACATCTCAATCATTCTTGCCAACACAATCAACAAAATGTATAAAAAAGGAAGTATTAATTAACAAACACAAATGGCAAAAAAATTTAATAAAAGTTTTTATTTAAAAATATCAGCCTTGGCATTAATAGTTTTTGCAGGAGGATTTTTGATAGGATCAATCACTACTTCCGAAGACTGCTTAACGCTTCAGGCAAACACTACAACAGACAAAAAAGCTGACGATAAGATCGAAACGCAAGAAATAGATCTTTCCAATTCAGCATATTTGGGAGAAGAAGACGCTCCCATTACGATGATTGAATTCACAGACTATGAATGTCCTTTCTGTCAGAAATATTATTTCGGAGCGTTTGAAGATATCATGGAGAAATACATTAAAACCGGTAAAGTTAAATACGTAACCAAAAGTTTGCCATTAGATTTCCATGAAAATGCACGACCTGCCGCATACGCATCATACTGCGCAGGTGAACAAAACGCTTTGTGGGATATGCACGGGAAATTATTTACATACCAAAACGAATGGGCGTATGAAGACGATCCTACGGATGAATTTACAAAATATGCAGGAGAGCTTAAGTTAAACCAAAACGCATTCACAGAATGCTTAAAAACGGCTCCAAAAAAATACGATAAAACAATCAATGAAGACATGGCTTTGGCATCAAAAAACAAGATAAAAGGAACTCCTAGTTTCCTCATCAACGGACAACTAATAGTCGGAGCACAACCTTTTCAGTCATTCGAAAATATAATCGAAAGTCTGCTTTAGATTTTTTTGGTTGCCGACAAAATATCGTAAATCAACTGAACAGTTGACGCTCTTGTTAAACTTAAATTAGGCAAGAACACACGACCTTTTACGACCCCCAAATCTTTTGAAACTTTGGCATAAGGAGCGTACCAATCATTAACAGCCACATCCAAAAACGGCTGTGCATCAACACTGGTCGGCATTTTTACCCCCAAAGCATTCAATGTCATCTTAATAGCTTCAACCCTGGACACAGTCCTTTCAGGTCTAAAATACCCGTCATCATATCCACCGACAAGACCGGATTTACTTGCGTAACAAACATAAACTTCAAACCAACCGGACTGAACATCTGTGAAACATTTCTCATAAACACCACCAGCAAAATCAGCATCCACAACCTCTAGTAATATTTTCAAGAATTCAGCTCTGCTAACTAAATTAACAGGTCTAAAAGTGCCGTCATCATAACCTCCCACATATCCCATATTTTTAAAATAAGAAATTGCCGTGGCATTTTCATGAGCTTCAGGGACGTCGGAAAATATTAATTTTTCAGTATTTGTAACAGGAGTTCCGACCGTCTCGGACGTAGCATCGACAGCACCAACAACAGAAGCGTTAAGATCTTTAGTGTAATTCCCGAGAGAAACAGTTGCATTAAAAATTCCATACAAAGAAAATCCGGCAATCAATAAAACCAAACCTATAAAAGGCAAATATTGAGTGGTGTTTTTTTTATTCTTCATCTTATAAAATTAAATTATAACTTATTTATCCAAAACAGTTTTGTACTCTAATTCATAAACATGAAGAAGAGTAAGTAAAAGAACCAAAATAATAGGTCCAAATATCAAACCTTGAGCGCCAAAAGTCCAAAGCCCTCCGATGATAACAAAGAAAGTCAAAAGCGGATAAGTCTTGGCTCTTCCACCTATTAGATAAGGAGCTATGAAATTGTCGATAGTCGCAACAAGTAAAATTCCCCATATACCCAAGAAAATCGCACTAGCGTAATCGCCAAATATAAAAAGAATAATAGTGGCAGGCACCCATATCGCAGCAGTTCCTACAAGAGGGATCAAAGAGAAAAACGCAGTAGCGGCACCCCAAAACACAGGGTTGGAAATACCTGCAATCGTATAACCTATCCCCGCCAATAATCCTTGGATGATAGCTACCAAGAAAACCCCTGAAGCTATCGCCTTAACAGTATCATCTATCCTTCCAAAAATTTGTTTCTCGTACTTCCTTGGAAGAGGACTCAATATAGTAAATTTTTGTATAAATTTTTCCCCATCCAAGAACAAATAAAACATCGAGAAAATCATAATCACCGCATGGAATAAAACAGACCCTATGTTCTTGACCAAAATAGCGGCTTGAGCGGCAATATCAACACTGACAGATTCCGCAGCATTCAATATCTTACCTTTAATATTTAATTGTTCGACATCAAGAAAAGGAATAAATCTTTGTTGCATAGTAAAGAACCAATTGCTCTCGTCCCAAACAAAAAATTTATCAAATGCTCCGGAAGCAAATTTAGCAGATATGGTCTGATAGGCTCCGGCAGCTTCCTGAGCTAAAAGAATTATAAACAAAGTGACAGGAATAACTATTATCAGAAATACTATCAAACAAGAAACAAAAGAAGCCAATTTTTTAAATTTTCCAAATTTTGCGTGAATTTTTTTGTACATTCCATAAAAAAGAATTGTCAAAACGGAAGCAAGAAGAAGCGTCGGGAAAAACGGAGCAACTACAAGATAAAAAAGATAAAAAACACCAATAATACTAGCTATCAAAAAATACCCGGGCAAACGTCCAACCATCATAGACCCTTCTTTTTCAAATCTTGGATTGATCTTCAGTTTGGAATGTTTTGCAACCGTCCCGGCTACATCATTTTGATTGTGTAGCGACAAAGATTTCGCAATTGAGGAAACATATCTGGATGCAACCTTTTTAAACATTTTTTTCATATTTTAGAATGAGGAAAATACTTAAGGGAACTCTAACACAAGTGATTAGAGTTGTTAAATCAATTACAAATCTGAATTTATTCTAAATGGATTGAATAAAGTCTTTCGGTCATACACATCAATGCCCTCAAGACGTTTCAAAGCATTCACTATTAAATAAGTAACAGGAGTAAAAATCACCTCAATTCCCACTTTGAAAATATAATTTGATAATATAACCAATCCCAAAAGTTCATTCGGCAAAACACCATAAAAAGAAATCAGACAAAAAATTACAGTATCCAATCCTTCTCCAACAATAGTAGACCCTATAGTTCTAAGCCACAAAAACTTCCCTTTTGTTTTCAGTTTTAATTTCGCAAGAACATAAGAATTCGAAAAAGCTCCAAAAGTATAAGCAACCATGCTGGCCAAAACGATCCTAGGAGTCATTCCGAGAATCGAATTATAAGCGTCTTGATTATTCCAACTTTCAGAAGCGGGCAAAGCGCCAACAGCACTAAAAACAAGCACCATTACAATATTCATCAAAAATCCAATCCAAATAATTCTCCTGGTTCTGCCATATCCATACACCTCGGTCAAAATATCTCCAAAAATATAACTTAATGGAAAAAGCAACGTCCCTCCATCAAAATCAAACATACCAAAATCCACGATCTTCGTAGATGCGACATTGGAAATAAGAAGAATTGAAACAAAAATCATTGCGATCGGCTCGAGAAAACGAAAGTTTTTCATAAAAATTTGGGTTAAGTTTAGTAGGCATCCTTTGAATTTAATGTAAATTTGAATTTAATGTAAATTGGACACCTTAGCGTGGAAACTTAATAAAGCACGCGAGAGGATTATAAAAGATTTAAACAATTAACGCCAATCGATATCTTGCTTTAGAACCTTGCAAGAAACAACGATCGCGATATAAAATAAACCCCACGATTAACAAAATTTTATGTATATAGGACTCACGGGCTACATGGGCACAGGCAAAGGCGAGGTTGCACGTATCCTACAAGAGAGAGGATACAAATACATTTCGCTTTCGGATATGGTCAGAGAAGAAGCGACGAAACGCGGACTTCCTCACACTCGTGAAAATCTCCAAGATATTGGCAACGATCTGCGCAAAAATTATGGTCCTGGAATCTTGGGACAAAGAGTTCGTGAAAAAATTGAAGCGGAAGAAGGTGCAATATATGGAGCAGGCAACTGGATTATCGACGGAATTCGTCATCCGAAAGAATTGGTTGAGGTGAAACAAATTCCAAAAAGCCAAGTATTATCGTTGACTGCGAGTTTGGATACTATAGTTGAACGCGTACAGAAGCGTGGACGAATCGGCGAAGAAAAAGCGACAAAAGAGGAGGTGTTTGAAAGACTGAAGCGTGAGAGTGGAGTCGGCGAAGAAAGTTCAGGCCAACAGGTCCAAAAATGTCTCGAAGCTGCAGATTTTTTGATAATCAATGAAGGAACTCTGGAAGAACTCACAAAAAAACTCGACCATTTTATTAATCTTTATAATGGCACCGATCGCCCGACATTCGACGAGATTTTTATGGAGATCGCATACACATGGAGCAAGCGCGCCACATGTCTCCGCAGACGAGTAGGTGCCGTAATTGCGAAAGACAAGCAACAGTTGACTACAGGTTACAACGGCGCGCCTCGTGGGATCCCCCACTGCGCAGAAGTAGGTGGCTGTCTTCGTGAAAAATTAGGAATTCCGTCCGGCAAAAACGCCGAACTCTGCCGTGGTACTCACGCCGAACAAAACGCAATCACTCAAGCCGCAAAATTTGGCATCGACATAGAAGGTGGGACTTTATATTGCAACACATTCCCATGCGTGATTTGCACCAAAATGATCCTGAACTCAGGCATCACTCGCGTCGTCTACGACTCCGACTATGACGACCCATTGTCAAAAGAAATCCTCGGCCAACAAAACATCATCGAGATGAGTAGGTACGAGGGGAAAAAATTCCATTAAACCTAGCCCGGGGTAGATTTTTCCTCAGGTTCAATTTTTCTAGCCCGGGATAGATTTAATAAAAACCCATTACATCTACTTCTTCGGATTTTTCGGTTCAATTCCACTCAAAACTTTGCAAGTTTCAAAATCATCAACCACATACGCCCTCAAAGGAGGGAATCCATTAAAATAAACCGCACTATAAGTCGTGGTATAAGCACCTGTCGATAATATGAAAACCTTATCTCCATCTTTAATATCCGCAGGCAGTTTATATTTATTGTTTTCATACAAAATATCCGCACTATCGCAAGTCGGCCCAGCCAATACTACATCTTTTCCTCCTTCATTCGTATCATGTCCATCTACATAAATAGGATATTTAATAGACTCGTCTATAGTTTCAATTAAACCGCCAAACTTACCCACATCCACATAGACCCAATCGAATTGATTTGAAACTGATTTTTTGGAAACCATCACAACTTCGGTGACTATAACTCCTGAATTTCCGGCCATACTACGACCAGGCTCAATAATAATTTCAGGTAAATCGTCTCCAAAATCCTCATGCAAATATCTGGTAATTTCAGCTGCATATGTTTCAAGATCTTGTGTCGGCTGAATATACTGAGTTGGGAACCCGCCTCCAAGATTGATAAGTTTTAATTCTATTTCTTCTTCTTTTGCCGCATCAAATAAATACTTACACTGCGCAATAGCGGTATCCCACTGACCGATTTCACGCTGTTGAGAACCTACATGAAATGAAAGTCCGTAAGGCTCTAATCCCATTTTTTTCGCTTCCATAATTAAATGGAAGATCATATCGGGATTCGCACCAAACTTCCTACTCAAAGGCCAATCCGCATTACCTCCTTCAGTCAAAATTCTAAAGAAAACTTTTGAACCAGGCGCATGCTTTGCAAGCTTGTGGACATCAGTCCTTGAATCGGTTGCAAATAAACGAACACCTTTCTTGTATGCATAGGCAATGTCCTCTTCTTTCTTAATAGTATTTCCATAACTCATTCGATCAGGAGAAACGCCTAGCCTAAACAACTGATTCATTTCATAGATCGTCGCCACATCAAAACATGATCCTTTTTTGTGGAGCATTTTTATAACTTCGTCTTCAGGATTTGCTTTAATAGCATAATAAACTTTCGCATAAGGAAGATTTCTAACCAAGTCATCATAATTTTTTTCAACTCTCTTCAAACTTATCATCAGAAACGGAGTTTGTTTCCCTTTCATAAACTTTTGCACCCCCGTAAGTTCTTTTTGAGATACAAACTCAAAGATATTGTCATGATCGTTCATTCCTTTTTGGTTAAAAATTATATATCAGGAATAATCAAGAGAAGAGTTTAGTACCATTTCTCAGAATGTAAACACAATTTATTGTGAAAATTTCAAAAATGTTGCGATATAAAAATCTACGGCTAATTTAAAAGTCATTGACACAAGAGTGTATCCTCATAAAAACAAACTAATTTGCCTTTCCGTCATATGCACCTGTCTCAGTATTTACCCTAATCGTTTCACCTTCTTCAATAAACAAAGGCACTTTTACGACTGCACCGGTTTCGATAGTAGCTTCTTTTGAACCACCTGACGCAGTATCCCCACGAACTCCGGGAGGAGTAGAAACAACTTTAAAAGCCATTTTTGGCGGAAGCTGAATAGAAACCGGATTTCCATCAATGTACATTGCATAGACTTCAGTTCCATCAATCAGATATTTTGTCGCATCACCAAGAAAATCTTTATCAAGTGAAAACTGCTCATAATCATCATTGCCCATAAACACATAATTCGTTCCGTCATTATAGAGATACTGACATTTTTTATTTTCAACCTCAGCCAAATCAACAGCTTCGCCAGATCTGAAAGTATTCTCCACAACCTGCCCTGTTCTCAAATTTCTTAATTTTGCCCTGGTAAAAGCAGATCCCTTGCCGGGATTCACAAATTGAGCCATTAATACTAACCAAGTATGCCCATTCCAAACTATCGACATATTTGTTCTGATATCTGTTGTTGTTGTCATTTTTTTAAGTTTAAATTTTAATTAAATTTCGAATCAAATTTCACCTTCCAAAACCTGCATGTACAGACTATTTAACAGATTAGTATCTTATGCTCAAACATCCTGTTCACCAAGCATTTTTTCTATCGGAAACAACATCACATCCTCTATTTTATCTTTCCCGAGCAAAACCTTCAAAAGTCTGTCAGTACCCAAAGCATTACCACCACAACCTTTTCCGCAGTGAAGACGCAGGGATTCTAGACTAGTCAAAAATTCCTCGTCAACAGGAAATGTCGTTCTCCCCTGCTCCGTACGAATTATATTCTGCTCTTCAAACCTTTTCTTTTGCTCTACCGAATCTGTTAATTCAGAGAATCCATTACAAAGTTCATTTCCATTTATATAAAGCTCAAATCTTTCGGCCCAAAACGGATCTCGCTCACATTTCTTCGCAAGCGCCGCCTGACTCGCAGGATAATTATAAACAAACACAGGCTTCTCAAATCCAAGCTTCGGCTCGATATGATTCAAAAAAATCTTATACATCACATCGTCCCAAGTCTCACATCCGTTTGTGTCATAAAAATTCTCGCCAAATTTATCTTCCATCTCGTTATACATCTCAGCCTTACTTTGAATATCAGCTTTAAATTGAATGCCAGCCTTTGCTCGAGCAATACCAGCCTCTCTTGCAGTTTTTTTTAATTGCTCAACTCCCCTATTTTCATTCAAATTAATTCCGCAATATTCAATAAAAAGATCATTTAAACTCTTGCGAGACCAATTTCTATCCCGGGATAGATTTTTTGAACCTGGAAAATTTTCTAGCCCGGGCTGCCCCGCAATCCACTTAACGAATTTCTCAGTTTCATCCATCATTTCCTCATATCCGGCGTCTACCTTATACCACTCAAGCATTGTAAATTCAGTATTATGTCTTCCTCCACCAGCTTCACCATTTCTAAAAACTCGTGCCAAAGTATAAATATCACCAAACCCAGCACCGAGTAATTTTTTCATCTGAAACTCAGGCGAAGTCACCAAATACATCGGATATTTATCACCAGCACTATGCCTGCCGACCACATTCGCAAGACCTCCATACATATCTTCAAAAACAGTCTCAAAATGTCTCATCGCAGGCTCCGGATCAACAGTTGGCGTCATACAAGGAACTTCCACTTCCAAAAACCCGCGCCCATCAAAAAATTCGCGAATTTTGCGAAAATATAAACTCTTCACTTTAGCCAATTCTCTATCATATACGCGTCCACTATTAGAAGATCGATCACCACCCATATTAAAAATTAAATAATAACCAAACTAACAGCCATCACAGCCATCCCTCCGACAAGTCCGTACACAGCCAAATGATGCTCTCCATACTCTCTAGCAGCCGGCAATAATTGATCAAGAGAAATAAAAACCATTATTCCGGCAACCGCAGCCAGCACAGATCCAAAAACAGCCTGACTGAAAAAAGTCGTCAAAAGTAAATATCCGACAAAAGCTCCAACAGGCTCAGACAATCCGGACAAAACGGAATAGAAAAACGCCTTCTTTCTACTGCCAGTCGAATAATAAATCGGAACGGAAATTGAAATTCCTTCCGGAATATTATGAATCGCGATTGCGATAGCAACAGCAATTCCAACTTTTATATCTTGTAAAGAAATCAAAAAAGTCGAAAGTCCCTCCGGGAAATTATGCAAAGCGATAATAAGTGCGGTAAAAACACCAAGCCTGAATAATTTACGAACTTTTTTAGCCGCTTCTTTGTCTTTTAAATCTTCAACTTTATGAACTTCATGAGGATTTTCAAAAGAAGGCAAAAATCTATCTATCAAAGCCGTAATCAAAATTCCACCAAAAAAAGCTCCAACCGCAGTCAATTCACAAAGCCATCCTGGAATTTCAGTATTTATACACGCAAGAGCTTGAGGAAAAATTTCAACAAAAGAAACATAAATCATAACCCCAGCAGAAAATCCGAAAGCTATAGATAAAAGTTTTGTATTAGTAGTTCTGGTGAAAAAAACTATAGCACCACCGATACCGGTCGAAAGCCCCGCCAAAGCGGTCAAAACAAAAGCATAAAATATATAATTAAAATCCATGTTAATAATAAAAAATTCAGTCGGCGAGGATTTTACACAAAAAACAGATACAAAGAAAGCCCGTAATGCGCGATCCGGGCTTCCTCTCTAAAGTTTAGATTGTCTTCATTAGAAAACCATCTATCCCCGCTTAGAAGCGATCTCTTCTTGGTCTCTCTTCCATTGGGCGAGCTTCGTTAACTACCAATTTGCGTCCGTCAACTTCTTGACCGTTGAACATTTCGATAGCTTTAGCGGCTCCCTCATCATCAGCCATTTCTACGAACCCAAAGCCTTTTGAACGGCCTGAAGCTCTGTCTGTGATGATTGTAGCTGTCTCGACTGTACCAGCCTGCCCGAAGGTAGTCTGTAAGTCCTCAGCTTTTGTGCCGTAGGAAAGATTTCCTACATACAATTTCTTTGCCATGATAACTTTTTGTAAATAATTTGCGTAAGACCTCCTACTTTAGCTTACCTTACAAAGAGTGACATAGCGCGCAAACTCGTACTCACTGCCTAGGGGAACTTTTCGAGAGAAAACTTACGCAAGGATTTTGGCTTAAAAAAGAGAAAAAGTCAAGCAGAAAATCTAGTCAACAAATAAAACCGGTAGACCCAAGAGGTTTGACTTTTGACAATAATTATTGTATAATAAAGGCATAACAAAATAAAAACACCGAATGGGAAGCCTTATATCATCACTTTTAAAGACTTTAGTTTTCATAGTTGTATTCCTACTCAAAATGTCTGTAAAAGGAATAGGTGTCCTGATAGGTATATTAAAAATTAAAATAAAAAAATGGAAACTTTGTTCAGCCCAGAAATATATAAATGGTTAGTACTCCCTCTTTCAATTTTTTTAGCTAGAGCAATAGATGAAACTATCGGCACTTTGAGAATAATGTTTCTCTCAAAAGGTAATAAAACGATGGCGCCAATAATGGGATTTTTTGAAGTATTGATATGGATCGTAATTATAGGTCAAATAATGCAAAACTTAGATAACGCACTATGTTACGTGGCATATGCGGGAGGATTTGCGGTTGGAAATCTTGTCGGAATGATTATTGAAAAGAAACTGGCGATGGGAACAATGATGATTAATGTTATTACAAGAAAAAATACAACAAACCTCCAAAAGTCATTAAAAGCAAACAACTACGGGTTCACCCGTATAGGCGGTAAAGATATAGACGGATTTGAGAACATGTTATTCATAGTGGTAAAACGCAAAGAGTTAGATAATGTAATCAGAATCATTAACGAATTTAATCCTCACGCGTTCTTTTCAGTGAATGAAATAAGCAAAGTAAACGAAGGAAATTATCCTCTCAAAACAGAGTGTAGAAATTCAAAATTCAATTTAAGCATATTCAAAAGAATACTGCTCCCTCAAAGATTTCGAATACAAGAAAACAAAATAGGTGAAACAGCATAAACTGCTTCAGTAAGCCACACTGGTTGAATTTGTCGGACAAAGTTCGAAACTATTTCGAACAAAATCCAAATGATTAAAAATCATAATACATACCCGCAGTAGCAAACTACTTTTCCAAATCCTCTTTGGAAAGTTTTTTAGTACAGAAGAACCAGTCATAACAATGAATATCTTTTTGATTATCCATTCGTTCCTTGGCCACTCCGCAAGAACCCGCGGTTGGCACAATCACATCGTCGCCCGGTCTCCAATCAGCTGGCGTAGCAATAGAAAATTTATCAGCTGTCTGCATAGCAATTAAGGCGCGATACAATTCGTCAAAATTTCTACCTAAACTTAAAGGATAATAAATTATTGCTCTGATTATTGCTTTGGGGTCAATAAAGAAAACGGCGCGAACAGCTTTGGTATTGCTTTCTCCAGGCTGGATCATCCCGTATTTTTTGGCCACTTCCATAGTAATATCTTCAATCAAAGGAAATCTAACCTCCACATCTTTCATTCCTTTATATTCAATTTTTTCTTTGATAGTACGAAGCCATGCAATATGACTGTAAAGACCATCAACTGACAAACCAACTAATTTACAATTAGCAGCATTAAATTTTTCTTCCAAACTAGCGAAAGTCATAAACTCCGAAGT
>CAZGHH010000025.1:0-13121 GCA_964525485.1 uncultured Candidatus Peribacteria bacterium | reverse complement strand
TACTATTTTGGAGTGCAAAAATTAACAGCTACTGAAGGAGAATTACCTAGGATAGAAAGCGTATTGAAAAATATGGGAGTGAATGTAGTCGTCCATGGACATACTCCTCAACAAAGTGGAGTTGTTGGGGCCACAAATCTTGGTAGAGTTAAAGTTGTGAATGCGGACATAGCACTCAGTGAAGGCATGAGCGAATCTACACCTTCGGCGGGAGGAATAAGAATAACTAAAGACGCAGAGTTTAGAATAATTGATGCAAATAATCTTTATAAAAAAACAATTAACCAGTAAAGTATAAGCCATTATGAATATTATAAATTTATCAGAAATAAGGGTTAACGAGGTACAAGAAAGAGTGAAACAAGAATTTATACCAACTACCGTAAAATTCGATGAATTGTTAAACAGTGTAAAAGGAAACGATCCAGAAACAATAAAAGCTGCCGTGCTGGACCTATTTGAGGATTTTCATGAAACGGTATATTTACTTTCTCAATTTGTAATAATTGAGGATTTGATTAGACCGTTTGTCGACGATGAATTTATAATGGAATTATTAAATATTGTTAGAGAATATATAGGGCTTGATGCAGCATCATATGCCAGTGGTTTTGAATCATTAGATAAAAATGGAAGAATAGAAACAAGAGCTATTAATATTAAACAAGATTTACTCGAAGTTTATATTCGACTGGGTCGTTTTCTAAGAAATGAAGAAAATAAGGGCAAATTTGCTCTAGAATTTAGTAGTGTCAATGATATGTACTCAAAATTTCACGCGCAATTTGAGTCAATATTAAGAAAGCAATCATAACAAGCCAGTTAATTGGTTGATTTAGTTTTTTATGATCGCTATCATACGTCAGCTTTTTTGACATATAATAAAGCTATAATAAAGCAAAGATGCATTTTCTCATTCACACATACGGTTGTCAGATGAACTACTCGGATTCAGAAAGAATTTCGAGTTACTTAAAAAACCTGGGTTTTAAAAATGCCAAAAGTGAAGATGAAGCGGATTTGATAATTTTTAATTCATGCTCAATTCGTCAAAAAGCGGAAGATCGTGTGATAGGAAAAATGAAAGATCTTGGAATTAAAAAACGCAGTAAAAAATTTCTCATAGCACTCACTGGCTGTATGGTGCGAAAATCTAGTACAAAAAATTCTCCGCACGAAAACAGAGATCATTTTATTAGAATTTTGAAGCCACTCGACATCGCTTTTCGCATTGAAGATCTACCAAAATTAAAAGATTTAATAGAGGAAGCCAGCGGCAAAAAAATCAAAGTCAAAACTTCTAAGCCAGCTATAAAAAAATCAGAGCTCACTACAACAAATGCTAAGACAAAAGGATCTTCAAAAATCGACAACGATTATTTCCACATCGCTCCGGAATACACTTCAAAAGTTCAGGCATTTATTCCAATCTCAACCGGTTGTGATAAATTTTGCACATATTGTATCGTGCCATATTCACGCGGCAGGGAGGTAAGCCGAAAAATGGAAGATGTTTTGGCAGAAGCGGAAGAATTGATAAAGGACGGATGTCTCGAAATCACTCTGCTCGGACAGACGGTAGATTCTTATGGTCTTTCGAATATCGATCGCCAAAAAAAACTATTTAATTACGACAAAATCGACGCCGGAGTAGAGCCTCCACCATTTGTGCAATTACTGGAAAAATTAGACAAATTATACAGCAAAGGCTTACGCCGCGTTCGCTTCACTTCACCACATCCAAAAGACGCATCGCAAGCCCTCATCGGATGCTACGGTCGACTAAAAACTCTCATGCCCCACATTCATTTACCGGTCCAGGCTGGCGACAACGCAACACTCAAACGCATGAATCGTCCATACACACGCGAACACTACATTGAAATCATAAAAGCGCTACGTAAGAAGCTTCCCGACATTGCGATCACCACCGACATTATCGTCGGATTTTGTGGTGAAACCGAAAAAGAATTCAAAAACACATATAAATTATATGAAGAACTTGAGTTTGATTTTGCATTTTTAGCGCAGTATTCATCACGACGTGGTACATATGCTACAAAGAACCTCGAAAACGATGTGAGTCGCAGTGAGAAGGTGAGAAGATGGCATCTACTAAACAATCTTCTCAAGAAAATTACGCAGGAAAAACTCCAGAAATTCGTAGGCGAAACAGTAGAAGTTTTAGTTGAAAAATCCGAACTAGTAACAAAAATTGCAAGTAAAAACTCAGATACAAAGTCTGGTAAAATATCAAGAAACACCGGAAAAATTAATCTCACCCTTTACCGCGGCAAAACTCCTCACATGAAAGAAGTTCAATTTCTCTCCGCTCGCAAAAATCTCAAAGGCACGATCCAAAAAGTCCTCATAAAAGAAGCTCACGACTGGATGCTTTTCGGCGAATTGGTCTAGCCAAACGGCGTGGCTCTACAAACGGCGGGGCTCTACAAACAGTGCACTTCTATTTTCCGATCACAGCTTTTATTCTTCGTACGCCTCTACTCGAACTTTCTTCCTTCAATATTTTGAACGAGCGAAGTTGTCCGGTGTGTTCAGCGTGAGGTCCTCCGCAAATTTCTTTACTGAAAAATTTACCAGGTTCTTTGCCGAGTCCTACGGTATAGACTTTTACGGTTTCTCCGTATTTTGACTCAAATAATCCAATAGCACCAGCAGCTTTCGCTTCCTCGACAGTCATCGTCTCAAATGAAACAGGCAAATCAGCCTTGATTTGATCATTTACGATTTTCTCAACTTCCGCGATTTGCTCCGGGGTCATTTTATCAGGATGGACAAAATCAAAACGCAATCTCTCGGCTGTAATATTCGATCCTTTTTGCTCTACATGATCGCCTAAAACTGTTCTCAAAGCCTTATGCAACAAGTGGGTAGCAGTATGTAAACACGTAACCTCTTCGCTGTGGTCAGCCAATCCTCCAGAAAACTTTGCCTCGGATCCAGCGCGTGATTTAGCCTGATGTTCGGATAACTTAGAATTAAATTCTTTATAAAACTCAACTTCATTAAATCTATCAGCCAAATCTTTTCTATTATTAAGTTCAATTTCTTTTTTAATTTCCTCAACAGTCATCTCAGGCGGAAATCCATAAGTCTCATACATATAAAAAGCAAAATCGCCTTTCAGTAAATTTTCAATCCCGGCTTTTTCAATTTCACGAATTCCTTTCGCGAGAGTCGAAGAAAACTGCGCTTCCTCTCGAGTCATTTCTTCGAAAATTATTTCCTGATTTTTAATTAATTCAGGATAGCTTTCCCCATATAAATTCACATAAATCCCAGCTAATTTTCTAGCGAAAGGTCCATTGATCCCAAGTTTCATGCCATGTCTAATTGCGCGGCGAATCAACCTCCTCAAAATATATCCTTGATCTGTATTTGAAGGCGTAATTCCGCGAGGATCCCCAAGCATGAAAGTCGCCGCTCTCAAATGATCGCAAATAATTCTCTCAGAAATTTTTGCATCATCACTCACCGCTCCACCTGCAGCATCAGTCCCAATATCGTACCCTCCCAAAGCCCTAATCGCGCTTACTACATCAGCAAAAAGCTCTGTCTCAAAAGGCGACACAGCGCCATTTAAAATCATCAAAACTCTCTCCAATCCCATCCCGGTATCCACGTTTTTTTGCTCCAATTCAACGAATTTTCCATCTTCATTTTTGAAATATTGCATGAAAACATCATTCCAAATTTCGACCCATAACTTATTTGCAGGCTCAAACTTCGTCGGTGCAGGGTCCGAACCAGTCCAATAAAACATTTCAGTATCAGGTCCACATGGCCCGGTTTTACCGGCAGGTCCCCACCAGTTATCTTTTTTCGGTAAAAACGCGATTCGCTCTTCAGCCACACCAAGCGCTCGCCAAACTTCAAAAGATTCATCATCTCTCGGAGCATCTTCATCCCCGGCAAAACACGTAAAAGCCAACCGATCCAACCCAAATCCAAGTCCGCCCTCTTCTCGTGAACTAGTCAAAAATTTAAAACTCAATTCAATCGCCTCTTTTTTGAAATAATCACCTAGCGACCAGTTCCCCAACATTTCGAAGAACGTCAGGTGAGAAGGATCCCCAACTTCATCTATATCATCTGTCCTCACACACTTTTGTACATCCACGAGCTTGGTCCCAAGAGGATGCTTTTCCCCCAACAAATAAGGAACCAATGGGTGCATACCCGCAGTCGTGAACAAAACAGTAGGATCATTCTCCGGGATCAACGAAGCTCCGGAGATTTCCTTATGTCCATTTTTTACAAAAAAATCTATAAACAGTCTTCTTAATTGGTTTGCCGTAATTTTCATATTTTTTGATTATTTAGATACGCCTTAAAATATTCATTCGCTTTTGTAGCGTAATTGAGTCAAATGTAGGGTAACTCAGTCAAAGCCGGAATCTTCAGGTCTCAAGTGTAGTGAAATTTTCCTTCTTTTTCAACAAATTTCTGATATGATCTAACAAGTGAAATTAAAAGAACTTCCTCCTCTAACAATTTTCTATGGGTAGAAAATCTTCAGAAAAGAAAAAACGTAAAAATCCGAAGCAAAATAGACAAAAACAACAAAAGCCTACAAAGCCTGTAGTTAACGTTGTCAAAGAAACGACAGAAAAAGATATAAAATTGCCGGCTTTTAAGTTAAACGGAAATAAATCGGAACAAATAACACAGGAAGAAAAGTCAAAACTTAATATTCAGCCTCACAAAATTTTTGGATGGTTGCTGGCGTTAATAATGTTAAGTGTACTTATAACGATTGGAGGGATGTTATTCACGACTGCTTTCAAAGCTGTTTCCATAGCCAAATATCTGCCTTCCGATCAAACCGCAGCTTTTGTAGAATTAAATATAAACAAAGAACACACTCAATTCACGAGAACTGAAAAATTATTGGAGAAAACAGAATATTCATTTGAAAAAATTAAAGGTATTATTGCTGATAAATTAAATATAGATCTCGATAAAATAGAATTGACATGGGTCGGAAGATCACTTGGGATAGGGGAAATAGTGACTCAGGATGAATTGAAATCATTGTCAACCGTTTACTTTTTAGAAATAACAAATACAAAACAGGCAACTGAATTTTTATCTGTTCTCGCTGAGACGAATTTCTCGGAATTTATGCAAATAGAAAGCAAAGAAAATCCGATATATTCAATGAAATTGCGATATAAAGGCGAAGATAGGGCTCTAGATAAAACACATTATATTGGTTTCATAGACAATTATTTAGTGACGAGTGAAAACAAAGAAGTGTTAAATTCGATCTTAAAGGACGTTTCATCAGGCACTGAAAAAATAGCGGACACGAAAAGTTATTCGGCGATAAGCAATAACATGCCTGCAAACAATGAAGGATTTATTTACATAAATTTTAAAAACAGCCGTGATTTGCTGATGAAAAAATATGGGATAGAATCTTCTTCGCCATTAATGTCGTACACACTGCATCCTTTTTCTGATTTCTTCGACGCGGAAGGAGCTGTATTAATAGCGAAAGACGATTCATTTCAAATCCAATCATTTCTACAGATGGATAGTGAAATTTTAAGTGGAACGGGAAACACGATGTACAAAGGCAAATACACAGCGGAATTAATGAAATACATGCCTAAAAACGTGTATGCATTATTTGGAGGCGAAAACATGGAAAAGCAAATAAGAAGATTGAGCAATATATTGAGTTTTGGGCAGGGTGCTGACGATTTTGTGTTTAAAAATGCATTAAAAAGTCTCGTTCAAAAATATTTTGGAAGCAATATATCCATGGAAGAAGACCTTTTGCCTCTGATAGAAAATGAATTTGCAGTTGGAGTAACGAAGACAAACGGAAAAGATAATTACATTGTTATATTGAAGTATTCAGGAGTGGGAGATGGTGATATGAAGATAGAAAAATTAGCCAATAATTTCATATCATACGGTACGGTTTTTGAGCCAAAGATTCAAGAAGTTGAATTACCTGACGGAACAATGGCAAAAGAAATAGTCGCACAATCTGAAACTCTCATAAAATCAAAAAGTACTTACAATTCATACGAAATAAGAGAATTAAAAACAGAAAAAGGTGACTTCGGAATTTACTATATTTCACAAGGAGACAAAGGTTTTATTGCCACAGACAAACAGCTTTTAATAGAAAGTTTAAAACTTTTTGGAGGAGAAACGAAAAACAGTTTTGAAACATCGAAAAATTATGAAATACATATAGCTCCATTATTGGAAAAAACTGACGAAGTTTCTTATTTCGACATATCAACATCAATTCCGGGAATCAAATTGATAAAATCATTATCAACCGGACGCGAGTATTCGGCAAACGGAATAATGGGATACTACTACTTATATGTCCAATAAAAAAAAGACAGAAAATATAGCTTCTACAAGCGAAATAGCTCCAATCAATCTGGGTGGGGACGGTGAGGGAAAAAAAGAAAAACGATACGCTCCAAATCTTAAAAAAAAAGAGGTATCGACTGAAATAAATGACATATACGGCGCATCAGATAAAAAAATATCTAGAGCTTTTTTGAGGGAAAAACGTGAGACAAAAGGCTATAAATTAATATCAAATTTTTTAAAGATATTAATATTCGGATTTTTTATTTTGTTGATTATTAATGGTGTAAACATATACGTAAGAGGAAGTCATACTTTGACATCAGTAAAAGACAAGGCTTTTGAGGGATACGGACTTCTAATGCAAGGATCAAAAAGTACAACAAAAGTAGAATTTCAAACCGCAAAAGCGGAGTTTGAAAGAGCTTATGAGTATTTTAATTCGGCCAAAAAAGAACTTTGGTTTTTATTGGAAGACGAGACGATATATGCAAAAAAAAGTTCAGTTGGAATACAGGCAAAATCACTTTTAAACAGCGGTAAATTCTTTGCTGAAGCCGGGGAGTATTTTTCGGACGCTTTGGAAGAATTAAACAAAATTCCGGTATATTTTATAGCAAAAAATCAGACCGAAGAAGACGCGATGCAACATATTCAAAATCCGGAAGATAGCATCACTGATATACTTAAGAGAGGCACGGAAAAAGCAAGCCAGGCATTGATAAGTATAATGGCGGCTAGAGACGAATTAAAACTTATAGATCAAACAATTTTACCAGAAGAAACCAGGGGAAAATTAATTTTTGTAAAAGAAAAAATAGACGCGATAGTTGATAGCTTAAATTCTGTTGAAAAAAGTTTTCCGGCAATACTAAAACTTTTAGGTGATGAAAAACCGCACAGATATTTGATTCTATTGCAAAATAACGCGGAAATCAGACCTGCAGGCGGATTTATAGGGAGTTACATTTTACTGGATATAGATCAGGGAGTGATAACAAATATGACGGTTAATGACGTGTATCATTTGGATGATAAATTTAATGAATTCGTCGAGCCACCTGAGTTTTTATTACCTGTAATGTCGACTATAGAATTCCGGGATTCCAACTATTCTCCGGATTTTGTTTTCGCGGGCAAAAGAGTAGCTTACATGCTGGAAAAAGAAGGAGGTCCGGCGGTCGATACTGTAATAGCTGTGAATCAAAGTTTGCTTAAAGAATTTTTGGAAATCACAGGACCGCTACAAGTTGGACAACTACCAGAGAAGATGACGGCAGAGAATTATCTTCCGGTTCTGACATACATCATCGAAGGGAAAATATGGGGCAGAGAAGATCCAAAACACGTTCTAAAAGTAATGGTTCCGGAATTCAAAAAAACAATAATGAAAACATCAAACGCATCTCAAATAATGAATGTGATTTACAAGGCAATTCAACAAAAATTAATTATCGCATATTCAAAAGATGCAATGATAGAGGCATTATTTGATGATTTTGGAATAAGCGGAAGAGTTAAAAAAACAGCCGAAAAAGAAGACTATTTAAGCGTTATAAATTATTCGATAGGAGGAAACAAAACCGAACCTTTTATCGAGGAAAAAATCACGCATCAAAGCATGATCCAAAATGACGGCTCAATAATAAACGAAGTCACGATCGTGAGGACGCACCTTTTTGATCGATCATATCAGGCAAAATGGAATCAATACTGGGAATCGTTTGGATTTGATTATAGAAACGTTCCGGGGTACGTAGTTGATATTCTGGGAAGAGGAACAAATAAAATGCTAACAAGAGTTTTTGTGCCTGAGAAATCATCATTGATGGAAGTGATTGGGGCAAAACAAGAAGATGTGAAAATAGGGTTTGATAATGAGACAGGCAAAGCATATTTTGCATTTACAATTTCTGTAGCTCCGGGAAATTCGTCATCAATAACATTAAAATACAAACTTCCTTTTAAATTAGATCCGTCTCCGATAGACACATACTCGTTAATTGCACAAAAACAACCAGGAAGTCTGTCTTCGATCATAACAAAAACAATAAAGTTTCAGGACGAAGATGTGAAAATTTATAATTTTTATCCGGATCTTGGCAGAATTTCAGACGAAAATAAAATCATATTCGCTACGAACTTGGCATACGATAGAGATTTCTCAGCAGTGATCGGGAAATAATTATTTACGCCCAAACATTCTTTGAAGTTCATCAAAACTCAAAGTAATCATAGTCGGTCGGCCGTGAGGACAAGTATAAGGACGATCGATCTTCCCCATTTGTTCAAGTAAGGCGGTCATTTCATCCAGTGTTAGTTTTTGTCCGAATTTTATAGCGCTTCTGCAAGCCATATAATGAATGATTGATTCGCGTTTGCCTTGAATATTTGAAGGCAGTTTTTCACGAGAAATGTCAGACAAAACCCCATGCACGACATCATCGATATCCTCCGAAGAAAGCATTGCAGGAACAGCATAAATCGTCATTGTATTAGAAGGTCCATCATGTATTTCAAAACCAAGTCCCTCAAAAATTTCCAAATTATTTTTTAAAAATTCGCGTTCATCAAAAGTAAGTTCCAAGTCTTGCGAAACCAATAAAGGCTGTATTCTCTTTTGTTGAGAAGTGAATTGATCCATTAGTTCAAAATACCTAACTCTTTCATGTGCGGCGTGTTGATCGACAAGGACAAGTCCTTCATTGTTTTGTGCCACTATGTATGAATTTGCAACTTGAGTTACAGCTTTCATCCCGGATTTTTCGTCATTTAATTCCAGACTGCTTTGTCCATTTAATTCATTTGTATTTTTTAAACCAGTAAATGCTTTATTGAAATTCATCGCGTCTTCCGTAGAGAAAGATTGAAAAAAATTTCCTCCGGAATACTGTCCAGATGCATTCGATGTATGGTCTGAAGGGAATTTATCAGACATATATCTGGATGCCTCTGTATAAGCTTTAGGAACAAGATTATGGCTATCCAGAGACGCATTCACGCTTCCAAAAATCGTTCTCAATATCATAGATTCATCGGCAAATCTAACTTCTGTTTTGCGTGGATGAACATTTACATCGACCAAACTTGGATCAATTTCAATATTTATAATAAACACGGGTTTTTTCCCCTCCATCAGCATTGAATGAAAAGCTTCTTTCACTTTGTAAGCGATCAAATGATGCTGAATAGGGCGTTTATTAACAAAAATATATTGATGTTTTGTATCACTCCTGGAAATCACAGGTTTTCCGATAAATCCACTTATTTTTAAATCACTTCCACCATAAAAAATCGGAATCATTGCGTCCATAGTGGCTTTGCCAAAAATATCGGCAACTCTTCTTTTTAAATCATCTGTTTTTGGAAGATCAAAATGGACTTTACCGTTATTTATAAATTTAAATCCAATTTCAGGATGGATGAGAGATATAGTATTAACAGTCGAAATTATCAATCCCAATTCAGTTGTATCTTTTCGTAAATATTTCTCTCTGACCGGAGTATTAAAAAACAAATCGCAAATCTCAATTTGAGTCCCAGTTCTCATTCCACAATCTTGAATTGTCTTAATATTCCCACCCTCACAAACTATTTCCGTTCCCGCATCATTATTGGCTGTCTTAGTTCTCAAAATCATTTTTGAAACAGACGCGATAGAAGCTATAGCTTCCCCACGAAAACCCATACTGGAAATATTCCACAAATCTTTTTCCTCGGAAATTTTACTCGTCGCATGTCTGAGTAGGGCCATTTCTGCATCTTCACGATCCATTCCACATCCATTGTCTGTTATTTTTATTAGATCTTTTCCAGCATTTTTAATTTCCACGATAATTTCCGACGAACCGGCATCTATACTATTTTCAATTAATTCTTTTACGCACGAAGCGGGCCTCTCTACGACTTCTCCGGCGGCGATTTGATTTATTAATGTTTCTGATAATAATTTAATTTTCCCCATAATTTTATATTAAACCTTTTTCTTTTAATTCATGTATTTTCTTCAGAGCATCAAGAGGCGTTAAATTATCAGGATCCAAATCTCTCAATTCACTTAAAACTTTATGCTCACGTTCAACGTGTTCACGGTCGACTTTAGCATCTTCCAAGGCAACATTCGACTGTGTTGTAGTCGAGAAAATATCTATCTGATTTTCACTAACTCTTTCACCATTTTCTATTATTTTTTTCTCCAATTTTTCGAGAACTCCACGTGCTTTCATCACGACTTCTTTCGGCAGCCCCGCAAGTTTTGCAACTTCAATTCCATAACTTTTACTTGTTCCACCTTCAATTACTTTGTACAAGAAAACAATGTCGGATTTTTCATGTTCATGTTTTGCAGGTTTTTCGCTCACAGCTACGCTAAAATTTTTAGCTCGAGGCAATTTATCGCAAAGCCCGATTAATTCATGATAGTGCGACGCAAACAAAGTTTTCGCGCCAATTTTATCATGTAGATATTCGACGATCGCCCACGCAATACTAAGTCCGTCATAAGTGGAAGTCCCACGCCCGATTTCATCCAAAATTACCAAACTTCGATTTGTTGCATTATGCAAAATATTTGAAGCCTCAATCATTTCAATCATGAAAGTGCTTTCTCCCTTCGTTAAATTATCGGAAGCTCCGACACGTGTGAAAATCTGATCCACAAGGCCTAACTTGCATTCACTCGCAGGCACGAAACATCCGAGGTGAGCCAAATAAACAATCAAAGCAACTTGTTTGATATAAACACTCTTACCACCCATATTAGGTCCGGTGATTAAATTTAAAATGTTTTTAGTGGGATCAATTACGCAATCATTCGGAACAAAATCACGGCTCAAACTCAAAACTTCCAAAACAGGATGTCTTCCATTACGAATTTCAATAACACCGGCATCATCACCAAATTCAGGTTTGCAATAATTATTTCTCAAAGCGACTTCAGCAAAAGAATTGATTGCATCCAACATCCCGATAGCACCGGCTATTTTTTTAATATCTAAAACTTTTTCAACAACCTTCATTCTGACAGCATAAAAAAGCTCATATTCCAATTCGCAAATTCGATCCATGCTATGTAAAACTTTTTCTTCATACTCTTTTAATTCAGGCGTGATAAATCTCTCGGCGTTAACCAAAGTTTGTTTTCTCATATAATCATCAGGAACATTTTTTAAATTTGAATTACTGATTTCAATGTAGTATCCAAAAACTTTATTGTATTTAATTTTTAAATTTGAAATTCCGGTTCTTTCAATTTCCCTTTTTTGCATTTCAGAAATATATGATTTTCCATCAGTATTAATTTTTCTCAAATCATCTAGCTCGGGATTATATCCATCGCAAATCATGCCGCCTTCACGCACAGAAATAGGGGACTCTTCTTTAATTGCTTTTTCAATTAATAAAACAAGATCTGATACATCAATAAGTCCATTTGAAATATCTTTAAAAAACTCGCCTTTCATTTCGTTAACAAGTTTTTTTATTTCCGGAATAATTTTTAAAGAAGCTTTTAATGCAACCAAATCTCTCGCATTTCCGGTGCCGATACTCAATCGTGCTAATAATCTTTCAATATCAAAAATGCCGCTTAATAAAGCTCTTAAATCCATTAACAAACTCGACGCACCAGATAGGAATGCAACAGCTTCCAGCCTTTTGTTTATTTCATTTATAGATTTCAAAGGGTGAATCATCCACTTGCGGAGCATTCTTCCACCCATAGATGTTTCAGTTTTATCAATGACCGAACACAGACTCCCTTCACGCGATCCATTCAACGTGTAAAAAATCTCTAAATTTCTAAAAGTAGAATCACTTAAATCCATGAAATCAGAATTCATGTACCATCGAATTCCATCAATATGTTTCAAATCAGTTTTTTGAGTCTCACGTAAATATTCATACAAAACAGCAGAGGCCTGAATTGCAGCTTTTTTCTCTTCCAATCCAAAAATTCCACTAAATTTTATTCCAAAATTATCAGCCAAAATTTTCTCTGGCTCGGAATAAATTGCAAAAGGAAAATAAGAAAGCCATTTGAATTTCGCAAAAATTGCACGAACATCTTCATTGTCGATGAGAGATTCATCCATAATAATTTCAGTAATATGAAGCCTCTGAATTTCAGCTTCCACAGGCGTCAGTCCCGCAAATTGAGTAACAAAAAATTCTCCGGTTGTCACATCACTATACGCGAATCCATATCCATCAAAATTCTGAACCAAACACGCAACATAATTGTTACTCTTCTTATCAAGAATATTGTCGTCAAAAGTCGTACCGGGAGTCACGACGCGCACAACTTCGCGCTCCACTATCCCACGGCCATCAGGCTCTGTCATTTGATCGCACAGTGCGACCTTGCGACCTGCGCGAGTGAGCTTTGCGATGTATCCATCCACAGCATGAAAAGGAACTCCACACATCGGTGCTTTCATTCCATCACCTTTATTCCTGGCAGTTAGTGCAATTCCGAGAATTTTCGATCCTTCAACGGCATCTTCGAAAAACATTTCATAAAAATCTCCAAGTCGAAAAAGTACCATACAATCACTGTATTTTTCCTTCACAGCCCGATACTGACTCATCATTGGAGTGATGCCCATCTTGCTTCTTTAAATGCCTTTAAATGCCCTGGATCCGAAGTTTACATTAGACTTATCAAAAATCAAAGCCGTCCAGATTAAGTACTCTGTTAAAAACTCCTAAAAAATGATATAATAACAGGATGACTTTAGAAGAATTAATACAAAAATCAA
>CAZGHH010000024.1:0-13433 GCA_964525485.1 uncultured Candidatus Peribacteria bacterium | reverse complement strand
TTCTTCTTCATCTCCAAAAGCTGATTTACATAAGGAGTGATTTTTTCAATCAGATAGTTTGCGGCCTTGAGAGGACTGATAATAGAAGTTTTTACTCTGCTTGAAATATCTTTTACATCGTCGAGGATTTTCGAAATATCACGCAAAATAAACATCACATAAAGAAGCGTCATGCAGATAAAAATCACAAACACAATAATCCCGACAGCGCCGGCCATTCTTAAAACATCAGCAGAAGTTTCAAACATAGTAATGAGGTTAAATGAGGTTTAAATACAGTAATATTATAACATTTTTCGTACCATCTCGTCCACTAACTTCGGATTTGCCTTACCTTTCATCTCCTTCATGACCAATCCGATCAAAGACCCGATAGCACGATCTTTCCCTCCCTTGATATCCGCAACGATCCCAGGATTTGCATCAACGACTCGTCTGCAAACTTCCTCAATAGCGGACACGTCACTGACCTGCTCAAGTCCTTTTTCTTTCACGATTTCAGCCGCAGCTCGCCCACTTAAATACATTTCTTCGAAAATTTCACCCTTCGCGACATTGTTTGAAATCGCACCTGAAATAACCATTTTCAATAACTCACCCATCATCTCTGCCGTAACTTTTTGCTCGTCGACACCAATTAATTCTTCTTTCAAATATTTCATCAAAACAGTCAAAACAAAAGAAGCCGAAAGCCGACTATCTCCACAAATCTCAACAACCTTCTCATAATAGTCCGCCAACTCAGAATCCAAAGTCAAAACCCTCGAATCGTCGTCGTTCAGGCCATACGAAGCCATAAATCGAGCCTTTTTGACAGAAGGCAACTCTGGTAAGCCGGCCTTGTATCGCTCAATTTCCTCCTCCGTGATAATAATCGGCGGAATGTCCGGCTCAGGGAAATATCTATAGTCACTCGAACCCTCCTTGCTACGCATTATATAAATTTCTTGTTTGTCGTCATTCCAGCCAACAGTGAAATCCTCCTCCTGTTTCTCCCCTGCTTCGTACAAAGCAGTTTGACGCAAAATTTCCGCATCGATCGCAGCCTCAAGAGCTTTGAACGAATTTAAATTTTTAATTTCTGAACGATGATTCAAAATTTTCTCACCTTTTTTTCTAATTGAAACACTCGCGTCGAAACGCATCATTCCCTTCTCCATATCAGCTTCGCTCGCATCTACATAGCGAAGAATTTTCTGAATTTCTTTCGCATACGCAGCAGCCTCAGCTGACGACCTTAAATCCGGATCACTTACGATCTCCATAAGAGGCGCACCAGCTCTATTGAAATCAACCAAAGTCCCCGCTGGAACATGAGTTAATTTGCCAGCATCATCCTCTAAATGCAGACGCGTAATATTCACAACTTTTTTCTCGCCATCGACATCAATCTCAACACGGCCTTTCAATGACAAAGGCTGATCAAACTGTGAAATTTGAAATCCTTTCGGAGAATCCGGATAAAAATAATTTTTGCGATCGAATTTGGAAAACTTCTGAATCTCACATCCTAGGGCTAATGCAGCTCGGATTCCTTTTTTCAAAGCCTCTTCATTCAACACGGGCAACATCCCAGGAAAGCCCATACAAACAGGACAGACATTCACATTCGGTGGTAAACCAAAAGAATCATTACTACATCTGCAAAACATCTTCGTTTTCGTAGAAATATGAGCATGAATTTCCAATCCTATTACCGCTTCGAATTCCTGCATAAACTAAATTAAATAAAGTTATAATTTTTCGATCGAATTCATCGACTTCTAAGTCGACTTTTCGAGTGCCATTATAACCTTTTTTTGCAACGTCTTCAAAGTGGAATTGTTTTCCAAAACTATATCTGTTCTAACAGAGACAGGAATCATATCAAGAATTTCACCAACCAAGCCTCCATCAACTCCCCTATCATTCAGAGATTTTTTAATTTCATCCAAAGGCCTTTCAATAAACAAAATTTTATCGACAACCTTGCCAAGTCCTTTTTCTTCAAAATAAAAAGCCTCTACAGCGACTTTGTCACTATCTGCACATGAATCTATAAATTTTCGAATTTCATTGATAACAAGCGGATGTATCAGGGCATTCAAAATCTTCAATTTTTTGCGATCACCAAAAACCACTTTCAACAATTTCCTCCTGTTCACATTTCCATTTTTCGAAATAAATTCCTCACCAAAAAAATCAGCAATTCTCCTCTGTCCTTCACGTCCGGCCCGATACAAATCATGAACTATTTTATCGGCATCCAAAACTTTCCACCCAAGACCAGCCAAAACTTTCAAAACCTCCGATTTCCCTGAAGCGGTTTTGCCACATACACCCAAAACAAAAACTTTTTTTTTGACCACAAAACGCAAAATTTAAAATCTAAGATTAAAAACAAGTCTTCTAAACTACCTTTTTTTTATATTAGAATATCCTCCTTTTTCCTTCACATGGGTTGCTATCATTTCGGCAAGCATTCCTTTGAGAGCCTCATGATCAGAAAACATCCTTTCTTTCACAAACTCGGTCTGGTAATCCATGATTTTTTTATTAACAGCTGCAGGATTTGGAGCGTCATACAGGTTAATATGAATACCCGAACCCATTTTATCTATTATAATATGTCCGTAATTTAAAAGTGTTGGCAAAACTCCTTTTACCTCGAAAGAAATACCATCAATAGTATGATATTCAATTTTCTTCGAAGCATTATCAAAAATTCCTTTTCTTTCAACATCAATAACGCCCTCATTAGTTAATAACAAACAATCAAAATACCAATCAATAAATCCGAAAATATAGAAAACAATACCAATAATCAGCCAAGCCAGACATAGAGGCCAAAACCCCGGATAAAAAACAAAAATTATCAAAGGTGGCAAAATTCCAAAAGTAGTTGCTTTCCACACTTTTTTCTTCAAAATAAACCAATGACGGTGAACAATTTCAATGATTTCTTCACCATCATCCAAGTGTTTCTTGTATAAAGCTTCTCTCCATTTCATATGATAGTATTATACCATTTTTTGCTTTACTTTTGCAATTTTGAGAATACTATTCATAGGTCTTAAAAAAACAAATATGACATCACCTCTTTGGCAGAAAATAAAACCGTCTTTAATATGGATGGCTGACCTTGTAGTAAATGTAGCTATAGTTTTTGGAGTAGTTTTATTGGTTGAAAAATTTTTAGTCACACCTTTCGACATATATGGGCCCTCAATGTGTGATTCTTTGAATAATATTAACGAAGAATGCATAAAAGAATATGGAGAAAAAATAATATTAAATAAAGCAGGATATTACGTTGAAGAGCCAAAAAGAGGAGATATAATCGTTTTTGTGCCAAAATTTTCAGATGAAAAATATTTTATAAAAAGAATAATAGGGTTGCCTGGAGAAACAGTCGAAATATTAAATGGAGAAGTTTATATAACAAATTCAGACCACCCAAACGGAACAAAATTAGAAGAATCATACCTAAACGAAGAAAACAGACGCAACACGCCAACTTTCGCGACAGGATATAAGATTTTCACCGTCCCGGAAGGAGAGTATTTCGCGATGGGAGACAATAGAAATGCCAGTACGGACTCAAGAACTTGTTTCAAAAATCCATACGCCGGAGGATGTGAAGGAGATCCTGAAAACGCATTCGTTCCATTAAAAAACATAGAAGGAAAAGCGTGGGTTTCTTTTTGGCCGGTTAGCAAAATACGAGTCATAGAAAACCCGGTATATTTCGAAGAATCAAATCAAATTTCTTCTTTGGACGCAAAATAAAGTTCTATCAAAACAGCAGACATTACAAGCAATCCGCCTGACCACCAGGTCAAGACTTTTAACATAAGCAGAACAAGACAACTAACAGCGATCAAAGAAAGAAGAACACCCTGCCTCAAAGATATATTCAAATGCACGTAAAAAATTTCATTTCTATAAAGCCAAATTCTAAAAAAATAACCGATCAAAGTAAAAGTTCCCGTCAGAGCGATCAATAAACTCAAATAAAAAAAGGCCAAAGCAATAGAAGTATTGGCAAAAGGATCAAACTTAAAAATCACAGTAACAAAGCCAATCCAAGCAAGCATAGAAATTCCCAAGATAATCAATAAATAATTTTTATGACTCATTTTTTTGTTGTTGTTCCAATTTTTTTAATATCAATGGAATTTTTTTAAAATCCTCTTCCAGGATAGTCCTGTTTCTAGGGTCATACAAAGCAAACGCAGGATGATACAAAGGCAAATAAACCTGTAATTTTTGCCAAATTCCTTTATAAACTTTTGGCTGACCATGCACTTGAGAAATTTTTGCATCGGGTAAAAATCTGGCCGTTGAATGACGACCAAGAGTCACAACCAGCAAAGGTTGTATGGCTTTTAATTGACGTACCAAATAAGAATAACAAGCATCCACTTCTTCAGGAAACGGATCGCGATTTTCGGGAGGTCTACATTTCACAACATTCGTGATAAAAACGTCATCTCTTGTAAGGCCTATACTTTCTATCAATTTCGTTAATAATTTTCCGGCAGCCCCAACAAACGGTTTGCCTTGTAAATCCTCATCTTTACCCGGACCTTCGCCAATAAAAAGAATTTTTGCTTTTGGATGACCACTCCCTGGCACGACATTTGTCCTACCGGAACAAAGTTGGCATTTGGAACAATTTGCAACATCTTTTGCAACAGCTTGTATTTCGTCAGACATGATGAAAATTTATCACAACGGTGGCTATTTTCCAAACACATCTTTTAAATCTCCTTTAATAGTAAATCCGGCCGCTTTTGGATGCCCTCCCCCACCAAATTTTTTGGCGATTTCCGACAAATCCACGTCGTCACGACGAGTTCGAAGTGAGCCTTTTATATGCCCCCGATCTTGCTTGATAAGCATTGAATAATTAACATCCGGAACCATATTCATATAATCAATTGCACCGGCTAAATGATCCATATCCTGTCCAGGATCGAGATCTCCTTCTTTTATAACGGATAGTAAATAATTATCGTCTGTAACTTCGGTGTGTTCAAAAACTTTTCCCCAGGTTTTTAACGTATCAATAGTGTTGGATCTAAAAAGCGCTCTGATAATTGGAGAAATTTTAGCTCCTCTACGAAGTAACTCGGAAGCAATTCGCATAACTTCATCGGAAGTATTTGAATGCATAAAACTACCTGTATCATTATAAATTCCCGTCAACAAACAAGTAGCAATTTCGGGAGTTATTTTCCAGCCAAGATAGTCAAAAATTTTATAAAGAATCATTGTAGCCGACGCTGCGCTCTCTTCAATTATATTTAAATGTCCAAAATAATCATTCGAAGAATGATGATCTATATTCACGACATAAGGAGTTTTTTCTTCATCGCCAAAAGGTACAAGTTCGGGATATTTTTCATGAAAATTACTCATATAATGCGCCCCGCAATCCACGATCACTATTAGATCATAATAAGATGGATCAATGTCATTTTCTATGAATTTCACGTTTGGAATAAATGAATATTTTTTTGAAGGAGAATCGACACATGCCATAACAGATTCTTTTCCCAATCTTTCAAAAAACAAATTAAGAGCACACATACTTCCCAACGCATCTCCGTCTGGTTTTCTATGCCCGATTATCAGCACTTTTCGTGCTTTTTCAGCCACTTTCCCAAATTGTTCGTAATCGGTATTTTGCATTTTCCTTTGAATTTTAAGAGGATATTATACTGCTTTTTGAAAATTAATCAATAGACCTAATTTAAATTTGTAAAAAACTATGTACGGAGGGGCTTCATTGCCAGAAGCTGTGAGTGCAAAAATCGCATTGAAAGGTGGCATAATAGGAGCAACTCAAGAAACATTAACGGATATAAGTAGAATGGTCAATGGTATAAACACACCAGGCGTATCGGAAAGAATTCGCAAAGGAAGTATAGAGATAATTTGTAGCAAATGTAGGGCGATAGCAACTTCAATTGTCGGATCGGTAGAAAAATCGGACCGCTAAAAAATAATCATTTGTTTCAGTAATAAAAAGAATATAGAATCGAGGCATGAAGATCTATTATTTCGGCACGCCAAAATTCGCAGTTCCGTCATTAAGAGCATTAGCAATGGATCCATATTTCGAGATACTCGGGGTAGTAACAATGACGAGTAAAAAAGGAGACAGAAATACTATAATGGAACCGGCTATAAAAGAAATCGCGGATAAACTAAACCTCCCGGTCATTCAAAAAGACAAAATTGATGAAGAATTGATAGAGGAAATTAAAAAAAACAAACCTGATTACATAGTCGTAGTTGCATACGGAGGAATTATCCCAAAAGCATTACTGGAGTTCTCATGCATCAATGTACATCCTTCCCTACTCCCTCGCTATCGCGGAGCTTCCCCTATTCAAGAAGCTTTATTAAATGGCGATGAAGACACGGGTGTTTCCATAATGAAAATCGACGACAAGCTCGATCACGGAGATATTTACCTCGTGCGCCGATATCCTATTGAAAAAGATGACACTTATGACACTCTCTCTCAGAGATTAGCTGAAAAATCAGCAGAAATTTTACCATTTGCACTAAGAGACATAGACAGTGGGATTTTGGAACCAATCAAACAAAACGATTCAAAAGCAACATTTTGCAGAAAAATTGAAAAGGAGGAAGGGCTTTTGGATTTCAATAAAAACGGCGAAGAATTAATCAATCAAATCAGAGCATTAAATCCATGGCCATCAACATACACCAAAATCAACGATAAAATATTAAAAATTCTCGAAGCGAGAAGCGGAGAGTCAGAGTCAAAAGAAAAAACAGGAACAGCAATATTAATAGATAAAAACACCTTTGGGTTCAAAACAAAAAATGGGATTTTGATACCTACATCGGTACAGCTCGAAGGGAAAAAACCGACATCTGCAAAAGATTTTTTAAACGGATACAAAAGCCTTCTTTTTAAATAAGATTTAACAAAAAACATTTTTCAGCCAAGAAATTTCAAGGCAAAATTTGACGAAAACTTTGTCGCCAAACTACTTCTGTAAATCCTTGTAATACTCTTCATTTAGAGGAACTCTATAACCTGTTCCGGGTAAAGTAGCCTGTATATTTGCTTCCAGAGTTTTAATAGCAGTCAAAAGCGGCGTCTTTTTATTAACCAAATCAATCACTTGAGTGAAAAACGATTTGTATTCCAAATAGTCAGTTACAGGAAGAGTATCTGCAAATCCGACTTGATTAACGAAAACTCCAAAAATAGGATCCAGTTTTTCAGAAGCAATTAAGTCACGTCTACTAGTCGGCTTATTCGTAGCTTTAAAATAAGCTTTTTCTAAATCCGGAGAAGCCAAAGTAGTCAAAAGGTCCCAGGCAATTTCAGGATTTTTACTATTTCTATTGATGCCATAAGCAAAATAAGAAGCTAAAACAGACCTTTTTGCGGTAGACGAAGCAGGATCTTCTTTTTGAGGAAAATACGCTGTTTTAATAACATCAACATCTATAACTTGAGCGCCTTGCGACTTCAAAGCATTTCTTCTGTTTAATATAAAATTATAAGTTGTCGAATAACCAAAAACCATGGAAACTTTCCCCATTACAAAAGCATCTATGTCTGGATATGCAAGCCCATCCCCAACTGAAGAATTATAAGAATAATGTCTTTGAATTGGATCGGTGAAACTCGTGTATAAATCCAAAGCATCGCTGGCTGGATATTCGCCATTTGAATTTGGAGAAGATAAATTAACCTTTGATATTAAATCGTCATAAAAAACAGCACCAAAGCCAAGCATCATACTTTTCAAGACGTCCGAACCATACGTAACATTAGACAGACCAAGCCCTATACCGGAAACTTCGAATTTTGACGGATCATTTTGATCGATTTTCGTAAGAGCTATGACATTACTTTTAATTCCATCCCAAGTTATAGCAGGCCTACCGGTACTTGGAATTTTGTCTTCGAATTGATCTTTGTTGTAATAAATACCAAGCGTATCTACGTATAAAGGAAGTCCATATACACGTTCAATTCCGTTATCATCAGTAATGACCAAATCCTTGGCAACAACATCAACAAAAGTGCCTCGAACATCGCTAACAGCGCCTTGAGTAGAAGGCATTGCTACGAGTTTCTTTCTGTTTTTAACAAACCAATTATTTGGCATAGCAAATAAATCGGGCCCACCACCTTCAGCCATCTCATTTAGAATCAATTTCTCATATTCCTTGAAATTGGAGAAACCACGATAAGTGATTTTATAATTTGGATACTTCTCAGTATATTTCGCTATCAAAGGCTCCATTACATCTCTTGAGTCTTCAAGTCCATAGACGACCAAAGACCGTTCGGATTTATCCACGGCAGGAGGGGGCGTTTTAGTTCTACAACCCGACAAGGTAGAAAGTAAAACAACGATTAAACAAAACGCAGAAATCTTTTGGAAAATTTTCATATTAAAAGAAGTTAAATCAAACAGATTATAATAAGGGAAGCTATTTAAGTCTAGCTTCCCTTTGGGCATTTACGATCCAAACAAAGAAGATTTTTATAATTGGGGAATAAAAATAGAATTAACCGGTTGGTTCAGCACTTTCGCCAGTCACATTTTGAACATTCAATTCAACGCCGGTTTTACCTTTTTTGTAGACAAGAATGTTGAGACTATCCAAAACAACTTCTGTAAAGAAATGTTTCTTTCCATCAGATCCGTCAAAAGAAACATTTTGTAGTCTACCCTGAACATACACAGGACTTCCTTTCACCAGATGTTTAGCACAAACGTCGGCTAATCCCTTAAAAGCAACAAATCTGTGATAATCGACAGCTTCTTTTTTCGCACCATCGGAAGTTGTCCAATCTCGATTTGTAGCGACTTGAAAAGATGCAACTTTCACACCAGTCGCAGAAGTGTGAATGTCTGGGTTTGCAGCCAGATGACCGATCATCATGACTTGATTTAGACTTCTCATAGAAATGAGGGTTAAAAAAATATCAACATCAAAATAAACTGTCGTTCTTAAATAAAATTTTCAAAAAATAAAGTTTTCTCTTAAAAAAACCTTAATTTTAATTTAAAATACGATCCTATAATAAAAAAAATATGTTCACTGGTATTATTCAGTCGATCGGGAAGATAACAGATGTTGCTCAATTAAAAGATCAAAACATTCTTATAATCGATGCAAAAACTTCGATATTCGATAATATCAAAAATGGAGCTTCTGTAAGCGTAGACGGAATATGCCTTACACTTGAAGAACACAAAAACAACAGATTGAGTTTTAAGGTAATGGACGAAACGGTTAAATTAACAAACTTAAAATTTGCTAAAGATAACAAAGCAGTAAATCTGGAACCAGCTATGAAAATGGGAGAATCTTTTGACGGGCATATAGTTCAGGGACATATAGACGCGACAGGTAAAACGATATCAATCAAACAATACAAGAATCAGACGGTTATAAAATTTTCATATCCAAAAGAATTTGCAAAACATCTGGCGTTAAAAGGCTCAATAGCAATAAACGGAGCAAGCCTAACTATTTCATATTTAGACAGAGAGACTTTTGATGTTTGCCTTGTCGAACACACGTTGAAAAACACAAATTTATCGAAACTAAAAGAAGATGATATAGTGAATTTGGAATTTGACGCAATCAGTAAATATTTAGAAAGTTTGCTTGAAAACAAAGAAGGTGAAACGAAATACGCATATCTGATAGAAAGAGGTTTCATTTAAATCGCACAGAAAATTTAACGGGAATTTAATAAAAATTTAATGAAAAATAAAAATCTAAAAATAGCAATCATACTCCCCTATTTCGGTGAAGAAATAGGCCTCAAACTATATGAAAACACATTGGAAACATTGATGGATAACGGAGTGCAAACAAAGAATCTAAAACTCATTCGAGTTCCTGGAGCGCTCGAACTTCCATTTGCAGCGCAAAAAATAATAATGAAAAACAAACCCCATGCAGTAATAGCACTCGGAGTAGTTATTCGCGGAGACACAAATCACTACGACTACGTCTGTAGTGAAACCTTCCGTGGACTTATGGATGTTCAATTGAAATTAAACACACCAATTATCTTCGGAGTTCTCACCTGCGAGACTGAAAAACAGGCAAAATTTCGATCTTCAAAAAAAGGCTTAAACAAAGGAAAATCTTTCGCGGAAGCGGCAATTTTGCAAACACAAATTTAAAGAAAAATTAAATAACCCTTATTATCAATGAAATTAAAAACAATTGAAGATATCGAAGACTTAAAAGGTAAGAGAGTAATTTTAAGAGTTGATTTTAACACGCCATTAACAGATCCAGATGCAAACGGACACAGAGAAGTCGCCGACAATACAAGAATTCGCGAAGCTCTTCCAACAATTAAATACCTTATAGAAAAAGGCGCTCGTTTAATCATCGTCACCCACTTAGGCCGTCCAAAAGGACAAATCGTAGATGAATTGAGTACAGACCCGGTCGCAAGAGAATTAGAAAAACTCCTTAAAACACCTGTAAAAAAACTAGATGCCGTCACTACAGACACGGTCCACAACGAAACAGCCGAAATGAAAGATGGAGAGATAGTAATGCTTGAAAATATAAGATTCCGCAAAGAAGAAGAGGAATGTGAAAAACAGTACACTCGCGAGCTCGCATCGCTCGCCGATATTTTCGTGAATGATGCATTTGGCACAGCGCACAGACGCCACGCATCGACGGCAGGACTTTCTGATCACCTCCCTTCATACGCCGGATATTTGATGCAAAAAGAAGTCGAGGCATTGTCATCAGTGATGGACAATCCAGCTCATCCATTCACAATGATCTTCGGCGGAGCAAAAATGGACGACAAAATCGGAGTTATCAAAAATTTCATTGGCAAAGCTGATCACATACTCGTAGGTGGAGGCATTGGAAACACGTTTTTAGCGGCTTCAGGTTACTTTATGGGCGAATCCCTGGTTCAAGCAGACAAGATTGAACTAGCACGTGAAATCATGATGGAATGCCAGGAATACAAAACAAAGATAATTCTTCCTCACGACCTCATAGTCGCATCTGAATTGTCAGACGAAGCAGAGACTGCAGGAGTGGGGGTTGAAGATTTAATTGGAGATATGAAAGCTTTTGATATCGGTAAATGGTCGACAGAAAAATTCTGCAATATGATAGCAGACTCTAAGACAGTGATTTGGAACGGACCAGTAGGGGTTTTTGAAAGAAAACCTTTCCAACACGGAACGAAAACCATCGCAGAGACCATAGCTAGCACAGACTGCGTATCTATTCTCGGCGGCGGCGACACTATAAACGCAATTTCAACATTTAGCCTTCCTACTGAAAAATTCACTCACATTTCTACAGGAGGCGGTGCATCATTGGAGTTTTTGGAAGGGAAAGAATTACCAGGAATCAAACCATTGATTGCGGAATAGATTATATTGTAACAACTTTAAAACGAAGTTTTTTGTAAAAAGCTTTTATTGATTTTGCTGTAAATTTTTTCGGCAATCTTGTAAACACCATAAGTTATAAAGAATGCAGCAAAAACATCTATAGAATAATGCACGTGCATCACTAAAACGGTAGCTCCCATCACGAAAGACCAGATAAGCATAAACCATCGGATCTTAAATTCTTTAAACAGGAAAAAAGATAAAAGAACATGCGAAACGTGCCCGGAAAAAAACAAATCTGATTTCATAAATAAATATTTCAAAGAAGCATCTATCAGCTCAGGTTTTTGCAAATAAATTATGTCCGCAGGTGGAGCAATATCGGTAAGAGAAATAGTAAAAGCGCGAAAAAGGTCTATAAGTGCAAATGTAAATAAAGCAAAAGGAAACAAATCGGGCCTGAAAAAAATTAAATAAAATAAGGTGATTAAAAGTGCAACAAAAGGCCCATACAAATACAATGGCATCCAATCTCGCACGGAAATATGATCTAGAATCAAATCCCCAACAGAAGGAAAATTTGTGAACCCATCTTTATAAGTCGTAATAACAACTAATAAATATTCAGCGAAAAATAGAATCAAAATACTAAAAATAAAAAGTAACACATAGCGCTTATCTTTTAATAAGGTTTTCCACTTTTGACTAAAAGTTTTCATATTTATTTTTTAGACGTTTCTGCGACGGTAATTTTTCAATCGCGAGACCTTTTAGCAATGTGATTTTTTGCAATAGTTGCAGATTTCTTATCAACCACAGTTTTTCTTGCGGCCAAACTCTCTTCGTCAACGCCACTCCATTTCATAATTTTTTCCTCAACAATCGATCTTTTTTGTGAATATCTTTCGCGAGTAACTTTACGAATAGTCATAGAACGTTCCTCATCTATCACGCGACCACTAGGCGGCGGAAGAGTATCCATGGAAAATGTCTTAGATGGCATATTATCAATCAATAACCTCAAATACGCGGTAAATTTATTCATACCGACCAAATCCGGCGGCAAAACCTCTTCTCCAAATTGTCCGGAGATATACTCAGCATCATCAAATCCGACCTGCATCGAAACCAAAGTACCAACGTTTCCAAACACAGCATCGCGCACTTCATCAGGCATTTGAGCGATATACTGATTTGCCATCGTGAGATTCAATTTATATTTACGAGCCTCAGACAAAATTGTAGCAAAGGCCTCTGTCGCAAAGTTTTGGAACTCATCTACATACAGATAGAAATCTTTACGATCACCTTCTTTTTGGTTTGCGCGACTCATAGCATCGAGCTGGAATTTTGTAATAATCATGGAACCTAAAAGAGATGAATTATCTTCTCCTATTTTACCTTTCGAAAGATTAACGATGACAATTTTTCCTTTATCCATCGCGAATCTCAAATCCACGGAACTTTTCGGCTGACCAACAATATTTCTGATAATAGGGCTTGATAAAAACTGTCCTACTTTATTTAAGATTGGAGAAATAGCTTCTATTCTTAATTTTTCCTGCATTTTATCAAATTCATTCACCCAGAAACTTTTGACAATAGGATCTGTAATTTTAGCAACAATTTTTCTACGAAAATCTTCGTCTTGAAGCATTCTCGTGATACCAAGCATAGTCGCGCCCTGAGCTTCAAGTAACGAAAGAATCGTGTTTCTCAAAATATGTTCAAGTCTCGGTCCCCAACTCTCGGCATAAATTTTCTTAAAAATCCCGACCAACCCCGAGCAAACGATCGAATTCATCGATGGATCTATATTTTCAAGCATGTTAAAAGCGACTGGGAAGTCCCTGTCAGACGGATCAATTAAAAGAACATCATTAGTCCTAGAAGGCGGCACGAAGCTCAAAACAGTATCAGCCAAATCTCCATGAGGATCGACGATACCTACGCCCTTTCCCTCTATGATATCCGAATAAATCATGTTTTCCAAAAGAGTAGATTTACCCATACCAGTCTTACCAATGATGTATATATGACGACGTCTAT
>CAZGHH010000023.1:0-13539 GCA_964525485.1 uncultured Candidatus Peribacteria bacterium | reverse complement strand
AGATGATTCCTGTGCTTGAATCTCTTCATCTCTATCTGGCAAAAGATCAAATTCAGCTGTCCTAAATCCTGGATAAAATACTTGTCTTTCTCCATTGTCAAAAGTCACTTCAAGACTATCGTCTTCTCTGATTTGACTTTGTAATTGAATTCCTTCGCGTCTTGCACTGTCCATAAGTACTACTTGAAATTCTTGTGCCGATGGTTGTGTAAATTCAACACGATTGCTTATTTCATCTATTCTCACCCCTATGTCTTTAAGAGATGTACCAAATTTTGGGACTGATGTGTTTACTGAATGCCCATGCGCTGCATTAATTACAGCCATTGCGTATCCTATGGATGGATGAATAGATTCACCTCCTTCTTCCAATCCTTCTTGTGCTGTTTCCGCTGCAACTTTATGACCTGCATTTCTTAATTTCCCTATAACACCCATACCTTTCCCTTGTACTTCTCCAAATGGATTTAATACTTTTTGCAACATTCCAATTCTTGATAATCCAGCTTCACTCAACTCCTCTATTGTTAGGCCGGTTTTTTTGAGTGTATGAGCCGCTATCATTCTACCTGTAACCAATCCTGCACCCGATATGGCTGTTGAAAATGCTAAAGATTTTCCAAAATCCATTGCAATTGCACCAGCAGACCAATCGACATTTTCTCCCCAATTTTTACCTGGCATAAATGCTGTTGATTCCTGCATTAATCTACTTCCTACCGATGATGCCGCTGCTAACCCAACGTTCGCTGAAACGAATTTAACGATGTGTGTTGCTCTTTGACCTAATACCAAAAATTGGCACAAGCGACCGGCCGCTGCACCAGCTATCCCGGCTGTCGCTATTGACAGTGCTATTGTTCCTGCAAAGACAACCGCAGTTTTTATTACGCGCCAACCTATTTCATCTTTCTCTTCCTGTATTTTGTCTTTCATCTTCCTAACTTCTGCGAGCTGAGCATCTGAAAACTCGTTATTCAATACGTTATCTATTCCTGCTATTACTTTATCTATTAGATTATTTCTAATTTGGATTAATTCTGGACGCTGTGCGAATATTCCGGTAATTGATTGCTTCTCTTTAAGCAAGTCTTCTTTTGAAGACTCCAATAATTTTCGTCCGTTCAAAATGGCTTCTTCCATGCCGGTAATTTTGCTTGCTGCTGTTTCAAGCAGATCGTAAATCCCTCTTCCCCATCTTTCCCTCTCCTTCATCTCTGCCGGCATTTGTGAGTTCAGATACCATCCGACTTCTTTACTTTCTTTCACAAGTCCTTCCATTGCAGTGTTTAATTTTGGACTTATCTTTGAGTTTAATTGTCCGAGAATCAAAGAATTCCCTTCAGCCATTGAAGAATCTATACTATAAACTTGTGGCTCTATATTTGCGAATGCCTCAATTTGCGAAACCACCCCTTCTTGTTTCGAAAACTCTAATTCCAGGTCATTTATTTTTGGATCTTTTAGATCTCCTCCTGCCAACAATAACATTTCCACCCTTTTTCCTTTTTCTGCCGCTAAAAATTTCATTGATTTCTTTGATAACATCATCAAAGAGTTCAATTTATATGCTACAAAATCTTTCTCTTCCGGCGGGACATTGGCTAGTGATCCATATTTCCCAATAATGGAATTCACTTCGCCTGGCACTGATTCTGTTTGTTTTCTTAAATTTTCATTTATATCCGAGAGGTTCTGAATTTCTTTTTCATCCTGAGATGCTGCATATTCTTTCATCTTTGGATCTTTAATTTCTTCTCCTTTTTCTAAAGCCTGTCTGTATTGCAATTCTTTCGCTAAATCTTTTTTTGCTTTTAATTTAAATTCAACCGAAGACAGCTCAGCTTGTGCAGATGCTATCCTCGGATCTGAGACTGTTTCTTTTTTAAAAGTTTCACCAACAGTTTTTTTCAAGTTGTCCAAAGACAGATTGCCTTTCTTTTCAATTTCAATAAGTGCTGATGAATATAGAGATGTATTTTTTAATAAATTGATTTGTAGTTTTAAGAGCTCTGCTTTTTGCGAATCAAGATTTTTTTCCATTTCGAAAAATTGCGTAAAGTTTCCTTTAGCGTTTGTTTCCACCATTTCTCCGTTTTCCCCTTGAGTCATCACTGATGTCGCCCTGTCTAACAATAGATTAGAATAAAAAGCACCTCCAACTGTATATTTCTTTTTGAATGCGTTTATCTCTTCTCCAATCTTTTTAGCTTCATCGTTTTTCGCATTCAATTCTGCAGTTATTTTATTTTCGGCATCTTTGAATATTTTTTCCGCAAAAAGTTCGGCCTGCATTTTCTTTAATTCACCTTTATTATCTTCCCTCAAAACCGCTCCAATTAAAAACATTTTTGCTTCTGTGATATTTGTCCATCCTTCATTTGAAATGTCCTTTAATTCCGTAAGTTTCAAGACATTTTCAATTTTGCTTAGCACTGTTTTTTGATCCAGTTTTTTTTGCTCTATCAAAACCATAAACATATCAATCATCCCTTCTCTATCCTCCGAAAGTTTCAATACCTGTCCGGAAACTTTTGATTGCTGGACTATATCTTTAAACCCATTTCCGAACGATTCACATTCTTTGCGTTTTTCTTGCGCGGTCTTTGCAATCTCCTCAAACTTCATAAGCAACTCTGTGGAATTTTTCAGACCCCCAGTTAATATTCCCTCCACTGTATTTGCATCTATAAATTTAGCCATCACGTCATTATTCTCAGGCATTGGCATTTTATCTTCCATAAAATAAGAAACCGCTGTCATGTACTTCTTTGCTGTTTCTCCTGATTTATTTACGTAATTTTCTAAATCCATTATCGAGTTTTCACTTATTTCTTTTCCACTAAGAAGACTTTTTTTGTATCCATTGGAAATTACCCCAATCCCAAGTAGACTACCCCAATGTGATGTCGCGTCTAACTGTTCAACTTTGAGTTGAATCTCTATTCTCAACTCCACTTTTGCTATAAATCCATCCACTTTTGCTCTGAATTCATTTTCATTTTGCTCTATGTTTGAGCCATCTATTCCTTTTAAATAATTTATTGTGTCAGTTTTGATACTATTTTTCAGTGGATCTTCATCTTCTAACTCAGCAACTTTATCGAAAAGATCTTCACTCTTTTTTATAAAAGTATCAGTCAATTCTTCTTCCCTACCTTCAATTACAGATATTTTTTTATCTTTTTTATCATCAAGCGAATCAAGCCTTGAAAGTTCTGTATTTAAATTATTTTCAGGCATCTAGTTCTTTTAGTAATTCGTTTAGTGTTTCTTTTTCTTTTTTTCTTTCCGTACTTTCTTTTCCTTTTCTTAATTTGCCAGTTTCTGTGTTTATAAAAATGTTAAGGTCAGAGATACCGCTCTCACCTTTTATTTTTATTAAATTTTTCACTGTTTCTTTGATTTGTTGTTTTTCGGTTTGCAGCACGTCTAAAAGTTCCTGTTTTTCTCCTTCTGTCATTTTTGCTAATAAAGCTAGTAGCTTTGCGCTCTCATCTTTACTCAAAAATAGCGAGTTTCTTATTAATGTTCTGATTTTAGAATCTATTTTAGGCATCGTGCAATTATACCATTTTTTAACGGGTTTGTACACCTTTCCACCCCTGTTTTTCTCTGCTATTATGCGTGCATGAAAAACCCATTCCGGAAAATTGATTTCAAGAAATTTAAGGCCTTGATGGTGGATTTTGATGGAACCATTACTGAAAAAGGAGTTAATAAAATTGATCCTGAAATAGTCAAAGAATTCGCCAGACTGCTAAAAACTGATTTTCCTGTAGCAATATGTACCGGACGTCAGCTTGATTCATTCAAAAGAAGAATCAAGCCTTTGCACGAATATCTTGAAAAACATCGACTGCTGTCAAAATTAAAAAATTTGTATCTGATAGCCGAGAATGGAGCCATTGGATATTATTACGATCCGACAACCAAACGTTACAAAATTTTCCATAAAGCCGACTGGCCGAAAGATTTCCCGAAAAAAAAATTCGAAACCGGACTGATAAAAGTCACGAAAAAATTCGCACGACTTTTGGATCATAAAATTCCTATCGTATTGAGACCGAAAGATATGGAGTTAAACGTTCACGACACTTACAAAATGTCTGATGAAATTTATAAAAGTATTTTAAAATATATAAAAAAATTCCCTTATAAAAACACTCGTAAAATAATGCATGTCGGAAATTCCGGGCTAGGATGTCTCGTGTGCCCTGCTAATGCAGATAAAGACTCCGGGATCAAAGCTTTCCATGATTTTTTATTTACGAAGCGCGATGTAAAATTCAACACAAAAGATAAACGCATTCGTGAAATAATGGTTGTGGGAGACAATCCTCAAAAAGGCGGAAACGATCATTATTTTCTAAATGGCACATATGGCACTGCATTTTCCGTCTGTGAACGATGTAGAGAAAAATTTTTCAAAATGCCTTACTTGGTACGCAACGAAAAAGGCAAACTTCTTTTTAATAATAAAGGTACGTTGTTCTTGGTTAAACATCTCAAACATCTTTCACCTTAAAATTTCGTTTTATAACAGCTATTTATAAGCATCTTAAAAATACTGTTGACAAAATGGCAAGTATTATATAGTATTGCTTTCCTATTCTTTTAATTTATAAAAATATGTTTAAAAAATTACTCAGTGTTGTTGCGTTGTTCTCAATGCTTGCAACACAAACAGCGTTTGCAGCTATTGATGGTGGAGTCCCAACTTCTGGAGACACAGTTGTTTCCCCTGTGGAATCATTAACTATCACTCCAAGCGTTTTCGATCCTTCTGATGGTGAAAAAACCGTTATAAGACTTAAAGTCAAAGAAGCTTCGATTGTTACTGTAAAAGTTTTGGATCCAGATACAAGTAAATCTCTTGTGACCTTGGATTCTTCAATTACTTTGGACGGTACGAATTCATATACTTATACAAAAACTTTCGCCGGCAGACTCGCCGACGGTTCTATTTTGCAAGATGGATCTTACTTAGTGAATGCGGCTGTTTATACGGTTTCCGGAAGCGTTTCTATTAATAAAGCGGTTGGATTTGTTGTTACATCAGAGGATGACGATGATGATGACGATGATATATATGAAGTAACTGCAACTTGCGGTACCGAAAAATCTTTGGGAGTTATAGACGATGCTGATGTTGATGATTGTACTTGGGATCCTACTGAAGATGATCTCACAATCACTTGGGAATTAAATGATGATGTTGATGATTTCACTTTGACTGCTGAGAAATCTGGAGAAGATGATGTCGAGTTAATGGATGAAGAAGATTTGGATGAAGATGATTATGATTTTGAATGGGACGGTACTGATGATGATGGTGATATTATAGAGGAAGGTACTTGGTATATAGTTCTTGAAGCTGATGATTATAAAATCAGAATCCCTGTGAGAGTTAGCTATGATGACGATGATGATGACGATAATAATGATGATGTTGAAATTTCTGATATATTCGTAACAAAAACGTCTTTCGATAATGATGCCGGTGAATTTGTTTATGTAGTTTTCAGAACTGAAGATGATGCTGAAGTTACTGTTGATGTATTTAAAGGTACAAAAAAAATAGATACTTTAATTGACGAAGAAGATTTGGATGGAGATGTATGGCACGCAGTGAAATGGGATGGCACCGATGATGACGGTGATGAAGTAAAAGAAGGTGATTATAAATTCAAAGTTACAGCGGAAGATGGCAGAGAAAAAGCATCTAAGACTGTTAATGTAGAAGTTGCGGAAGATGATATTGCATCAAACAAAACAAACGTAACAAACGATTCAATCACTCCTGTTGTAATTGAAAAAAGCACAACTACCGGTGCTCAAATCACATATAAAATCGATGATGATGCCGAGGTAACTGTGGCTATCTACAAAGGCGACAAAACATCCGGAGCTGAAATCGTACTTGAGAATAAAAAAGATAAAAAAGCGGGAACTTATACTGTTAAATGGGATGGTCGTGATGATGATGACGATAGACTTTCAAAAGACACAAAATATTCTTATTTAATTACTGCAAAAGTTGATGGTTCATCAACAAAAGTTGATAAAGAAAGAGGATATTTCGTAATCGGGGAAGCAGGTAGTTTAGGAGGTACAACAGCTTATAACTGTGAAAACGCAGGATTCTGGGATGTTTCAAACACTTCCCCATACTGTGAAGCTATAGTTTGGGCAAAATCCAAAGGAATTATCAATGGATACCCTGGCAACTATTTCAAACCATACGGTTATATAAATAGAGTTGAAGCGTTGGCAGTTGCATTAAGAGCATTCTCACTACCTATCCTTTCCGATAACTATACGAACCTTGGATTTACAGACGTTACTGTAGGCGGTTGGTATATGCCTTACTTACGCACAGGTAAATTCTATGGATTGGTTAACGGATACGGTGGAACAACACTTGTAAAACCTGCAAGCGAAATCAGCAGAGTTGAGATATTAAAATTTATAATTGAGGCCGCTGAAGCTGCTCAGAATTATGAATTCCCAACATGTAATTCAATTTATTATTCTGATTCACCTCTTGGAGCATGGTACACAAAATACGTATGTGTTTCTCATGACTACAATCTTTTCACTACATATAGTGGATTCTTCTACCCTGGCATCAAGGCCACGAGAGGAGAGGTCGTATTGGCACTTTATAAATTGTATCAGGCTGGATTGTTGAAATAAGAGAATAACTCGCTTGAGCTTTGAACGCTCAATGAGTTGAAAATTATGGTTGGCGTCCACCTAAATAAGGCGCAGTAAAGACTCATACGAATAGAATTTTCATAGGAATGAGGGGGAAAAGCCCAGGGCAATATGTCCTGGGTTTTTTCTGTCTGGAATTTTTATATACGGGTTTTTATTGTTTCTGTAGTTGAGTTTGTAAAATAAGCTTTTTGTGTACGACAAAAAGGTAAAAATAGACATTACGTAGCTTCTAGCAAGGGATTGATTATTCCTCAATCCCGGGAGGAGGGCGGCGAAGTTGAGCCACCCTTCCTCCCGGGCCTACAAGTCCTTTTAGCCGGCGGGACGGCTTAAGGACTGATGATGTCAGCGAGACGACTTCGTTGGGATGCCAACGATGAATTGGATGAATGCCCAGGGGACATGCTCCTGTTCATTCAAGGCGTGCAACGAGTATCGCACACCCACCGAGAACCCGATTCCGGGCGCCCAGATGGCGCCCAACGAGAACCCGGCTTCAAAGTTGAATGCTGTTTCCTCGGCATTCCCTTCGACAAGGCCGGCCGCGTCGAAACCGATCCTGAAGATATGTTTCGGCTCGGGGAAGATGTTGAACTCTAGGCCCAATCCTCCGCCACCGAAGATATCCCCGGAATCGTCACCACCTGCGCGAAGCAGAACGACAGGAGCGAGCCCGAGATACCCCTTGGCCAGGTGGAACTCGTACTTGAGCCCCAGGGTCCCGGCCATCGGAAAGGACCTCTTCTGCCGGCACGTCGCACAGCTCGCGGGCGGATCAACCACCCGCAGTGCCGACATGAATTCGAGCGAAAGCTGGAGATTGTGCGGGCCTTTCAGCTCCGCATTCTCCAGACTCAGCTCGGAGTTCTCAACATTGAGGCGATCGACCTCAGATCTCAGGCGGCCAATCTCCTCCTCAACTTCGGAGACGCGAGCAGCAAGCTGCCCGTTTTCCGAGGTCAAAGTGTTGATGGAGCCGCCCTTCTGGTCGAGGGCGACCTTCAGGCGGCCGATTTCCACTTCGAGTTCACGAACCCGAGCTTTCAATTGCCCGTTTTCGAGAGTCAAAGCAGAGATGGCCCTGTCCTTCTGGTCGAGTGCGACCTTCAGGCGGCTGATTTCCTTCTCGGCTTCTGCCAGCTTCGCCAGCAGATAGCCGGAGTTGGGGACACAGCGACAGCGGAACTGGTAAGTCCCGCATGCCTCGTCTGTTTCGTTCGTGATCTTGACGTGGTAGCGCGCGAGGCGCTCCCCCGTCGGGCAGGACTTCGGACAGGTTTCATCCTTGGCCGACGCCGTGAGAGGCGTCAACCAGCCGGTGACCACGAAAGTGGGCACCAAGATTAACATAAGCAATTTTCGCATCATGACCCCTCCTTGAGGGTGCGGACTTGCTTTCGCGCGCGATGGCGTTACTCGCTGTCCGCTCTGGATAATTCTCGTCGTCAGACGAAAATCGCGCCGTTCGCGATTCGCCGCGACTATTCGCCTTTTGAAACGAGTAAACGTCCAACGCCTGCTTTCCTCCCGCGGATTACAGACGATAAAAAGGGATTAATGTTCCGACATCCTGTCGGATATATCATGTGCCCTTGCGAGCACTTAGCGCTTCTTCAAAAAGATGAAGAAGCGATTGAGGCAAAGAAAAACTTCAATCATTGAAACTAATTGAATATTTAAATTCATTTAAAATTTAAAGTCACTTTAAAATTTTTCACTCCCCCAACCGCTCTTCAAAACTTAAAAGAAACGCTTATAACGTAATGTCTATTTTTTAATGATCGCTGACCGCAAATCCATCGATATCCATACTTCATACGACTTTGAGAACAAATGTTCAAAACCTGTATGAGATCAGAAATTCTCCTCTCTGGACACAATCCGGCCAGGATATTAATTATACAATTAAAATTACTTTCGTCAATTAAACCTTAATTAAAACTTTAAAAGATTTTCACAAAAGTTCAATCACAAAAATGCCTGTCAAAATCAAACCGACCCCTATTAACTGAGTCATAGTCAGGGCTTCCTTGAAATAAAGCCAGCTAACAAGCACAAGCGTTACTATATTAAATCCTACGCAGATAGCATTGGCCACCGCCATGTTTTTGTATTTGAATGATTCGGCCAAAAATCCTATAGCGATAACATAAACTATTATTCCGATTATGTAGTATATATTGCTGCTGCTCGAAGCCCATTTTTTCATCAATACATCTCCCATCGTGAGGATTGCTCCTCCTATTAATAACAGACCTATTGCAAAGTTATTACTCATGTTTATTTCTTAATTTGAGCGGATAATACTCTTAAGATTTTTCAAAGTCTATATAAACTAGACAAAACGTGAGTTTATTGTTATAATTCGGCTCCTATTTTTACTTCGTGATAGGGTGCCCGCTAACATGCACGCATTCATCAAGACACTTAGGCAGAAAATCAACTTTGGCTTTCAAAAGCCAGGATTCAAGGTCTGCAGTAAGGGTAGGATGTTCTTTGACAACTCGACTGAATGTTTAATTTATTTAGCTTGATTGAGGCTAGTTCTTCTAAGCTGTCGACCTTGGGGATGATCGCTCTTTGTTTTAGCGGGCAAAAGAGTTTCGTCCTCATGATCGACGGCTTAAGACGATGCTTCTTGGGCTGATATATATATTGTTTCTTTCGCACGTTTCGCCTCGTGGTGAAGCGTGCTGTCTACTGCTTTTCGCGGCTAATGTCGCGTGAACAACCTTCGGCTGGACGGGCGTCCTGCCGGAGATAAGACGACATGGGATTCTTTTCGGAGGTGCGATCATGAGGTACCCGGTTTTGGTGCTTTTCTTTGGCTCCCTCCTCGCGGTCTCGTGCCGCGATGGAGGGGAATTTTTCCCGGCAGACTGCTGGGACGACAACTACAACCCCGGGTATGATGTGCCCGGGCGGGCGGACGAAGGCTCGACCGAGCCCGACAATGGCCGGCCGGTCTGCGAGCCTCAGTGTGATGGCAAAAGCTGTGGCCCCGACGGCTGCGGCTGGTCCTGCGGTGACTGTGTGGAAGGAACGTGGTGCGACGAAGGCACTTGCGTTTCTTCCACCGTCTGCACTCCAAACTGCAACGGAAGGGTCTGCGGTCCTGACGGTTGCAATGGCTCCTGCGGCAACTGCGGAACTGGCACGACCTGCAACATCGCCGGTCAGTGCGTCGAGATCGTCGGACCTTCTTCGGAGGGCGTCGGCGATTGCTCGGACCACGTCGACAACGACAAGGATGGGCTGACCGACTGTTCGGACCCCGGCTGTTACAACGCCGAGGCCTGCGAAGTTCAGTGCGAGCCCGACTGCATCGGCAAAGTCTGCGGTCCTGACGGTTGCAATGGCTCCTGCGGCAACTGCGGAACTGGCACGACCTGCAACATCGCCGGTCAGTGCGTCGAGATCGTCGGACCTTCTTCGGAGGGCGTCGGCGATTGCTCGGACCACGTCGACAACGACAAGGATGGGCTGACCGACTGTTCGGACCCCGGCTGTTACAACGCCGAGGCCTGCGAAGTTCAGTGCGAGCCCGACTGCATCGGCAAAGTCTGCGGTCCTGACGGTTGCAATGGCTCCTGCGGCAACTGCGGAACTGGCACGACCTGCAACATCGCCGGTCAGTGCGTCGAGCAGCCGACCGTCTACACTCTGACGTGTCGGTTCTCGGGGTACCTCGTCAATGAGACGCAGCCCACCGTGAAGCTCACCTGCCCGCGGGTCTGGTCGTTCACGGCGGCCGAACTGGACGCCTACGGGCACCTGCCTCTCTTCGCCAGGAACGCGGGCGGGACGGACGGTACCCTGGAGACGATGACGAAATCGCTCTCCATGAAAGACCAGCCTTGGACGTCTGTCTCCGATCCCTCCCCCTCCTCGATCTTCACGATCGTCGGCGGCGAGGCGGCGGGATTCTGCGACTCTTATCCGCTCCAGTACAAAGTGATCGTCCCGGCCAATTCCGGCCAGGCGGTTACCGCGAACTGCGGCAACTGACACCTCTCTCATTTCGGACTGATTCGGATGAGGTGCGCGTTCCAGGTCCGCGATTATGACCTGTTGATCCATAATCCATTCTCCCCCACTTTCGGGAGGATGGACAATGCGCTAGCCACGCATTGAAAGGTAGGCACCACACGATTTCCCGAAATTTATTTTCGGCTGCGAAGCTACAAATGCTTCCGGGAATCTTCGTGTGGTGAGAGAGCTTACAACAACATTCAGTCGAGTTCTTCCTTTTTTTCGACTTGTCTTTTATTTTACTGCGCACTATAATTTATTTCCTAGCTATTCAGTATGAATATATTTACTTTAAGTTAAGCACATTTTTTGCTATATATAACTAGCAATCAGAAAAATTAACCAAAAATATATATGCCAAAAAAAGGAGCTTATGTAGACCCAAATATTTGTATCGGATGCACGCTTTGCACACAGATTTGCCCAGCAGTTTATGAAATGCAAGATGACGGCAAGTCAAAGGCTGTGAATCCTACAGCTGACACAGAAGAAAAAATTCAACAATCTATCGATGCATGTCCTGTGACAGCTATCTCTTGGAAAGAATATGAAGATTAACCAAAAGCAATAAATGCCAAAAAAAGTTACAAATAAATCAGTCGCGAAAGCTATTAAAACTGCGACTAAATCCGTGATTAAAACCGCTCCAAATGTTCAGCGCGGTGATCAGTCTTGGGTTTACACAGATATAGTTCGTGATCATTTTTTTCATCCACGCAATTTGCTTTCTCCTGAGCAAGAAGCTCGCTACAAGGCTGATGGCGTTGGAATGGTCGGATCTCCTGCGTGTGGAGATGTTATGAAAACGTGGATCAAAGTGAAGCCGGTTTTCACCCAAGAAAAAGACTCAAACGGGAAATTGACTGGAAAAAAGATTATAGATCAAAAAAAGTCTCGTATTACTGAATGCAAATGGCAAACTTTTGGCTGTGGAAGCGCGATATCTTCTACTTCAATGATGTCTGAGATGGTTACCGAAAAAGGGGGAATGTCTCTAGATGAAGCTATGAATTTGAAAGCTATGGATATAAATGTAAGACTTGGAGGACTTCCAACTGTAAAAATTCATTGTTCTATACTTGGCGACCAGTCGCTCAAAGCTGCTATCAAAGATTATTTAAAGAGACTTTAACAGTTTTCCAGTCAGATACTTGTTTAGACTTACTCCTTTTCTTAACGCAGCAATCAATAATTTTTTATGCATCTCTGGTTTTACTCTAAGTAATATCTTTCCATTACACAGATCTTTTTTTCTATCCTCTGGCGGAATTTTCTTACCAGCTTTTTTTAATTTTTCGATCGCATACTCTATACTTATCATTACCCCCTCGTGAAGCTCCTGTAAACTGCCTCCCATCACGAGCATACCTGGAAACTTTGGAATTATTGCTTCATATGCATCCTCTCCATTTTCCTGTTTTCCTATCGGCTTAACAGTATAGGAATAATTATAATTTTTTATTTTGTGCATTTTAATTGTTTTAAAATCTTTTTTATATAAACTTTATCTACTTTGCCGTTATGACTTGGTACTATTATCGGAATTCGCATCGTTTTCTCAAAAATAAAATGACTCCCTTTTATTCTATCCATTTTGTACCCATTGTATGACAGAAAAAATATTAGTTCTTGTATCGATACACTACTTGGACTGTTCCTGAATTTCTTCAATAATTTCCCTTTCCTATCAACCATTCCAAAATCGGTTAAATGATATCACTTTTGATATCATTTTGCAAATAAGTTTTTATTATCATTTTCTTGCATTTTACGCTTCTGGCCTTAAATTTTTCTTAACTTTTTTGTAATTTTTCCTAAAATTTTCCTTACAAAAATCGTAAAATTTATGAAATTTTTCTGAAATGTGGTAGGATTGGGATCCAAAATTTAACAACTTAAACATGTACGATTTCATCATTATTGGCTCTGGCGCAAGTGGGCTTTCTGCTGCGATGTATGCGGCTAGATTAAATTTAAAAACTGCGGTCATCGGTGAGATGCCGGGTGGACTTATTACGTCGACTCACGTTGTCGAAAACTGGCCTGGAACGGTTTCTATAAGTGGACCGGATTTGGGAATGGCTTTATTTGAACACGCTACAAAAGCCGGGGCGGAATTCAAGAATGAAAAAGTTTTAGAAGTCACAAAAAGTGGTGACGAAAAAACTTATGTAGTAAAAACTGCATCCGGATCTTATGATGCTAAGACTGTTTTGTTCGCGACAGGTACGCAACATCGCTCACTCGATGCAAAAGGCATTAAAGAATTTGAAAACAAAGGAGTTTCTTATTGTGCGCTTTGCGATGGAGCCTTTTATAAAGGCAAAAATGTTTGTATAGTCGGAGGTGGAGATAGCGCTGCGAAAGAGGCTATTTTCTTGAGTCAGGTCGCTGCAAAAGTTTATATCGTCGTTCGCAAGGACGTTTTGAGAGCTGAGCCAAGAAATCAAGAATTGATTGCTGAATCACAAAATATTGAAATTCTTTATAACACTGAAATCGCTGAAGTTCTCGGCACTGAGGATGGTAAAAAAGTTGCCAAAATTTTAACAAAAGATGGACGCGAATTTGCTGTTGATGGGATTTTCTTGGCAATCGGACATGCCGCACAGACTGAGCTCGCCGCGAAACTCGGAGTTGAATTAAATCAAAAAGGCGAAATCAAAATCAGCAGACATTCAGAGACCAATGTCCCTGGTGTTTATGCGGCTGGTGATTGTGCAGATACCGAATTCAAGCAAGCCATCACGGGTAGCGCTGAAGGCGTAACCGCGGCTTACTATG
>CAZGHH010000022.1:0-14128 GCA_964525485.1 uncultured Candidatus Peribacteria bacterium | reverse complement strand
ACGCGAATATCCAAAGTTTTTCCAAGTGTCTGTGGAACGATCGAAAATGTATTTGAGATTCCATCTCTACAGCAACTATATGGAAGTTTTGCGACCGAATTCAATGAAGCCAAAGCGCCTTTTTTATCTCGTCCATGCATAGGGTTTGCACCAGGCGCAAATGGTTCGAAAGCCTTTCTTCCATCAGGTGTGGCACCGGTATGTTTTCCGTAAACCACATTTGAAGTAATAGTGAGGATTGAAAGTGTATGCTCAGCATTTCGATATGTAGGATTTTTACGCAGTGCTTTAATAAATCTATCCACAACTTCAACCGCGATTTTATCCGCACGATCATCATCATTTCCATAACAAGGAAACTCACCGTTAATTTTAAAACTTTTTGCTATGCCTTTTTTGTCTCGCACCGCTGTCACTTTCGCATATTTAATAGCCGACAAACTATCAGCCACAATTGAAAGCCCTGCTGCTCCAAAAGCCATAAATCGATGTACATCTATGTCATGCAAAGCCATTTCACTTTTTTCATAGTTGTAATGATCATGCATGTAGTGAATCAAATTCATTGTCTCTGTGTAGCGAGTTGCGAGCCAGTCCATTAATTTGAAATAAGCATTTTTAACTTCGTTATAATCCAAAACTTTGTCGTGTTTTAATTTTGGTACGCCGGCAACAATTAACTCTCCTTCGAATTCGTCATACCCCTGATTTATCGCTAGGAGAAGCAGTTTTGCGATATTGCATCTAGCACCAAAAAATTGCATTTGTTTGCCGATAGTCATAGCCGAGACGCAACACGCGATTCCATAATCATCACCATGAATTGGTCTCATTAACTCATCGTTTTCAAATTGAATAGAACTCGACTCTACGGAAATTTTACAAGCATATTTTTTGAAACTTTCAGGTAGTTTGTCCGACCAAAGAATAGTTAAATTTGGCTCAGGAGCAGGCCCAAGATTTGAAAGAGTATGCAAAATTCTATAAGTCATTTTTGTAACCATCGCTTTTCCAGCTTTCCCACGTGCGTCAACAGCACTCATTCCTCCAAGTACACAAGTCACCCATGTAGGGTCTCCGGCAAAAAGAGCATTGTATTCAGGATGTCTCAAATGTCTAATCATTCTTAATTTAATAACAAAATCGTCCACCATCTCTTGAATTTGCTCTTCAGTATATTTGCCGTTTTTAAGATCTTTTTCGGCATAAATATCCAAAAATGCATCTATTCTTCCCATACTCATAGCAGCCCCATCCTGTTCTTTTACAGCGGCTAAATATCCGAAATAAAGCCATTGAATAGCTTCTTTTGTATCTGTTGCAGGTTTGCTTAAATCAAATCCATAAGAAGCGGCCATCGTTTTGATATCTTTTAATGCCGAAATTTGATCACCGACTTCCTCGCGTAAACGAATATTTTTCTCATCCATATATTTGCAGCCGTTTTCTTGTTCTTGTAATTTTTCAGCCACCAAATAATCGATCCCATACAAAGGAATTCTCCTGTAATCACCGATAATTCTCCCACGACCATAGTTATCAGGAAGTCCTGTAATAATGCCAAATTTTCGAAGCATTTTCCCTTCAGGTGTATAGAAATTTTTCCAGTTTTTATAAACATTAAAAACTCCATCATTGTGGCTGCGTACATAATTGTTAAAAATATCTATAACCTTCGGACTCAATTTATACCCATATGCCTCGCATGCACTTTGTATTAATTTCACACCACCAAAAGGCTTGATCCCACGCTTCAGAGGTTTATCAGTTTGCATACCAACTATGACCTCACGACGCTTGTCGATATAGCCTGGCTTATGACTTGTAATAGTGGAGACGGTCTCAGTATCTATATCGAGAACACCACCTTTTTTAAACTCTTTATTGGTCAGATCTTGTACTTTCTTGAATAAATTTTTTGTACGACGAGTAGGGCCTGCCAAAAAAGCGTCATTTCCGTAATAAGGCTTATAATTTTTTTGTATAAAAGAACTAACATCTATAGCTAAAGATTTTTTCATAAGAAGATTAATTATGAGGGTACTAGCATTATATAAAGAAACAGATCCAAAGTCACCAAAAAACTCTCTTTTAAAAAAGAGAGTGGTGGGTCTGGATGGAATCGAACCATCGACCAATCGGTTATGCGTATTACTATCACTTTCGTGATCTCTTTCGAGTTTATAATCTGGACTATCCCTTCTTCCATTGAAATGGAAGCCTGCCGTCTAGTCTCTACACCTTCAATCCGCAGTAAGCGGAAAGCTTGGCTCGGGATTGCCATTGCCACCTGAGGCGACTTTAGGTTTCCCCGAATTTGACAGGTTATACTTGGAAATTACTTACCAAGCAGCCCTTGATACAGATACGTGTTGTGCTAATATGCAGTTATGAAAAATAACATAAACTGCAAGATTTGTGGAAGTGAATTAGAAGGAAAACAATCAATGTATTGCAGTACAAAATGTAAAAACAAAGCTCATCAGAGCTATAATAATCAGAAAGAAAGAGGACTATCTCGTAAGATCGAAATAGTAGAAATGTTCGGCGGCAAATGCTCAGTTTGTGGATACAATAAGAACCTATCAGCTCTAACATTTCATCATACAGATAGGAAGAAAAAAGAATTCAAACTGGACATGCGATCTCTTTCAAATAGAAAATTTTCAAGAATCAAAGATGAGCTCAGTAAATGTGTTTTAGTATGTCATAATTGTCATTCAGAAATTCACAATCCTCAACACAATTTAGAATCAGTATCGTTAAGCCGACTGCTCTAACCCCTGAGCTACAGACCCAAAATTTTAAAGATCTACGGCCAAAAACGGCCAAAATATTAATTTTTACTCCGCTTTTTCTTCTTTTACTTCTGTTTTTCCACCTTTTTCCAATGCATTTAATTCTCTAGCAATTCTAGATTTTTTATTAGCTGCATTCTTGCTGTGGATGATGTTTTTCTTAGCTGCTGTGTCGATGATTTTATAAGCAAAAGGCATAAATTTCTTAGCTTCTTCCAGCTTCCCATCCTTTATAAGAACCAAAGCTTTTTTATAAACGCTTTTCAACTGACTTCTTAGAGGAAATCTTCTTGCTTTGCGTTTCGCATCTTGGCGCATGCTCTTCTTTGCAGATTTGATTAATGGCATTTTCTATTAGTTAAATAGTGTTTTTGAATATTTGCAGAGGAAGTTTATTAGATTAGACCTTTACTGTCAAACGATTAATGATATTGTAACGACAAACATAAGAATTTATGAAAGAAATAGTCCTCGCATCAAAAAGTCCGCGCAGAATTGAACTGTTAAAAGAATTGGGATTGGAATTCACTTCATACAGCCCAGATTTTTATGAAAAAGCAGAAAGTCTGGCAGGAGAAACACCAGAAGAAATAGTTGCATATAATGCGGTGGGAAAGGCTCATGAGGCATCAAGACGATTCAAAGATGCAATAATAATAGGAGTTGATACGATAGGTGTTTCACACGGGCATATTTTAGGGAAACCAACAGACAGAGAAGATGCAAAACGATTAATACGCCTAATTTCAGGAACAGAACATTCAGTAATTTCGGGAATATGTGTAATGAATTCTTCTTCAGGTAAAACGATTACAAAAACTGTCGAAACAAAAGTTGAAATGGAAAAAATTAATGAAGATGAAATAGATAAATACGTGAATTCGGGGGAAGGGGATGACAAAGCCGCTGCATACGCGATACAGGGAAAAGGAGCTCTTTTTATCAAAGGAATAACAGGAGATTATTTCAACGTAGTTGGTTTGCCGATTTATACCTTAAAAAAGCTTCTGAAAGAATTTCAAATCGAGATCTTGTAAAACATTTTGTAAAATTAAGGCTTGGTGTTAAGCTGAAAGGGCAAAATTAACCTCATAAAAATGAAAAGATTAAAAGCTCTCGTCGCAGGACTCGCTTTGGGAAGTCTTGTTGGATTACTTTTCGCCCCAAAAAAAGGTTCAGAATTTCGCAAGGACCTAAAAAAAGATTTTAAAGAAGGGAATTACGGAGTCAATGCTTTTAAAGACACATTTATGGAAATGGGAAAGGACATGAGTAATTTCACAAGCGATGTTTCGAAACACGAGGAAGTTCAAGAATACTTAGTCAAAGGCAAAAAAGCCGCTAAGGATGTGCAAAAACGCGCATCTCTCTGGCTAGAAGCGAATTACGGTATTACAGACGAGGATCTTGATATGGCTCGTAAACAGCTGTCAAAGAAAGCAGGAAAAGTGAAAAGCAAAGCAAAGAAAGTTATGAAAAAAGCAAAAGGCGTAGCTGGAAAGGTTACAAAGCAAGTGAAGAAAGAAGTGAAGAAAATGAAGAAATAAAAATTCAAGAAAATAAAATGAAAAGCGCTACCAATCTAAGGCGGCGCTTTTTGTTTATTGCGTTTTTTGTATTCTTAAAGTTATGCGCGAATCGTTTTCATGTGATCGATTCTTTTTTGGATCAATTCTTTCGTTCCGATGTCTTTGCGGTAAAAGACAGGGCCTTCCACGCTCGATACAGCGCTCTGTGCCAACTTCTCAGCCTCTTCCAATGTATTTGCAATACCAACGAAAGCGATCGCACGAGATCCGCTCAAATACAGTCCATCATTTTTTTTATTTACCGAAGCATAATAAGCCCTAACACCCTTTGGTATCTCCCCGACAGTAATTTTTTCTCCCTTACAAGGGGTGTCAGGATAGCCATTTGGTACGAGATATTTGCAAACCGTAGCCTTTTTTTCGAATTCGATATTTAATTTATCCAATGCGCCATTAATCATTGACTCACACAGTTCAACAAAGTCTGTCTTTAAAAGAGGCAAGACATTCATGGCTTCAGGATCACCAAATCTCGCATTGTATTCGATTAATCTCACTCCATTTTTCACAGCCATAAAACCTCCATACATAATTCCTTTGAAATAAACTCCAGTTTCATCATGCAATGCTTTCGCAACTTTATGCGTAATATTTTGAGCAGCTTCTATATCTGCTTCAGTCAAAAACGGCAACAATCCGTTCGCATCACTATATGTGCCCATTCCACCTGTATTTGGCCCTTTATCGCCTTCGTAAGCGCGCTTGTGGTCTTGTACAGCTGGCATTTCGGAAGTGTGAATTCCATCACAGAAACTCATTAAACTGAACTCTTGCCCAATAAGTTTTTCTTCCACAACAACCCGTCCACCCTCATTCAAACATTCCAAAGCATAAGCCAATCCCTCAGCGCGACCGTTCAAGTGATCACCGGAAACTTTTACGCCTTTTCCACCTTTTAGTCCGTCAGCCTTCACGACGAAGTCATCACCCAATTCATCAAAAAAAGCTTTAACCTCATCGTCGGAGACTTCATATTCAGGTCCACGCTCAAATACTTTAAATTTAGGATTTCCAGCGATTCCATACTTAGCCAAAAGATCTCTCGTAAAAGATTTTGAAGACTCAAGTCTGCCAACAGTTTTTAAAGGTGAACAACTCTTGAATCCGGCTTTCTCAAGCGCGTCCACGACTCCAGATGCGATCGGCGCCTCAGGTCCGACAATACAAAAATCAGGCCGAACTCGCTCAGCAAATTCAACAACAATGGCAGGATCTTTTGTTGTGCCGACCAAGTATTCTTTTGCAATGTTCTCAATCCCGGGATTCAACGCATCGCCAACAATATAGAGTTCAGTATCTTGAGGGGATCTTTTCAAAGTCTCGCAAATCACGTGTTCGCGAGCACCATTTCCTATAACTAAAATTTTTTTCATAGTGGTATTTTAAAATTTTAAGTCCCGAACTTTACCACCCCTTATAGTAGAGTCCCGGACTTTAAGCCAAACTCATTTGCCCTCCCATATTAATATCGTCATCTTCAATTTTTGCACATGATTTGTCGCTTAATCTCTCCTCAGCAACTTTCTTCAAAACTTCAGGAGTTATATCGCCTGTCGGATATTTCCCATCAAAACATGCCATGCAAAAGCTCTTTATTTTTGGATTGCCTTTTTTACAGCTGTCAAAAATATCTTTCACTTCAGTGTAAAACAAAGCGTCAGCTTCAATAAATTTTTGAATCTCATCATGGGTATGAGTATAAGCAATTAATTCTTGCGACGTTGGAATATCGACGCCATAAAGACACGGATATTTAACCGGAGGTGAATAAGACGTAAAATAAATGGCTTTTGCTCCAGCTTTTTTGCACATCTGTACAATAGCTTTGGAGGTGTTTCCACGAACTATACTGTCATCAACAAGCAGAACATTTTTTCCTTCAAACTCCAACTTTACAGCATTTAATTTATAGTGAATAGATTTTTTTCGGATCTCTTGTCCAGGCATAATAAAAGTTCTCCCTATATATCTATTTTTTATGAGGCCTTCACGATATGGTAATTTTAATTTTGCCGCCAAAGCAATCGCAGCGGTACGGCTGGAATCCGGAACAGGCATCACAACATCGATTTTCAATCCGGATTTTTTAATTTTATCAGCTAATTTTTCTCCCATACGCATCCTCGCTTTGTGGACAGAAATACCGTCCAACATAGAATCCGGTCTCGCAAAATAAACATGTTCAAATATACAAGGAGTATGTTTTTTATTACTCAAAACTTTGCTATGAACTTTTCTCTCTTCATCAATCCAGATTAATTCACCAGCCTTCACATCACGCACGAATTCAAATCCAAGCACATCCAAAGTGACAGATTCGGATGCAAAAATATATTCATCCAAAAGTCCTGTTTTGCGTTTTCCCATAATCAAAGGTCGTATTCCATGCGGATCTCTAAAAGCAATCATCCCATGTTTCGCAATATACGCGACAACACTATAGGCACCTTGAGCTCTTTTAAAAACACTTTTTGTAGCCTTACACAAATGATCGAATTTCAAAATTTTGTTTATTCTTTGTTTTGTTAAAGCTTTTGTAAAAACTTCCAAAATAACTTCCACGTCACAACTTGAATTAACAAATCTATGATCTTTTTCCCAAAGCTCTTTTTTTAAATCATAGACATTAAAAAGGTTTCCATTGTGAGCCATCATTACGCCAAAGAAAACCTTGGTATAAAATGGCTGAGCATCTTCGGCTCCGCCTCCTCCAACCGTTGAATATCTTGTATGTCCGACACCTGCATTACCTTTTAATCTGAGCATATCTCTGGTGTGAAAAACATCTTTCACAAGTCCTACGCCTTTTTTTGTATGGAATTGTTTGCCGTCAAAAGTAATCATTCCGGTAGCATCCTGTCCACGATGTTGAAGTGTAATTAACGCGTCGTAAACATCTTGAGCTACGTAATCATTTCCAAATATGCCTAAAACACCACACATATTTTAGTTGGTTAAATTATTTAGTCTTTTCGCAGCCTTAACAGTGTTTAACATAAGACAAGCTACGGTCATTGGGCCTGCACCACCTGGAACCGGAGTGATATAAGAAGCTTTTTTTTCAATATTTTCATAGTCTGTGTCTCCTTTTAATTTGCCATCAGGCATTCTGTTAACTCCAATATCAACAACGACTACACCGTCTTTTACCATATCAGCAGTAATTAAATTAGCCTTTCCGACACCAACGCACAAAATATCGGCACGTTTTGTATGGAAAGCCAAATCTTTGGTATCAATATGACACGTTGTAACAGTTGCATTCCTATTTAAAAGCATCGTAGAAAGTGGTTTTCCAACTATATTCGAATGTCCGACCACGACAACTTCTTTGCCGCGCGGATCAATTTTATAATGTTCAAGCATTTTTATGACTCCAAGTGGAGTACATGGTGCCAAATCTTCGAATTCAGTGCCTAAAAACATTTTTCCAATATTGTAAGCCGTGAATCCATCGACGTCTTTTTTTGGATCGATCGCGCGCATAACTAAATTTACATTTATGTGTTTTGGGAGAGGTAATTGGACCAGTATTCCATGAACTTTTTCATCCGCATTTAATTCTTCTATTTTTGATATTAATTCTTCGGTACTTACAGATTCTTCATAATCAAACTGAGCCCATTGTATACCTGTTTTATCACATGCTTTTTGTTTTTGTTTAATGTATGAAAGGGAAGCGGGATTTTTACCAACCAAAATAACGCAAAGTTTTGGTAAAATGTGATGCTTAAGTTGAAGATTAGCAACTTCATTGGCTAGAGAATCGTACATTTCGCTCGCAATAGCGGCACCGTCGATTTTAATTGCCATTTTTAATGCCATTAATAAATAAAAACCGTCCAAGCCCAGTCAAAATTTATCATTTTAATTCAAAAATGTAAAGAAAATAGCAAAAAACGAGGCAAAATCGCTTAAAAACGATCAAAAATCAGTCGAAATGACGAAAAACCGTCGCAAAATAATTTAAAATCGCTACTCTAAAAATTTTTGCACTACCTTCCAAATCATTTCAGCAGTTTCCATTTTTGTACCTTCGACCAAAACTTTTTTCCATTTATATCTTTCAGCCAAATCTTCATGAACAAGTCTGCATTTTTCAATCAAAGCATCGTTCTGTTCATGTATATGTGAAGCTTCTTTAGCTCCCAAATGTCTCTGTCCATAGAGATAAATAGCCAAATCTTCTTTCAGTAAATATTGATTCACATCCTCTAACCATTTTCTGTCCAAACCTTTTGCAGTTCCCCAAGCAATTCCAGTCCCCGTATAATCTTCTACAATTAGAATTTTGCCTTCCGCGAGTTTTTTTTCAACTTCCGGTTGAAATTGATAGCGATTCAAAACAAACCACATCTGTAGTTCGTCTTCACTCAAATGTTGTTCCGTTCCACTCCTCAAAACATTGTCCAAAAACCTTCCAGTAGGTTCAATTCCATAATTTGGATATTTCAAAAATTCAGCATCATAACCTTCATTGATAAGTTTCTCAGTCAAAATTTGAGCTTGAGTAGACTTACCAACATTGTTAATTCCATAAAGCGTAATGAATTTTCCTTTGTGTAATTTTTTCATATTTGTGATATCCCGACTCTACCCCGGGATAGATTTTTTTAACCTGTGAAATTTTCTAGCCCGGGATAGCTCCTTTATCCGGTACTACCAAACCCACCTCTGCTTTCTTCACGAATTTCATTTACTTCTTCCCATTCAAATTTATCAATTCTAACAAAAACCCCCTGAGCGATTTTTTCTCCACGCATTATAGAAACAACTTCGTCAGTGAAATTGAAAACCTGAATTTTTACTTCATCATCCGGCCCGCAATAATCATGATCAATAATGCCAAAACCATGTGGAGTGGAAAGCCCTTTTTTCTTCGGAGTAGATGATCTGGAAGCCACAATCAGCATGTAGCCGGTAGGTACTCCCACCACTATATTAGCAGGTATCAGACCAAGTGATTTTGGCTCAATTTTAAAATCCTCTCTCGCTAGAATATCAAAACCAACAGAGCCCTGAGTTTCATACACGGGTAATGGTAAATTTTTGTCTATTCTTTTAATTTTGACTTTCATCGTGTGCACTATATTATAAATTTAACTATGAATACAACTCCAAAAATAGATTTTGCTGTAGGCGGTCAGGCAGTTATAGAAGGGGTGATGATGAGATCTCCAAATTCTATAGTTATCTCGGCGCGCAGAACGGATAAATCGATAGCAGTTCAAGAAAAATTTTATCAAACGCTCGCTCAAAAATATAAAATTTTCAATCTTCCGATTATTCGCGGGATGTTGAATTTGATCGAAATGATGGTGATAGGGTCGAAGGCCATTAATTTTTCAGCAAGCGTTTCGATGGATGAAGTTAAGCCAAAAAAGAAGACAAAAAAACAATCAATATTGCAAAAAACTATAGAAGCTATGATGTTCGTTTTTTCGCTTTTAATAGCGCTGGCTCTATCTATATTTCTTTTTAAATTCTTACCGCTTTGGATAACAACAGTAATTGAAAAGTATTCATCGACTATTAAAGAAAATTACATAATTTTTAATTTAATTGATGGAGTTTTGAAAACGTTCTTTTTTATAATGTACATATATACACTTTCACTTTTACCGAGTTTTAAAAGGATTTTCGAATATCATGGAGCTGAGCACAAAGCCGTTTTTACGTATGAAAAAGGACTGGATCTAACGGTGACAAACGCAGCCAAACAAAGTCGTTTTCATCCACGATGTGGCACGAGTTTTATTCTAATAGTTTTTGTAATAAGTATTTTGGTCTATACATTTATCCCTCGCAATCCGGATTTTACAAAAAACCTTCTAATACGTCTCGCATTTTTGCCTGTGATAGCAGGTATCTCGTATGAGTATTTAAAAATTTCAGCACGATATGCAGATAAAGCTTGGACTCGCATTTTCGTAGCCCCGGGACTTTGTATGCAACGTCTCACGACACGCGAGCCTGACGAAACTCAGCTTGAAGTTGCATTGCATTCATTAAAACTCGCATTAAGAAAAGAACAACAACTTGCCAAGAAAAAACTCACGAATACAAAATTCAAAAAAACGACCAAAACCGGCAAAGAATACACTCAAGAAAACAAGGTACATCTCCCTAGCAAGACACAAAAAAGGCGAGTCGTATAAACGCCTCGCCCTTAAATAAAATTCAAGATTTATTTCTTCGCTTCTTCAGTCAAAGCATTTAAATCCAAAGCGATACCGGGACCCATCGTAGGATTCAATGTAGCGCCTTTCATATAAATACCTTTTATTGATGCAGGCTTCGCCTCAATAATTGCTTTTGCAACAGCCAATAAATTTTCTTTTAATTTAGCTTCATCGAAAGAAATTTTTCCAAACACAGTGTGAACGTTTGACAATTTATCGACTCTGAACTCAACTTTACCTTTTTTGATATCCTGAATTGCTTTTTCAAAATCAGGAGTAACTGTGCCGGCTTTTGGACTAGGCATCAAACCTTTTGTACCGAGTATTTTAGCGATTTTTCCAATCTCCTTCATTTGTGAAGGATCGGCAACAGCAACATCAAAATCCAACCATCCACCCTCAATTTTCTCAATCAATTCAGCAGTTCCAGCTTCTTTGGCTCCAGCTTCTTTTGCCTTTTTGACTCCGGCATCATCGACAAAAGCGATAACTCTTACTTCTTTACCGGTTCCATGCGGAAGAGATACTGTTCCGCGAATATTTTGATCTGCGTGTTTTGGATCGACATTCAATCTGAAATGAACTTCACAAGTTGCATCGAATTTTGTTTTTGAGACTTGCTTAAGAAGAGCGATAGCCTCGTCAAGAAGATAACTTTCTTTTGTAACTAGAGCTTTTGCCTCCAGGTACTTTTTACCCTGATGTGACATAGTATTTTGGTTATGTGGTAATTATGGCGGCCAAAAGTCATTTAATTAACTCTTTAGCCTCCCACTGAACGAATTTTTAGTCTACTACTGTAACTCCCATGCTTCTAGCTGTGCCTCCAATAATTTTGATAGCAGCTTCGATGTCGTTTGCATTCAAATCTTTCATCTTCATTTCTGCGATTTCGCGGAGTTGAGCTTTTGTAATAGTTCCAACCTTATCTTTATTAGGAACACCTGATCCTTTAGCCAAATTAATAGCTTTTTTGATCAAGAATCCTGCTGGTGGAGTTTTAGTAACAAATGAGAAACTTCTGTCCTCATATACAGTTATCTGTACAGGAACGACGACGTCACCCATTTCACGAGTTTTCTCGTTGAATTGCTGACAAAACTCCTGGATAGCGACACCGTGCTGACCGAGAGCTGAACCAACTGGTGGAGCTGGATTAGCTTTTCCGGCCTGAATCTGTAATTTAACTACAGTTTTTACCTTCTTAGCCATGATAATTTAATTATTCAAGTATAGTACTTGAGTGCGTAACGGCAGTATTTTAAGGTTTTTCTCTTAAAAGTCAATTAAAAGTCTATCAATAAAAGAGAAATGAGGTTTTTGACTTGAGGATGGTATTCTTTTGGGTATGTGAAGCCGTAAATTTCATCTCCTATTTTAACTGTCAAGAAAGCAACACCAGATCTCCTGACGTCATTCATATAAAAACTCCCAAGCCCGAATTCATTTGTTTCATTAATCTGCACATCGCTCAACTGAGAAGCTCTTAATTTAATAACATTGTAAGTGTCATCAAGTATTGTAGATCCATCAAAATTCATAACATAAACTTTTGCAAAAGTGTTTATGTCATCAGCAATTACATATTTATCAACTTTGATCCCTATTAGATCCGCGGTATTAATGGTTTTATAAAGCATATTGTCGTAGGACTCTTTTGTGACATTAGCATTTATAAACCCGCTATTTGATATAGTAATATTATTTAAAGCAGCACCTGTCGGTACTTCGGCTATTCCACCTGAAAATCCTTCAATATCAGAAGTGCTGACATTGGAAAATATCTGGGAGTTGAGGGCGGATTGATCGTAGATTGTAGATTGAGTATCAAACGAATTTTGTAAATATTGCGTATTGGACGCGGACTGTGAATCAGACGCAGACTGCGAATCAGACGCTGACTGTGAATTAGGCGTGTTTGTAGATTGTGATATGGATTGCGCTTCAATTGTAGAAGGAGTCACGGCGGAAGGTGTGATAGCTTCAACACCAAGAAGTTCCGTATTTGACATTGAACTGTCAGAATCGGTTCTCGATAAAATTTTAGTTTCATCTGCGACAGTATTTTCTAAATCCAATTCCTTTGGAAGAGTTAATTTATCGGTACTTGCTGGAGAAGATATATCGGCCTTGGTCAGAGATGGCAGATATTTATTAACAAAAGTTTCCGCAGAAACCACTACGACCAAGATCGTGAGAATTACTGTAAATACAGTAAACTTTTGCATGATAATGAGATAAATAGGAATTAGGAATCAAGAAACACTACCCACTAAACATCGACTATTAACAACTACAGCAATCTGAATACGACAAAATTTTAACACGAACAAAGAAAAGTGCAAACGAATGAAAGGAAAAACAGAAAACATGATAAGCGGGAGCGGACGTGGTACAGATATATGGAGACCCCTAGAGGGTAATTGCGGTGTAATCGCAGGGTAATATGCTGTAGTAGTCTAATCACAGTGTCACCGCAGGGTACTATTTTGTAATAGTCTAATCATAGTGTCACCGTAGGGTAATCGCAGGATAATATGCTGTGGTAGTCTAACAGCAGTATAATGTTTTTTTTGGAGTATATAATTTTTGAATAATCGACTGTTTTTGAGACTATCATTCAATTTAAAGTTACAGAGAATACAAATTTTTTTATTTCAGCGATCGAAAACACAATTAATAAGGCAAAGAATCAGAATAAAAGACAATTGGATTAATTTGGTAAATTTAGCCTGTATCGCTGTATCGATACAGCGATACAAAAGTGGAACGAGAGGTTATTTAAATAGCCGTTTTACGGTAAAGAATTATCTTAAGTGAGCAGTGCGAAGTGCAAAAAGACAAAATTGATAAAAAACAATTTTAAACTTGTTTAATAAAATTTAAATAACACAAAATCGAAAAAATATAGTGAGGAAGAAAATGAATTAACAAAGCAAGAAAATAAATTAACAACTAGAGAATTGAAATAAAAATGCCAAATAATCAGCCAAAAAAATAGCGCAAACAAAATCAACCTACAAAATCAAGGTAACAAAACTAACCGCCGTTAGAAAAAAAGATCCATCGAGAGAGTACTCTAGAATTTAGCCTATTTCTCTCTAATCACTATTTTTTCCTGACCTGAGTGAAGTCCAATTCAACAGGAGTTTCACGTCCGAAAATAGTGATGAGAACTTTAACTTTTCCTTTTTCCTCATCAACAACGTTAACAAGACCTTCATAGTTAGCGAAAGGTCCGTCTAAGACGACAACATTGTCATCAACTTTGAAGTCGATCTTAAATTTAGGCTCAGCCTTGCCCATTTGTTTTTTTACAACTCTCCATTCTTCTGGAGAAACCGGAACCGGAATTGTACCGGATCCAACGAACCCAGTCACATTTGGAGTATTTCGCACAACATACCAACTATCATCATTTACAACCATATCGACCAAAACATATCCAGGGAAAATTTTCTTCTCTTCAGTCACAGGCTGTCCTTTTTTGATAACGATTTGTGTTTCTTTCGGCACAACAACATCAAAAATCATATCTTGCATTCCAAGTGATTCGATT
>CAZGHH010000021.1:1635-14927 GCA_964525485.1 uncultured Candidatus Peribacteria bacterium | reverse complement strand
ACGCCCACCTGGACGTGAAGCTTATCCTGGAGACGTTTTCTATCTCCATTCAAGATTACTTGAGAGAGCTTGTAAATTGGATGAGAAATACGGCGGAGGTTCTCTTACTGCTCTTCCTATCATCGAAACACAAGCCGGTGACGTATCTGCATACATCCCTACGAACGTTATCTCTATTACAGACGGACAGATTTTCTTGGAGTCTGACTTGTTCTACAAAGGTATCAGACCAGCGCTAAACGTTGGTATCTCTGTATCCCGTGTAGGTGCTGCAGCTCAGACAAAAGCCATGAAGAAAGTTGCCGGTAAATTGAAACTTGAGTTAGCTCAATATCGTGAATTGGCAGCGTTTGCTTCATTTGGATCTGATCTTGATGAATCAACAAAGAGACAATTAAACAAAGGTGATCGTTTAACTGAGATTTTGAAACAATTACAATATTCAGCTCTTGCTGTCGAAAAACAGGTAGTAATTCTTTACGCAGGAGTAAATGAATATTTGGAAAAGGTTGAAATTGAAAGAGTTAAAGAATACGAAGAAAAATTATTCCAATTCATGGAGGCAAAATATTCAAACATTTTGAAAGAAATTAAAACATCAAAAGAGCTCGCAAAAGAAACAGAAGAAAATTTGAAAAAAGCTCTCGTTGAATTCAATGAAACATTCGTAACAAAAGAATAACCGTTATAAATAATGGCTGGATCAACAAAAGACATTAAGAGAAAGATCAAATCGATCAAATCGACACGCCAAATCACAAAGGCGATGGAGCTCGTCGCAACCTCAAAAATGAAGAAAGCTGTCGACGGAGCTGTAAATTTGAGATCATACGGCTACATTTCTTTACAGATACTTTCAAAATTATCTGCCGCTAATGCGTCATTGCATCCATATTTCCAAAAAAGAGAAGTAAAAAATATTTTGTTTGTGCTTTTCACGACTGACAAAGGTCTCTGTGGAGGTTTGAATACAAACATGGCGAAGAAAGTCGTGACAACGGTAAAAGGGCTTGAAGAAGAGTACAAAGACGCAACAATTCATTTCGTCACGTCAGGCAAAAAAGGCGCTGACTTTTTGAGACGCTGGGGTCGTGAAGTGGAATATGCATTCCCTTCTTACTCAACACGTCCAAAATTTTCAGACATTATGCCTCTTAGTAGATTGGTATTTAAAGGATTTGAAAAAGGTGAGTACGACAAAGTTGTAGTTGTATATCCAGACTTCGTTTCTACATTACTTCAAAAACCGGTTTCAAAAACCCTACTACCATTTTCGATCGAAATTTTTGAAGAAATGGTAGAAGAATTGGGTAGCAAGTTTACATCAGTTGCAAAACCGGAAGAGAAAGAATTTGAATACAAACTTGAGCCGTCACCAATGTACATTTTAGATAATATAGTTCCACAATTAACAGAGATTCAATTATATCAGGCGGTTTTAGAGGCTGCAGCTTCAGAGCACAGCGCGAGAATGGTGGCGATGCAGAATGCGACAAAAGCGGCAGAGGATTTACTCTCCGACTTGACTCTCACATTCAACCAAGCTCGTCAGGCGGCGATCACGGCGGAAATTGCGGAAATATCATCATCAACAGCGGTAATTAATTAATAAAAAATTAACCTTTATACAATATGGCCGGAAAAGTATCACAAATTATCGGAGCGGTAGTAGACTGTTCGTTTGAAGGAGATCTTCCAAAAATATACGATGCCCTAGAAGTAATGGTAGGGGATGAAAAATTAGTATTGGAAGTTCAACAACACTTAGGAGGAAATGAAGTAAGAACTGTTGCCATGGGAGCGACAGACGGACTTAGAAGAAACCAAGAAGTTACAAACACAGGAGCCCCAATTTCGATTCCGGTAGGACGCGAAACATTGGGAAGGATGTGCGACACATTAGGCAATCCTTTGGATGATAAAGAAGCGCCAAAAACAAAGAAAAAATATCCAATCCACAGACCAGCTCCAAAATTTGAAGAGCAAAACGTAGAAACAGAGATCCTTGAGACAGGTATCAAAGTTATTGACCTTATCTGTCCTATCGTAAAAGGAGGTAAAGTAGGACTTTTCGGAGGTGCCGGAGTAGGGAAGACAGTAGTTATTCAGGAACTTATTAGAAATATTGCTTCAGAGCACGGAGGATTCTCAGTGTTCGCCGGAGTAGGAGAACGTTCAAGAGAAGGAAACGATCTTTATTACGAAATGAAGGAGTCAGGAGTTTTGGATAAAACATCATTGGTCTTCGGACAGATGAACGAGCCACCTGGAGTTCGTGCTCGTGTAGGTCTTACAGGAGTTACGATGGCGGAATACTTCCGTGATGAGGAAGGACAGGACGTTCTACTTTTCATTGATAATATTTTCCGTTTTACACAGGCAGGTTCTGAGGTATCAGCGTTACTCGGTCGTATCCCATCAGCTGTAGGTTATCAGCCAACACTGGCGACAGAAATGGGTGCCCTACAAGAAAGAATTGCATCAACAAAGAAAGGTTCTATTACATCTATGCAAGCGGTATACGTTCCTGCGGACGACTTGACCGACCCAGCTCCAGCGACTACGTTCGGACACTTGGACTCAACAGTCGTATTGAATCGTGCTCTTACTGAACTCGGTATCTATCCAGCTGTAGATCCATTGGATTCTACATCTACAATCCTTGATCCAAATATCGTTGGAGAAGAGCACTATGCAGCAACTCGTGGTGTACAAAAATTACTACAGAGATACAAGGATCTTCAGGATATTATCGCAATCTTGGGTATGGAAGAGCTTTCTGAAGAGGATAAATTAACAGTTCGCAGAGCTAGAAAAATTCAAAAATTCCTTTCTCAACCATTCCACGTTGCCGAGGGCTTCACAGGTCGCCCAGGTAAATACGTTTCATTGAAAGACACAGTTAGAGGTTTTAATGAAATCTTGGCTGGTAAATGGGATGATGTAGATGAAGGTGAATTCTACATGAAAGGTTCAATCGATGAAGTAGGAAAGAAAGAGTAAAACCCATAAAAGGCTTTGCCTAGAAGCGCAAGCCGCAAAGTAAGAAGCTAAAAGCTTAAGTAATAAAAAAATGCACAAAACAATTGAATTAAAAATAGTTACACCGGACAGAGTGCTCTTAAAAGAAACGATCGAAGGAGTTTCAATTCCGACAGTCGAAGGAGAAATTACAATTTTGCCTGAACACTTGCCTATTATCGCAGCTATGAAACCGGGGGAACTTCGCATAAAAAAAGACGGAAAAGAACAATTTTTCTCAGTCACAAGAGGCGTTGTGGAAGTAGACGGTAAATTAATAACAGTTTTAGTAGACGCAGCAGAAAACGCAGAAGCAATTGACGAAAAACGTGCTGAAGAAGCAAAAGAAAGAGCTAAAGCGCTTATGGCAGAAAAACGCACAGACGAAGAAGCATTCACGAATGCAGCAGCAGAATTAGAAAGAGCATTAGCACGTATTAAGATAGCTAGAAAGAGAGCACGTGGAAGTCGCACATCAATTAATCAATAATTGAATGGCCAATCAAAACGGTCAGAAAGGCGATGCAAAAGTTTGGTCAGCATACGAGTTGGCACTGAATCTCGGATTTATGATAGTAATACCAGTATTGATATTCGGAGTCGGAGGTGTGCTACTAGATAAAAAATTAAACAGTTTCCCAATATTTGTTCTCGTAGGATTCGTACTCTCAATGACATCAGGACTGATGATCGTGTATGTGAAGACAAAAGACATCATCGCAAATGGGACACTGAAAGTTAATCAACCAAAAGTTAAATCACCTAAATCTAAAAAGAAGTAAACATGGCAGAGTTTATACCACCAACATTAGCATCAGAAACAATATTTCACATCGGAAGTTTCGAAGTAAGAAACACACTTATTACGTCTTTGATGGCGATGATTGTACTCATTGTCGTTGGTTTGGTATTGAAGAGGAAAAAATACGCAATGGTCCCAGGTGGATTTCAGAATTTAGTAGAAGCATTAGTTGGGGGAATATACGGATTTTTTGCAGGAGTAGTAGGAGACGAGAAGAAAGCAAAGAAATTTTTTCCATTGGTCGCAACCATTTTCTTTTTTGTTTTAATTTCAAACTGGATGGGACTCCTTCCGGGATTTGGAAGCATTGGACTATGGGAACATCACGGAGGTCATTTAATTTTAGTTCCACTTCTTAGATCTACATACGCAGATGTGAACATGACATTAGCGATCGCGGCCATATCTGTAATTGCTACACAAGTTTTCGGTTTCTCAATGTTAGGACTAAAAGGATATGGAGGAAAATTCTTCGTTAACCCGCTCAAGAATCCAGTAGGCTCATTCGTTGGTATCCTCGAATTGATGTCTGAAGTTTCAAAAATGATTTCCTTCACCTTCCGTCTCTTCGGTAATGTCTTCGCAGGTGAAGTTCTTCTATTAGTTATAGCGTTTCTGGTCCCATTCGTGGCTCCAATCCCGTTCTACGGCCTGGAAATCTTCGTAGGCTTTATTCAGGCGTTAGTGTTCTCGTTCTTGACGCTCGTTTTCTTGAAGATCGCGACAACTAGCCATCACTAGGATTTATGAAAGTCTTAGACTCTCTTTCGGTGAACCTATTTATATAGTTGACAAATTTATTGAAAAATGTCAGAATACGCATCTCGTAAAAAGTCTAAAAAAAGATAACAAAAAATATGCCAGAATCAATATCACAAAAAGATCACACACCGGAAGGCATTAAAAGAAGTCAAATTTTATTAAGTATTTTGGACAAGATTGAAAATGCCATTCATTCACAAACTCTTCTAAGAGAAGGATCTTTGATGGCTGCAAATATGGCTAGATTTGGAATATATTTGATGCCGTTTGGGCACAAAGAAGGTAAGGACGGGCAAAAAGTATTAACAGATTTTCTTAGTCGTCACGATTCAGTTTATAATCAAGGGAAACTATTGTGTGAGGTTTTGGAATATTTAAAAGAACAAGGTGTTTTTACGGAAGAGGAAGTTTTATTCATTGAAGAACACAAGGTAATCACAAGAAGAATTATACTTGAGAGATTTACAAAAAATAAAAAACATAATGGGTCCAATCCGGAAAGAGAAGTAGAGCCCGAAACAATTGTAGGAGAAGCTTTGGCAAAGATTTTAGATGGCGTTGATGCTGTGCTTCGTTATGCAAAAGGCAGTGAAGATGGTAAAGGGAAAAAAGCAAAATCAAAAATAAATTTGAATAAAACCCATGAAATTAAATTATTGCAGATTAATATTTTCGAAACAGCTAAGTTACCTGTTGAAGAATTTGCGGAAAAAATAGAGTTACTGGAGCAATATCGATATGCAACAGAAGCAGAAAGGGTTAAGTTTTTTAGAAGAGTGTTCGATGTTAAAAAAAGCATCCCAGAATCCGTAGTTGTGAATCATATAATGGCCAGAGAAAGCATGAAATTGGCTGAGGCCAATGAAATATGGATGCATATTTTAAGAATGTATTTAACGGACGAAGCAGAAATTTCAAAGTATTCTTTTCCGGATCAAGTTGAATCTTGTAATGATTTTTTTGGACTCTTTGAAATTTTAAATAAACTTATAGATGTGAATAAAAGGTATAACGAAATAAAAGATGATCAATCTTTGACTGAAGAAGAGCGTGAAGCAAAAATGAAAGAAATACAGGAGGAATTAAATTTAATCAACTTTGCTAGAATCAAATTTGCTATTGGATCAAGAGCATCAAGTATTAGAAGGAATATACTGTATGCGAGAAGAGAATCGGTAAAAGCGTATTTGGATTCTTATCTTATGGAAGATATATTTGAGGATTTACAAGAAGAATATGTTAGAGTTCCAACAAATCCTAATATGCCTCCAATAAAATTATTACGAGGACGCCTACCTGATCCGGATACGGGAGAATTTGTTGAAGTATATCTATATCCAGGCGGAGATTCAGCGAAGCCAAAAGCAGGTCAAAAAGGCATAGTTAACATCAAAGGTTTATATAAAATTATTTTGAAAGATTTTTCTCAAAAAGGTGAAGTGAAAGACTTTTTTAGGATTACCGTTATGCCGGTGAATCCTAATGAAATTGAAGCAATGAGGGCTATATTAAATAAAACAATAACTCATCCATTAAGTAGAGACAAAGAATCGGTGATTGAAGAGGAAGACCATCACAATCCGGCATCAAGCTACAAGGACAAAGATATTGAAAAATTAAATGTATCAATTACACCTTATGCGAGTGTTGGAGATGGCGTTTATTCAGGTGCCATAGAAGATACAAGAGAATTAAAAGAAGGAGATCCATATGAAGGACTTATTAAAACCGGACCCATTCCATTGGAAGTGAGAACAGGAACGAGAGAAGACATACTGCCTGAACGAGATGGCAGGCACGAGACAAGTCATAGATCGTACGCTCAAATGAGAGTTGCAGATATTTTGGATCAATGTCTTCCGCCAAATGAATATGAGGTAAACTGGATTGGCAGAGCAAGACAAAAAACAAGAGAGGTAAAAGAAACTTTGAGACCAGAAGACTTTGTTCTTTATATGACTTTAGTCACAAGAAAAGAAATAGGTGCAGTTTTTTCAGGATTTAGTCAGCGCGCAAGACAGTCAGCTAAAGCATTTTCTCCAGAGCAGTCTTTGCCTTAATTGCAACTTTTTCTTTCACGGTTATTTCATATTGCATGTATTTTAGCGCGTCGTATACATCTTCAATCGTGATAGATTTCATATTTGGACAAGTAGCCAATTCAGTTGCAGATATTAATTCTTTATCAGGATTTTCTTTTTGAAGCCTGTGAATAATTCCAATTTCAGTTCCAACTATAAAAGTTTTTTCATTACTTTCTTTTACAAAATTAACCATTCCATTGGTTGAAAGAACCGCATCAGCAAGCCTGTTAACATCAGGGGTGCATTCAGGATGAGTAATAATCTTCGCTTTAGGATATTTACCACGAAGAGCTTTTAAATAATTTGGAATTATCTTCATATGTGTAGGACAGAATCCATACCATGGAATAATTTTTTTCTTACTTCCACGCGCTTTTAATTGTGCGGAGACATGGGCGGCTAAATATTTATCGGGCGCAAAAATAATTTCATCGGAATCCATTCTCTCAACAACACCAATGGCATTAGAAGACGTGCAAATAGCATCGCACTCAGCTTTAACGTCAGCCGAAGAATTGATATAACAAACAACTTTGGCTTTCGGATATTTCTTTTTAAACTCAATTAAACTTTCTCTGGTAATCATGTCAGCCATATAACATCCGGCATTTAAATTTGGCAATAAAACAGTTTTATTTGGAGCGAGAATTTTTGCAGTTTCAGCCATAAAATGTACTCCGCAAAACACAATTATATCTTCTTTTACAGTAGCGGCTTTTTTACTTAAATCCAACGAATCTCCTACAAAATCCGCAACATCCTGAACTTCTGGTCGTTGATAATTATGAGCAAGGATGATTGCGTTTTTTTCTTTAGCTAAAGCCCTGATTTTATTATGTAATTCATTCATAGATTATTTTATTACACCACCTCCAATGCATTTCTGTCCGGCATAAAATACAGCAATTTGGCCTTTAGTTACAGCTCTTTGTGGAGTTTTAAATTGTAAGAAATATTGTTTTTTGGATTTGTCATAATTTAATGTTGCTTTTGAAAGTGGCTGTTTATAGCGAATTTTCGCATCCACATTCGCAGGGAATTTAATAGATCCATTAATAAAATTAATATTTTTCAAATACACTTCGGACTGATACAACGCGGCCTGTGAAATTCTATTACTAACAATTAAATGGTTCCTTTTTACATTAAATCCAATGACAAAATATGGACCTCCGGACAATAAAATACCTTTTCTTTGACCAATAGTGTAATAATGGATTCCTTCATGCTTTCCAATGACTTTACCTTTTTCATCAACGATATCTCCGGGCTTATCACCAATTTTTTCAGCCAAGAACATCTTGCGTAATTTGTTGTCGACAAAACACAGATCCTGACTTTCTTTTTTTTGTACAAGAAAATCCAAGCCTTCATTTTTAGCGGATTTATAAGTATTCTCTTTTTTAATGGCACCCAGTGGAAACAAGATTTTCCCAAGCCATTCTTTTTTTAGGAATGAAAGATAATATGTTTGATCTTTGTTTGGATCAGAGCCTTTTAATAATTCATACTCTCCGGCTTTATTATTCTTTTTTATTCTTGCATAATGACCGGTTGCCACATAATTGCATTTCAATTTTTTTGCGATTTTAAATAGTTCTTCAAATTTTAAAAATCTATTACAAATCACGCACGGATTTGGAGTATGCACGGCTCTTAATTCATCCAGGTAATATCCAATGACTTTTTTCTCAAAATTTTTCGAAACATCGAAAACATAATGATCTACACTATATTTTTTGCAAACCATCTTTGCATGATTTTGCGCTTCAATATCGCAACATCTCGAGCCATTAACCAATTTTAAAGTAACACCAACAACGTCATAACCTTCATCGAGTAGCTTCACCAATGTCATCGACGAATCTATGCCGCCTGACATGGCCACCAAAACACGCCCCGTTTTTGATTTAATCGCCTTCATTGAAAATCCTAGTTACAGCGTGTGAAATATAACAAATTTAACCAAGAAAAGCCACTATTCTATAGTGATAGTTTCGCCAGGATTAGGAATAATAACGTTTTTATAGCCACTTTCATTTAAAACGCCCTGAAACTTTGTTAATTGGTCGTCTTCTCCGTGGACAAGGAAGACTTTTTTAATACCTTTAACTTTGTGAATATAATCCAATAAATCACTTCTGTCAGCGTGAGCGGAAAACGCATCAATAGTAACAACCTTGGCTTTGACATCATAGAAATCACCGAATATCTTCACAGGAGTAACGCCTTCTTGTAGTTTTCTACCAAGAGTCTCAGCTCCCTGATAACCAACGATCAAAACAGTATTTCTAAAATCTGAAACATTATTTTTTAAATGGTGAAGAATTCTTCCATGTTCACACATTCCGGAAGCAGAAATAATTACCATTGGGCCAGGTTTATCATTCAAAGCCTTAGAATCATTTACATCTCTAATGTATTTGAGCATCCCAAAACCAAAAGGATTCTCTCCTTCTTTCAAAAATTCTTCATAAACTTTTTTATCAAAACATTCAGGATGGGCTCTAAAAACCTCAGTCACATTTCCTGAAAGAGGACTATCAACATAAATAGGAATATAAGGAATTTTTTTCTTTTTGGTCAAATTATTTAAGTGATAAACGACTTCCTGAGTTCTTTCCAATGAAAAAGCTGGAATAATTAATTTCCCGCCACGTTTACAGACTTCATTCACGACATCGGCAAGTTCTTTTTCGACTTCGGTCAAAGCTGCATGCAATCTGTCTCCGTAAGTGGTTTCGGTAATCAGATATTCCGTTTTCTGCAAAACCTGAGGATCTCTCAAAATAGGTAATCCCATTCTCCCAAGATCTCCGGTGAAAGCCACAGAAGTTCTTTTCTTGGTAGCTTTATCATAAAAAATCATATGAATAAGAGCAGAACCAAGTATGTGTCCCGCATCGTAATAACAGGCTACGATACCATCGTCTACTACAAAACTCTGTTCATAATTAACGCCACGGAAAAGTTGCATTGTATCAGCAACATCATCTTCATCATATAAATAATCCACAACTTTTTTTCTGTTTTTCTTCAAGAACTCCGCTTCACGTGCCTGTATAAAAGCACTGTCCATCAGCATATAACTACACAAATCACGAGTGGCAAAAGTAGCATATATAGGGCCTTTAAATCCCTTTTTTACAAGTAAAGGCAAGGCTCCTGAATGATCCATATGTGCATGGGAAAGTAAAACAGCATCCAGTTTTGAAGGATCAAAAGGCATATTGCGATTTTTTTCTGCAGATTCCTCACGTTTTCCCTGAAAAAGTCCGCAATCAAGAAGAATTTTCTTACCATTGAATTCAATCAGATGCTTGGACCCGGTTACCTCTCGGGTTCCTCCATAAAAAGTTATTTTTAACATAGGATAATTATAACATATTTACCTTTGAATTTCAATGACGCCGCTCTTTATCATGCTTGAGGTGAAATCATCAAAATTTCCCCATTTAATAAACTTTTCAAAAAAAGATTTTCTCTGTTCGGTATTCATTAAATACGGCCGACTTTTGGCGCTTAAAATAGGGAATAGATAAATTCGATAGTAATCGTCTGTAACGATTAGCCCCAGCGTCAATCCTTCCTGAGTGTCATAAGACCAGTATTGATCAAAAATAAAATTTCCAAGAGAGTAAAAAATAGGAACTCCATTGTAAATTTCAAAATTCTGTACGACATGTGGATGCGTTCCAATAATTATATCCGCTCCGGCATCAACAAAAGCATGGGCCAATTCAATTTGTCTTTGATTCGCATTATGTTTGTATTCAACACCAAAATGAGGAGAAACAATCACAAAATCAGAATTATCTTTAGCAGTGGTAATGACATTTACAGCCTTTTCTTTATCCAATTTAGTCACAGCGTCTTCAAAACAAACAAAAGCTATTTTTTTATCATTAACATCTTTATAAACAACACTTGTTTCATCGATATTTACAGGATGTCCACAAGCACCGATATTATTTTCAGTAAGTTTTTTAACCGTATTGTCCAACCCTTCATTACGTTGATTTAGAGTGTGATTGTTCGCTATTGAAAGCACGTCAAAGCCAAATTTGGCCAACATCGGCGCAGTATCATTATTGAATCCGAAGATCATCGAAGTCTCACTTCTAACACCTTCTTTGTAGATAGGACCCTCAAGATTTCCAAATAACAAATCGAATCCATTAAAAAATCTATCCTCCTTACCGCGTATAAGTTCAAAAGGATATTCTATGTTCCCATTGCGTTCGGAGATTATTCTCACAAAACGTCCAAGCATAATATCTCCAACAGCCAATATCGAAAAATTTCTTTCAACATCCTTAATCTCTCCGTCTTTAAAAGCAATATAAAAATGACTGGTCGTTTCAAGTGAATTAAGAGTTTCCAAACTCATTTCGGCACTGTTTGAATGATCGACTATTTCAACATTTTGCGCACCATCTTCATAAGTGAATTGAGTTACGACTTTCAAAGTCGGAAAAGAATCAATTTCCAGATTTTTAAAATTATCAAAATCAAAATTTTCTATAACACTACGCGAAGTTTCATCGTGAAAACGAGCAAGATTCAATGGTAAATAATGAGAAAAATCTATACTCCCAATAACAATATCGTTTGGGCCAGCAATATCTAAAATGGCTTTTGTAAGCTGATTTATTTGTAAATCCGAAGTGTGCCATTTCAAAGTTATAGGTACTATTTTAGCACCCGGGAGGCTTTTTTTGATAAATGGTGTTAATGCGGAAATTGAATGTTCACCGTCGAAAACTTCTTTTTCAAATAAGACTGAAACAGATTTTGAATCAAATAATTTTTTTGTTTTTGATGAATCAAGTTCCAGGTTTCCGTAGGGAGTTGTGTAACCATATTTTGATACATGAATTGCATTTGCCCCTTTATTTGAATGATTTGGCCCTATTAAAAAAACAGTTTCAACATTTTGAGTCTTAGACAATCTGTCAAAGAATGCGGCTATTTTTTGAGGAAAAACAAGGTGATGCGGAAGTATGGCAGCTTTTAATTTGTCATCAAATTTATTATTTTTTGGTATGGACTGATAAGCATCATCAAAAAATTTTTTATCATTCAAATAAGACGGAAAATAGAATTTCAAAGTTTCAGTATTGGTTTGAGATTTTGCATCAGTTAAAATATCATCCACAGTTTTATCAATATTGTTTACGGAATTCATAGAAGTCGTCATGGCTATTTCCGAAAGACGTTCAGAGCCAAACAAAGAAATTCCAATGAATCCAATTAAAAACATTAAATAAATAGAACTTTTTTTCATCAGGATTTAATTCAAAATTTAATAATGATATTCTTTTCCTTTCATTATGCAAAACCCTCTATAAATCTGCTCTAGCAAAAACACTCTTATCATTTGGTGAGTAAATGTCATTTTTGAAAGAGCCAGTAAAATGTCAGCATTTTTTTTGAAATTATCAGAGAGTCCAAAAACTCCGCCTATAATAAAAACAAGATTTTGTCCTTTATCAAAAGCACTTCCCAATACTTTTGAGAATTCAACAGAAGTAAATTCTTTGCCTTTTTCGTCTAACACAACAACGATAGAATTTTTTGGGATCATTGCCATTATCTTCATACTTTCCTCAGCGACGATTTTTTCACGTGGGACACCATTTTTTACGACTTCCTTAACACCGATAAATTCAACACCACAAAACTGTCGAAGTCTTTTCGCCATTTCATTTATGCCATCTTGCATAAATTTATCTTTTGTTTTCCCTACTTGTATTATTTGGATTTTCACGTGGCTTATGATACAACAGAAGACGTTTATTAAGAAGTAAAAATGGAAGAAATCATAATATATACAGATGGAAGCTGTCTTGGAAACCCAGGGCCAGGGGGCTGGGCTTGTATAATATTAGAAGGAGAAAAGAGAACTGAATTATCAGGAAAGGACAAAGACACAACTAACAACAAAATGGAAATGACTGCGGTAATTGAGGCCTTGAAATTTTTGCACAAACAACATAAAGAAAATCTTCAAAAACAAAATATTCATTTTTATATAGATTCAAATCTCATAGTTCAGACACTCAACTGTAATTGGAAAAAGAAAAAAAACACAGACCTTTGGGCCGAGATAGAACGTTTGTCCGCTTGGCAAAATATTAAATGGGATTGGATCAAAGCTCATCACACAAGCGAACTCAACAACGCGGTAGACGAACTAGCAAATGCAGAAGCGCACAAAGCAAAAGACAGCGCATAAAACCAGGGGCGAACCAAAATCAAAATTCAACACAGTCCAACCAACTATTCCATCAACATTTTGACAGCCTCTTTGCTTTTGAAGCCAAGAGATCTTGCGGTTTCCTCGCCATTTTTAAATACAACAATAGTAGGAATACTCTGAACACCGTATTTGCCGGCAGTTTCAGGAGCTTCATCAACATTTACTTTGCAAACCAACCAAGTATCTTTCATCTCTTCAGCAACCTCATCTATAACAGGTCCCATCATTTTGCATGGACCGCACCACTCTGCATAAAAATCAACCAATACGGGTTTTTCAGATCTTAATACTTCTTCTGCGAAGTTTTCATCTGTGAAATGTTGAGCCATTTTGATTTTAGTTAATTATTTAAATGCGACGG
>CAZGHH010000021.1:0-1535 GCA_964525485.1 uncultured Candidatus Peribacteria bacterium | reverse complement strand
AAAGTATCATGCCCATTTTTTGTATTTACAGGTGCCTGTCCTTCCATCCATCTATTTAAAATGCAAAAAGCAACAGTATTATATTCCGGCAATGAATACATTACCCATCGTATAAATCCCTGATGAGTTATAGGGTCCTTTGCAATACCGAAAAATCTTGAATATTCATCAGTCATTTCATTAAACATTTCACATTTCTCAGCGAAAACTTTGTCATCGAAGAAGAATTGAATAACTCTATTAGCCAGAGTCTCATCAATTTTTTTAATTTCTTTTAAGTTTACTGATTTCCCACCACGTAATTTGTATGCAAATTTCAATAAAGTGCCGGCATCAAAATCATAAAAAACTTCCTTTAAATCTTCATTTACCAATTTTTCGTACATACTGCCGAAGACTTCATTAATATTTTCTTGGAATGATTCATAGTCATTACCGAGATGCGAAATAATAGTGACACTCCCATCGTCCATTGTGATTTTCCATTGATATTCATCATCGATAAATTCATGGAAATTAACAAAATTAAAACTGATGCCAAAAGCATCTTGATCCTCGGGAACTATCACCAAACCTCCCTCGTATAGTTTTAATTTGCAATCACCTTTATTGATCGGCTTACTGAATTTGCTGTATCTGTCAAAATACGCATCAAATTCACCTTTTAATTTCCCATGACGCATAAATAAAGCCTCAACAAGAAACTCATTTCTAGCCTTATAAATAGTTCTCAAAAATTCTTCAAAAGCGGTTCCAAGCCCGCTCAAAGTATATTTTGCCTTTGTGAACGTTATAAAAAATAATTTTTCACCACGATAATAAAACTCTTTTATATCGGAGTAATTTATCATTTCACCCTTATCGGTGGCACCTTTCCCTTTTAATTTAAAACCTCTGTCGTAAATTATAATTTCTCCTTCCTTTTCAATAAGTACTTTATTGGCAAAGTTAGCCTTTTGGTACTTCAGGTTATAAGAAACCTGCATATTAAGATTGTTAAACTGTAATTAAAGTTAAGCCCTCTGTATTCCGAGGCGGTTAGCGGGAGAACTATAAGACCGGATAGATAAAGTGTCAAGATACTCTTAATATAAACAACGGAAAAATTGATATAATAACCGCACTTTAATATGAACAAAAATGCACAAAAATACATTAACAAAAACTTTAGTTTCAATATTGCTGGGAATAGCAATTATATTTGCAAATATTCAACTCCCAACAGCTGAAGCAAAAAGTTATTTTGATAATGAGGACGATATAATAACAAGGAAAGAATGGGGTGCGAATGAATCATATAGATATTTATCAAATAACGATTCAACTCCTCAATTGATTCAGATCGATGAAGATTTTAGAAAAGAATTTAGTAATGAGCTAAAAATAGTAAAAACAGTGAAAAAAGACTCCTCAGGAAATACATACAAATGGCCCTACGAATACCCGAAAGCTGTGACGAAATTTATCGTACACCACACCGCTACAACAAAAGATTTGGATAATCCGAAACAGGCAATCAGAAATATATATTATTA
>CAZGHH010000020.1:0-15349 GCA_964525485.1 uncultured Candidatus Peribacteria bacterium | reverse complement strand
ATTACAAAAATTTCAGCTATTCTCAGATAGATACTTTCCGCACTTGTCCGCTCAAATACGCGTGCAGGTACGTGATCAACCTCTCCGAGCCTGCGAGCCAGGTGATGACTTTTGGTACCACATTGCACAACACTCTCGATGAGTTTTACAAACAGCTCGATGTGACGAACCCGGCCACTTATTCGCTCGAGAATTTGCAGAAAATTTACAAAGAAAAATGGAGCTCAAAAGGCTTCGAGATTAAAGAACATGAAGATGCTCGCGTACAGCAAGGCCTCGACATCTTAGTGGAGTTCCATAAAAAAAATTCACAACCGTGGATCAAGCCTGCGTACATGGAGAAAGATTTCCATATACAGTTTGGAGGTAACGATCCTAGTGAAAACAAATACACAATTTCCGGGCGCATCGACCGCATCGATCGGCTCGAGGACGGAACTTTCGAAGTCATCGATTACAAAACCACGAAGTCAAAAGCACTCGATAAAGATTACCAACTCCAACTTCACGTCTACGCTCTCGCATGCAGAGACTTCCTACACATTCCTGTGAGCAAACTTTCAATTTATTTCCTCGAGGACAATGTAAAGGCATCGTTGAAGAAAGGTGTTTCAGATCTCAACAGTTTGAAAGACGACCTTTATTACTATATGGACCAGGCAAAAAAATCGAAATTTTCGCCGACACCTGGGCATCAATGCTCATATTGCGGATTCAAATTAATCTGCCCGGCGGTGTAAACTGACGCAATTGAATTCTAAATCTTATACTCCACCTCGCTCTCGTTGTTGCTCTTGTCTGTTTCTTCGATCTTGCCGTCCGCATCGACTACGACTTTTATTTTTCCAGAGTCACCATATTGATAAAGTTCTTTATCGATAGGATAGATGAAGCTGAAAGAATCACCTTTGTCCATGCGAGAAAATGCGTCTGTGTTTGTGAGGATTTCGACTTCATTGATATAGATCGTGTAGCTGTATGGATTCGTGCCTAGAACCGGGCCTTCGCCAATATTCTCGACTTTTATCCTGACCCTCAAGTTTCCATTTTGATCTACTCCTTCTGTCGTCAAAGTTGGTTTTAAATCAGGCAAAGTTGTAACATCCTCTTGTGTTTCGATCGTCTTGTCGCCAAAAATTTGTCCCTGAATCAATGATTTGTTTCTGACTTGCAAAGCGGCGACTCCGGCGATTGCCGTGATGAGTAAAAGTGTAAGTAGTACTTTTTTTGAATTCATAGTGAGTGGGTTTAAGTTGAGTTGAGGGAAGATTGATTGGTTTGAATAGATTTATGTAAAAGGATTAGATTCGTTTTATTTTTCCGATAATTAATTCAACTGTCTATTTCTCCGTCTCCTTGAAATATACTAAAAAAGATCGTCCTTGCAAAATCTCTTTAAATTCTTTATGTTGACGGCATATGGATATTGCACTTTTAATCTTAACTGTCGTCGCTGTTGGAGCCGTTGTTGTCGCGGTTTATTTCGCTATGCAAAAAGGTAAAACTTCCGACAATGACGCGACAAATCAAGCTGTTTTGGAATTGAATCGCAGACTTGATGGATTAAATCAAAATGTCACTCAAAATTTAAATACGGTCACATCCACTCTACTCGAACAACTAAATAAAGTGACGGGCTCAGTAGACAATAGATTGAAAGAAAATGTTGAAATTTTGCAAAGACAACAAAAATCAATCAATGAGAGACTTGATAATTCCGCGAATGTGATAAAAGGCGTGACTGCCACGATCGCTGAAGTGAAGGAATCCAATAAAAAAATACACGACATGGCGAAGGACCTGACTTCATTGCAGGATATTTTAAAATCACCGAAATTGCGCGGAGGATTGGGGGAACTTTTCCTCGAGGAGTTATTGTCTCAAATTTTCACGAAGGAACAATACAGTCTTCAATATAGATTTAAAAGTGGTGAAACTGTAGATGCGGTCGTGCATCTACGCAATGATCAGCTCGTCCCTGTCGACGCAAAATTTCCATTGGAAAATTTCAAGAAAATGATCGAGTGCAAAGATGAAAAAGAGCAGGCTAGTTTTAGGAAGCTTTTCGTTTCGGATGTGAAGAGACATATCGATGCAATTGCTAAAAAATATATTTTGCCGGATGAAGGTACTTTTGATTTCGCTCTCATGTATATCCCTGCAGAGAATGTTTATTACGAAACTATCATTAAAGAGAGTGCCGACGAGTCTATCTCTCAATACGGCTTGTCGAAGCGTGTAATCCCGGTTTCACCAAATAGTTTCAATATTTATCTTCATACGATATTAATCGGTCTGCGCGGAATGCAGATCGAAAAAAGCGCTAGAGATATTTTCAATAATTTGGCAAGGTTGAATAATGATTTCGGGAAATTTGCTGAAGATTTTGAACTTGTAGGCAAACACTTGGGACACGCTCAGTCCAGTTATGATAATTCAGAAAAAAGACTTCAAAAATTTTCTAGCAAGCTGGATCAGGTGGCGGAAAAAGGAGGAGGTGAATCTGTCGTGAAGGCATTGTCAGAATCTAGCCCGGGCTAGAAAATCTTCCAGGTTAAAAAAATCTACCCCGGGCTAAATTTAAAGATTTCACCTTTACTTTAACCTATTAATCTCTTAGACTACTTCGCGTTATGAAACTAGCTGATTTAGCAAAAAAATTAGAAATTACTCAAAAAGATTTAAGGCTCAAGTTGAAGGAACTTGGGTTTGAGGTAAAGTCAACCGCTAAGACTGTCGAAGACGACATAGCTGAATTAATTTTGGCTGAATTAAAAGGTGGGAATGTCTCTGGAAACGCTTCCGTGAATGCCTCCGGAAAAAATTCGTCTGTTTCCGAAGAAGTCGGTGCTGACGAGGGTTTGAAATTAGAAACCGATGTTAATACGGACGATGTTGCTGATGTGTATGATGAATTAATTCATCAACAACTAGAAAAAGAAGTAGTCAAAAGTCAAAGAAAGAAGACTGCCGGAAAAGGTGATGACAAAAAGAAAAAACCTGAAGAAAACGTGCCTCGACCTGAAGTCGTGCAAATAGATGCAAAAGGCCATAAAATCGTAGAAATTCTTGAGACGATTTCGGTGAAGGAATTGGCTGAAAAATCGGGTATTTCGGTCGCGAAGATTATTGGAGAATTAATGAAAAATGGAATTTTGGCGAATATCAATCAACAGATCGATTTCGAGACTGTTTTGATTATTTCCGAAGATTTGGGAATTAAAGTTAAACAAAAACATACCGTTGCCAGTGCAGACGAAATTCTTGGCAGAGATATTACAAATTTATTGAAAGAGGAAGACGAGACTGTATTGAAGACTCGACCGCCGGTCGTTGTAGTAATGGGACACGTCGATCACGGGAAAACAAAACTTCTAGATGCAATTCGTTCCACGAACGTTGTTGCGTCCGAATCCGGAGGTATTACTCAGCACATTGGTGCATACCAGGTTGAGAAGAAAGGACGTTTGATAACTTTTCTAGACACTCCTGGACATGAAGCTTTTACTGAGATGCGTGCTCGCGGTGCGAAAGTTACTGATATTGCGATCCTTGTCGTTGCGGCTGATGAAGGTATAAAACCTCAAACTGTTGAAGCTATTAATCACGCGAAAGAAGCTGAAGTTCCTATCATCGTTGCTATCAATAAAATGGATAAACCAACTGCCAATCCTGACTTGGTCAAAGGTCAGTTGGCGGAGCATGGACTTCAACCTGAAGATTGGGGAGGAAAAACTATTTGTGTGCCGATTTCGGCTTTGAAGGGTGAAGGCATCGACGATATTTTGGACATGATTTTGTTGGTCGCTGATATGGAAAATTTGAAGGCGAATCCTGATCGTGCTGCAGTTGGAACTGTCGTAGAAGCTCATTTGGATCACAGTATCGGGCCTGTTGCGACTGTTTTGGTGAATACTGGCACTTTGAAAGTTGGTGATTGTGTTGTAGTTGGAAGTAGTTTTGGAAAAGTGAAAGCGATGTTTAATTCAAGTGGCAAGAAAATAACTGAGGCTCCCCCATCGGCTCCTGTCAGAATTGCCGGATTGGATAAGACTCCTTTTAGTGGAGATATTTTACAAGCTATGCCTGATGAAAAATCAGCTCGTCAAAAAGCTGAATGTATAGGATTAATGCAAAAACAAGCAAAAGAATCTGGAGGATCTTCTCTCTCTCAATTAATAACAACAGTGAAATCCGATAAAATGTTGAAATTAATTATTAAAGCTGATACAAAAGGTTCTCTCGAAGCCATTAAAGGTTCTCTCGCGAAGATCAAAGACGAAGATGTCGCTCTCAAAATAATTCACTCAGGTGTCGGACATATCAACGAATCAGATATCATGATGGCTTCCGCTTCAAAAGGATTTGTGATCGGATTCCATGCGGATTTCGATTCTCCTCATGCGAAAACCACTGCTGAAAATGAACATGTTGAGGTGAGAATGTACAAGATTATTTATGAATTACTTGATGATGTTAAAAAATTGCTTTCCGGCTTGCTAGAGCCTGACATCGTAACTGTTGAACTTGGCAAAGCTGAAGTTATGCAGATCTTCTTAACAAAGAAAAAGGAAATGATCGTCGGATGTCGCGTGACCGGTGGAAAAATCACAAAAGATTCAAAACTTCGAGTTATACGCAAAGATGAAATTCTCACTCAGGATGCTCAAATGGTTTCATTGCAACGCGGTGTCACTCCTGCTCCGGATGTAAGTGAGGGTGAAGAATGTGGTATTAAATATGCTGGCAATATAAAAGTTCAAGCTGGAGATGTTTTCGAGGCTTATAGAATGGAAAAACACCAGAGAGGATTGGGTGAAGCTAGAGTGTAGTTTCGATGTGACAAAAACTACTGATAAATATGTGGTTGTAAGCTGTTTCTTTTTGATGTTTGGTAATTTTTTGGTATATTTATCGGGTAAATTTACCAATATATATGAGATATTCAAAACTTTTTGGAAAGACGAGATACAGCGCACCTACGGATGCGGACTCTGTGAATGCTCGATTGTTAACACAGGGAGGTTTCATTGAAAAACAGGCTGCCGGAATTTATAATTTTTTGCCACTGGGACTACGTGTCCTCGGAAAGGTGAATAATATCATCCGCGACGAGATGAACAAGGTCGATGGACAGGAAATCTTTATGCCGGTTTTGCACTCCAGAGAGATCTGGAAGACCACCGGCCGTGATCAAATTATGGATAGCGTTCTTTATAGGACTCGCGGGACTGATGATCAGGAATTTGTACTTGGCCCATCGCATGAAGAAGTTGTCACTCCCCTAGTGAAAACATTTATCAAATCGTACAAAGACTTGCCTTTGGCGGTTTATCAAATTCAGACGAAATTCAGAAATGAACCACGCGCGAAATCAGGTGTGCTTCGCGGGCGCGAATTCGGCATGAAGGACATGTACAGTTTTCATTTAACAGAAGAAGATCTCGACGCATATTATGATCGCTGCAAGATCGCATATACAAATGTGTACGCGCGTTGCGGACTGAAGTCATATATGATTGAAGCATCAGGCGGAGCATTTTCCGATAAATTCTCGCATGAATTCAGCATTCTCACGTCTGCCGGCGAGGACACGATTTTGATTTGTGATAAATGCGGAGCCGCTCAAAATATCGAAATTGCACAAGGGAAATATGCTGAGCCGGAAGATTTTGATAATGTAGAGAAAGGCCCTGTGAAAGAAAAACCATTGCCGATGAAAGAAGTTGAAGCTCGACGCGGACCTTCTATCGAGGCTGGATGCGAATTACATGGATGTCCCGCTTGGAAAATTTTAAAAACAGTTGTTTATGAAGTTGATGGCGATGGATTGGTTGGAATTTGCATTCGTGGAGATCTTCAAATTAATGAGTTAAAAGTAGAAAAATATTTCAAAAAACAGATTCGTCCCGCATCACCTGAGATGTTAAAAAAAGCCGGTTTGGTTCAGGGGTTTATCGGACCTGTGAATATGCCTAAACAGGTAAAAATTTCTTTTATCGGTGATCATTCAATCAAAAATGTCACGAACATCATCACCGGAGCGAATGCAAAAGATGTCGATATCATTAATGTGAACATCGGAACAGATTATACAGTCGAGGATTTTGCTGATTTTGTCCAAGTCCGTGGTTCATTCAAATGTGGCAAATGCGGAGGTAACTTACGTGAAGAAAAAGCGATCGAAGCCGGAAACATTTTCAAACTCGGCAGAAAATTCACAGACGCGGTCGGCTTCACTGTCACGAACAAAGACCAGAAACAAGTTCCTGTATTCATGGGTTGTTATGGCATCGGAAATACACGCCTTGTCGGTACAATCGTAGAAGCTTGTCATGATGAAAACGGTATTATCTGGCCAAAATCAGTCGCTCCATATCACATTCACCTAATTACTCTCGGTGGTGACGAAGAAGTTGTGAAAAAAGCAGAAGCACTTTATGAAGAATTGCAGAAATCCGGAATCGAAGTCTTGTACGACGATCGCGCTGACTCAGCCGGAGTGAAATTCAAAGATGCAGACCTCATTGGTTTGCCACTGCGTATAGTTATCAGTAAACGCACACTCGAAAAAGATTCGGTCGAATGGAAAGAGCGAGCACCAATGGCCTCTGGCGCCTCTGACGCCTCTACCGCTTCTGGCGCCTCTGGTAAACCATCTGAAGCCAAAAACGTCGCGTTGAAAGATGTTATTAAAGAAGTCGCGAAATTCATCAAAGCATAGCTCACGTAATAAATTCCATGAAAATAGTCCTGCTCGGCAAAAAAGGGATGCTGGGAAATCAATTCCCTGAGAAATTGCAGACCACGAAGGCTCGTTTGGGCGGTGATATTGAAATTTTCACATTTGATCACTCTGAATTGGATGTGACCGATACCGTGAAACTTCGCGAAGTGATGATAAAAATTTCTCCTGATATAGTGATAAATTGCATCGCTTATACCAATGTTGATTTAGCTGAAACCGAGCGCGAAAATTCTTACCTTTTGAATGCTGTTGTTCCCACGGAACTTGCGAAAATCCTGTCACCTCTCGATGCGATACTTGTGCATTTCAGCACGGATTACGTTTTTGATGGACAAAAGCCGTTATTTGAAGGTTATAAAGAAGATGACCCCACGAATCCTGTGAATTATTATGGCGAGACGAAGCTCGCAGGTGAAAAAGGCATTGAGGAAAACATAAAAAAATACTATATCCTCAGAACTTCTTGGTTGTATGGGCGAAGAATTGAAAATCGTGGCAAAAATTTTGTCGATACTATGCTGAAACTTGGCCGCGAAGTTATAGAAGGCAAACGCGAAAAATTGGCTGTAGTAAGCGATCAATTTGGCTGTCCGACGTTCACTTCCGATCTCTCTCAAAGTGTGATTGATAATATTGTTATGAAATATGACTCGGGTTCGATTCCGGAATTTGGGATTTACCACCAAAGCAATGATGACGTGACGAATTGGAATGAGTTTGCGAGCGAGATTTTTAAAATTAACGGAATGGATTTGAATGTCGAAAAAATTACCACATCTGACTTCCCCACTCCTGCAAAAAGACCTTTGAATTCTATATTATTGAATACAAAATTACCGAGACTTCGGGCTTGGGATGAAGCGTTAAGAGAATATTTGAATTCTAGCCCGGGGTAGAATTTTCTAACCTGAAGATTTTTCTAGCCCGGGGTAGAATCCCTAGACTAAATTTTATTTTAGTGTTAAATTCCAATCGTTAACTAATCTAATATATGAAAGGAGTAATACTTGCGGGAGGAACTGGTTCCAGATTATATCCGCTTACAAAAGTGACCAATAAACATCTACTCGGTGTATACAATAAACCGATGATTTATTATCCGTTATTTACTTTGAAAAGAGCCGGAATCAGGGATATTTTGATAGTTTCCGGAAAAGGGCACGCAGGCGCTTTTCTTGAGTTACTTGGATCTGGAAAAGATCTAGGTCTTAGACTTACTTATGAAGTACAAGAAGAAGCCGGAGGAATTGCTCACGCTCTCGCTTTGGCGGAGAGATTTGTGGGTGGAGATAAGGTTTGCATAGTTCTTGGAGACAATATTTTGCAGGATGATATTCACCCTGCTGTTACTTCTTTTGAGCTTGAGCCAAAAGGTGCAAAAATATTCCTAAAAAAAGTGGATAATCCTACAAGTTACGGTGTGCCGACTATCAACGGAGATAAGATAGAAAAAATCACTGAAAAGCCAAAAAATCCCGACTCGCCTTTCGCGGTGACAGGTGTATATATGTATGACTATCAAGTTTTCGATATAGTTCGCGGACTCAAACCGTCAGGCCGTGGAGAGCTCGAAATAACAGATGTAAATAACTATTATATTGAACAAGGAACGATGACTTATGAGGTTTTGGATGGATTTTGGGGAGATTGTGGTGAATCTTTTGATAGTTTTATGGAAGCCGCGAGATTGGTACAAAAATCCGAACTCAAATATGTTGATGAAAACTTAAATATGCCTGATCGGATTCAACGCGGCATCTTGGAAAAATCCGGCATTTTTGAAAAAGCCGGCGCCTTGAATAGCACTGTTGAAAACGAGTCTTCTAAAAAGACTTCTCGAAAATATTTGATCAAAAACGGTTTATTGTAATTCTGGGACATTTTCACAATCCAAGCGCATTCTTAAGCCCCTCTTCTGCAAATTTAAATTTCTCGATTTCCGCATCTCTTGCTGTCAAAATTCTTTTTTGAACCTCTTCCTGATTTGATAAAATTTCTTCTAATAATTTTCGCATTTTTTCAAAATCCATCTCTTTCATTTCCACTATAAAACCTTTTAATTTCATCGAAGACAAAATGTTTGAAACTTTCGGATTGTAATTCACTGCTATAAATGGTGTACCTGTATTTACAGCCATTAGAATACTGTGTAATCTCATCCCTATAACTGCTTTCGCAGATAAAAATATTTTTTCTACTTTTTCTCTTTTGTCGGTATATTTATGAACTATTATTCTGTCTTTTTCGGCCAACAAAGGCATCATGAATTCTATCAACTTCTCATCGCTTTCTTTTTCAAAAGGCACGAATTCTATTTTTAACTCTCTGTTTTCGTCCTGTATGAAATTAATGAATTTTGCTATCTGGTGCAGATGATTTTTTGTTACGGATGGGGCTTCTCTTAGTGCTATAACTATGTTTTCTTTTTTGGGTTCGTGTCCTGTTGGTTGAGATTTAAATATCAAATCCGGTACTTTTATTGCTTTTTTAAAATTTTCCGGGATTTCATCATCTCTTAATGCAATAAAAATAGCTTTATCGAATACGTATTTAACTATTTTACCTAAGATTCCTTTTTTTACCTTTGGAAGATTTTGCCCGTACATTATTAGAGTTTTTTTCTTTAAAATCGCAACCATTGCCTGCACCGCCCAGATCATTATTCCCATTTTACTCGACGAATCGAAAAGCCCTCCGCCTCCCAATATAAATGCGTCGCATTCTTTCACAGCTTTCAATGTTTGTTTTATATTCCCTAGAAATACACCTTTTAATAAAGACCTAATTCCGGTTGGAAATTTATGTAAAGATCTTTCTGTTAATTTTGCAGCCGTGTAATCCGGATCAGCTGAAAGAATCGTTAAATCCACATCCGGATCTATTTCCTTGAGAGTTTTTATCATCCCTTCCAATATCAATTCATCACCAAGATTACCCGCGCCATAATTACCAGCAACGACTATTTTCATAATTTGTTTAGCTTATTTAAGCTTTTTCTTCTTCGCTATTTGCTTCTGGAGCTTGTGCTACTTCTGGCGTAGCGTCGACTGTTGTAGTCTCTTGTGCTACTGGAGCTTCCGGAGCTGTGCCTTCTTGAGCTGCTTTTTCAGCCTCTTCTTTCGCCACTTTTTCTGCTAATGCGGCTATTTCTTCTTCCTTTTCCGCTTCTGATACAGCTGCTTCGGCTTTTACGAATTTGCCTTTCAATCTAGCAGCTTTACCGAACAATTCTCTCATGTAGTATAATTTTGCTCTTCTAACTTTTGATTTCTTTTTAACCTCAATTTTCGCAATATTTGGGGAGAAAAGTGGAAAAATTTTCTCGACTCCGACGCCTTCTACGACCTTACGAACTGTAAAAGTTGTGTCTGCTCCATGTCCGTGAGAAACCTGAAGAACTAGACCTTCAAAAATCTGAATACGTTCCTTGTCGCCTTCTTTAATTTTTTGGTGAACTCTGACTGTCATTCCAGGTTCGATTTCTGGCATTTTTTTCATTGCCTTCTCCTGTAATTCTTGTAATTTATTAGCCATTTTATAAAATTTCTAAGTGATAAATTTTGCCAAAGCGTCGCAAAGCTAAAGCTAAAGCGTGCGGATTATACTTGCTTTATAGATCTAGATCAAGTTTTTTTAATGGAATTACCGAGTCTTTGTCGTTGATGATGTCCATTATGAACTTATCTTTGTATTTTAATCTGTATTTAAAATCTTCTTCCGTCATGGTCGTGAACCTGACAGCTCTCTTTGTTTGGAGGTCGTTATTTAAGTAATTGGTGAGTTTTTCTTTGTCGATCGGACCGACGATCACTAGATCAACCGGTGTTTCTTTTTCTACAAATAAACCTGTGAAAATTATCAACTTCACATCGCCAAATCCTGCAATTGTCTCCGCAATTTTTGGTAAAGAGCTCTCAGATTTCATAAAAATACTGCGAAGTTCGTTGAGGAATATGAAATCCTTATTTATATAGTAGTATTTTTTTCTGAATTTCATCCTAGACTTCAAAAGCCCCATTTTTTTGAGGTTGTCGAGTTCGCGTCTGACGGAGTTTATCTGCTCGTCCAAGTCGCGTGTAAGTTGGCGTATATAGTGCTCCTGGTCGGGTTTTCGTAAGAACAACCCCAGAAGCTTTATACGCGCGCTCGATGTAAAAAGCCTTTTTAACATTTTATTTGCCCTGGTTGTGTGAAAGCTGGAAGCGGCCCCTTTAAAACCGCAAAGTGTATACAAAAAGTATTCACCTCAAAACGAATGTATACATTTTTATTTCAAAATGCAAATGAAATTGTATGCCTATGCCGGTTTTTTGACTTGATTCGGAGTTTCCGTGTGTTGTGTTTCTTTTTTGTCTTTATAAAAATTTAAAAATGTCATCATTGAATCGTTTTTTAGCTCATTAAAATTAATGTTTGGTGTAATTTCTACTAATCGTTAAGAATTCACTCTTATATTTAACAAGATTGCCTTTAATTTTATTCCTAACTTTGGTTTGGATCCCTTTTTGTATCGCTGTATCGATACAGCGATACAATATGAACATGAAACTTTTCCGTATTCGCTAAAATAAGACCTTTAAAGTCTTCTACTTTTGATTTTTACTTTGCAGTTAAATAAAAAATTATCGAGAAAAATTTTTGCCCCTAATATTGAAAGAGAATCTTAAAAAAACATTTTTTTATAGACTCTGAAAAAGTATTGACCCCCCCTCCCAACTTCTTGATTACATGACCGCGCGTTCTTGATAATTTAGTCGCGTGACGCGAGACGACCTCCTGACCCGACTATTTATCCTAGCATCTTTTCGAAGAACTTTTTGAGTAACATTTTGTTTTTCATACGACTTGTCTCCTCTTTTCCTTCGAGATCTTTTTTGATCTTTTTCTTCTGATCTTCAGGATAATATTCGATCAATTTTGCGATTTCAGCTTTGATATCCTCGTCTGTAACTTCGATACCCTCGAGCTCTATTACTTTCGTAATACCCATTCTGAGTTTCACTCTTTTTTCAGCTTCTTTTTCATACTTTTTGTGAAGATCGTCGTGAGTTAATTTCGCCTGTTCAAGATATTTGTCGAACGGAATTCCGCGATGTTCCATGTCGTGCTGAAGGTCCTCAATCATGAAGTGAATTTCTTCGTCGATGAGTGGCTCTGGAATTTCCACATCAACAGTCTTCAAAAGCTCCTCAAGAAATTTATTTTCACGTTCTTGTTTTGATTGCTCTTCTTTGTGGGCGCGGATATTGCCTTCGATGTCAGCTTTGAATTCCTCAACTGTTAATTTTTTGCCAGTGATTTTTTTTACCAATTCATCATTAAGTTCCGGCTTTTTGCCTTCTTCGATTCTGCGGACAGTGACTTTGAAAAGAACCTCTTTTTCTTGAAAATCTTTCTTGTGATAGTCCTTTGGGAATTTCAAAGTAAATTCTTTTGTTCCCTCTTTTTTCATCCCGATCAAATTGTCTTCAAACCCCGGGACAAGTGACCCCTCGCCTACTATAACCGGGTGGTTTTTTGAAGCTGTGTTTGGAATAGCTTTATTTTCGCCTTTTTCATCTTTTTCTTTTGGATCGAATCCTTCGAAATCGATTTCTACTCGGTCGCCTTTTGCTACCTCCCTATCCGTATCTGTCCAAGTCGTGAAATATTTCTGCATTTCTTCGATCGTTTCATCGATCTCTTTTTTCTCTACTTTTGGCTCGGTCTTCTCAACTTTGATAGATTTGTAATCTTTCATTTTTACCTCTGGCATCACAGCTACTTCCGCTTCAAATTTGAAATTTTCACCATTCGCATCTCCGCCCTCTGAATAGTCCTTTGTACTGTCTGATTTCATCACGATTTTTGGATGAGAAACAACTTGGAGTTTTTCTTTTATAACCGCGTCTGCGTATGCGTACTGAATTGCGATTTCATATGTATGTCCAAGGATATGATTTTTGTCCACAGTTTGCTCAACTATGTGCATAGGAGCGTGTCCCGGACGGAATCCAGGAATTTTTAGCTCGCGTGAAAAATCTTCGCATGCCTTTTTTTTGTGTTTTAAAATTTCGCTTGGCTCAACTTCGATACTGAGCGTGACAGTGGCTTTGTCTTTTTTAATTTCGTATTTCATTGAAAATTTTTTAAATAATTTTGTAATTCGGAAAAAAGTCGTTGACAGCCTATCAGTTTAGTATCTTTTAATCAACCCAAAGGTGAAAAATAGCTAAAATTGCCTTGTAAAATTTCAAAAAAGTGGGCGGAAGAAATACCGCCTTAATGCAATCTGTATATATAAGGACTTGTCCAGATTCGGAAAATTTGGTATAATGATTTGATAAATTTTTATATAAAGGCTCGGAAGTAAAACTTAAAAAAATCAAACTTCACAGCCAAAAACAAAAATTACAAATAAAAACATGAGACAAATATTCTTCAATTACTTCTTACGCAGCGGCCGTGCACCGTTCAAGGAAAATAGAGTTGCATGCAAGGGCGGACAAGATTCCGAAGCTGAAAAAGCCCCTGATTCTTCAGAGCCGGATATGTCTGAACTGGGGAAAAGACCTTTGCCAAAAGAAATGCCGACAACAGGTTTGCTCCACGAAATTGGAGTGACTGTAAAACCTGACCCATTAAAAGCTGAGGCCGAAAAAGCGAAAAAAGAAGCTGAATACAAGAATTTGACCAAAGAAGAAATGAAGAATAGAAGAGAAGAAATGCTTGCGATGGCCGATGCTTTGGAGAAAGACGGAAGTCCTGAAAATGTGAAACAAATTGATATTCTAAACAGACTCGAAAGAGATAAGGTTCGAATAACAGAACACATCAAGGAGCTCGAAGCAAAACTTCCATCAGTAAAAGGCGAGGCAGAAAAAAAAGATACTGAAAGTCGAATCAGGGTTGCGAAAGAGAATTTAGCATCTGTTGAAAAAGATTTAATATTGAATGATCCTATCGAAATGGCTAGAAAATTAAGAGAAGAGAGTAAAAAATTCGAATTAAGTGCGGAGAAAAAGAGAGTGGAAAAAAGACAAGAAATCGACAAAAAACTCGCGGCCATGGAGAGAAAAAACAAAGGTCTTGAGCGTGATGAAACCGAAAAAGCTCTCACAACAAATCCTGTTTCAAAACTAGATGTTTATCAAAGAGTTTTATCTGAAAAAGTTAGCGCGGACGCTTTGAAAATAGATTCGCATGAAGCTATTTTGAATACTGCAAATGTTTTCATTGAAAAACTTGGCCTTCCTGAAAATGTTGTTATGTGGATGGCAAAACAATTGGATTATGTGAATGAAGATGCTTTTAAACAATTATATCCTGTCGGTAGCAAAGAATATCAAGCCTTTATGAATCCGACTCTAGAAAATCTTGGACTTTTGAAGAGTAAAAATGAAGCTTTTGCTTTGGCTGTTGAATATTTTTACACTGTAAAAAACAACGTTGCAGCAATTAATAAAAATCAGTTTTCTCAAAAAAAGAATGCTGCAAAATCCGGAGAAGAACCCGTTTTCACTTTTGCAACTGAAAAAGCAAAAGAACTCGGACACGATCTCGCGGACGCTTGGCGTGAAAGAGATGCTTCAAAACTTGCGATGTATGCCGTAGCAGGATTTGGTATCTACAAATTTTATCAGAATTTCTTGAAAGGTAGTGGAAAAGATGAAAACGGTAAAACTACCTTCTTCGGTCACCTCAAAAAATGGGGACCAATACTTGCCGGTGCTTATGCTGCAGGATGGATTTTGGCTCCTGAAAAAATGAAAGATGTCGTTGGTTTAGGAAAAAACATAGATTTCAAAGGGACCAATGTTGAAGGATTAGCGATGGCTCAAAGAAATGGAAAAGGAAGTTATTTGGAAAAAATGGATCCTGCCGTTCTTTTCAACTTACATAACGCAAATATTGAAGACATTTACGGGCCTATTACTCCGCAACATTCTTCTTATAATGAGAAATTTGCGAACAATAACATGATCGCACTTGCTACTCCGGGAATTGCCGGATATTACGCTCCTGACTTGGTTGCTCAAGGATCTATGGGACCTTCAATTCTCGAGCAAGGCAAGAACATGACTACAAAACAAAAACAATATATAGAAGCTTCTCAAAAATTATACGATACAGCAAATGCATTAAGAGAATTTTATAAAGAGAAAATTCAACCAACAACTCAAGTTTCTTTTGAGGATATGTTCTTGAATCCGAAAAGTCCTCATTACAGACGTGGCTACAAAATGGGATCTCTATACCAGATGTTCCAAGATTATTTACCTTCTCAAAGCAAAATCTATGAAGCAAATGACTTCAAACAGGCTGAAAAAGATCTGCTCGGAGAAGATATTAAAACAAAAGCATTCAAAGATGCTCGTCTAACTATAGAATCCGGCAGAGGAGCTGGTGAATATGTCGCCGCTACTATATATGGATATCCTGTTACTTTGACAAAACAAGATGCCGGAGACGGTAAAAACAAATACGTATTTTTCTTAAGAGGCAGACAAGACAAAATAGAAGAGAAGGTTGAATATACTGTTGGAGAGGATGCAAATTACGCGGTAGATAAGATAAAGGGAAATATCGACAAGAGATTGAAGGAGTATTTGGGTGGAGTGA
>CAZGHH010000019.1:0-19594 GCA_964525485.1 uncultured Candidatus Peribacteria bacterium | reverse complement strand
AGAAAAATTTGTTGAAAAAATGAATAAAAAAGCTGAAGAATTAAATTTAAAAGAAACTCATTTCCAAAACCCGATAGGCCTAGATCACAGGCACAACTATTCTTCCGCATACGATATGGCAAATCTGGCTAGATACGTATATCAAAAAGATTTCATCCAGAAAGTCGCAATAATAAAAGAAATGGAGGTCAAATCAACCGACGAAAAAACCGTTCACAAATTAAAAAGCACAAACAATTTACTGGATAGTTATCTCAAAATTAAAGGTCTAAAAACAGGCACAACAGACCAAGCCGGACAATGCCTCGCCGCAATAGCAAGTAACGACAACAACAACGAAATAATAACCGTAGTACTAGGAAGCCCTGCAAGATTCACTGAAAGCAAAGTCTTGATAGACTGGACATTTAGAGCATATACTTGGTAAAAATCAACCACTACAAAATTTTATGCACGATACAACAAAAGACCTACTTCTAATACTAGGATCAACACTTCTGGCATTTACTTTATCGCTAATACTCATCCCCTCTTTCACGAGATTTTTAATCAGACACAAGCTCGGAAAACAAATAAGAGAAGTAGCTTTATCAGGAGAGAAATCTTCCATGTTTTCAGCACTACATTCAAAAAAACAAGGCACCCCGACAATGGGCGGAATTTTAATATGGGGAGTTTCGTTATTGGTTGTAATGATATCCAGAGCACTATCCGCAATCGGAGTTTTCGACCGATCACTTCTAAATAGAAAAGAAACATGGATCCCGATATTTACAATGATAACAATCGGTCTTTTAGGAGCGATCGACGACTATTTGAACGTCAAAAATATAGGCAAAACAAAAGGTTTAAGCGCAAAATTCAAACTATTTTGGCTTACAGTCTTTGCAGGCATGGGAGCGTACTGGTTTTATTTCAAGCTAGGCTTCGACTCCATTTCAATCCCTTTAATTGGATCCGTAGAAATAGGATGGTTATACATCCCGTTATTTATTTTTATAATTCTCGCCACAGCAAATTCTGTAAATTTTACAGATGGACTCGATGGACTCGCCAGCGGACTTTTAATTTTAGCATTCGGTGGATTCGGTGTAATAGCATACCTACACGGGATGTTGATATTATCGGCATTTTGCGGAGTCGTATCGGGATCTCTTATAGCTTTCCTTTGGTTTAATATACCACCGGCTCTTTTTTACATGGGAGACACAGGAGCGTTAAGCCTGGGAGCATTACTCGGCGTTATAGCGATGTTAACAGACCAAGTGATAGTTCTTCCAATAATAGGGTTTGTTTTTGTAATAGAGACGCTTTCCGTAATAATTCAACTCACTTCAAAAAAGTTATTCAAAAAGAAAGTATTCAAAATAGCTCCAATACACCATCACTATGAAGCAAAAGGATGGCCGGAAACAAAAGTTGTAATGAGATTCTGGATTATAGGGGCTTTCACTACAGTACTGGGAGTCATTCTAAGTATTTCTACCTATTAAGATCTAACAACGGATCCAAAGGCTTTTCAGATAAACCCGTTCCAACAACTGGAACTCCATACTCACCATCTCTTTGAGTTGGTTTTATGATAGTGAGATTTGTACCAGAAGAACCTAAAGAGGAACCGGAAGAAAGTTCGGCCTCAAGATTATTTGCCATAGGCTCAACGACAAGTTTTTCAACCTGAACAGCAACAACATCCACATCAGCAAGATCACCGGAAATTTGGGAAGTTTCTTGGATTGACGATAACACTTCTTTGTCATCTTTAATCGCATTCACCACGACAGAAGCCGTCTCTGATTTGACTTCATCGGGCAATAAAGCAACTTCTTCTTTGACTTCAGAAACAGTTTTTGCATAATTACCTATCGCCTGAGCGGCCATTTCTTTGTCACCAGACTCAACCAAATCCTGAGCCTCAGACAACTTTTGAGAAGCCTGAGATTGTTTAGCAACGGTCTTTTCAGCATCAGTTGAAGCTGCGGCTAACTCAGCCTGAAACACATATTGTTTAGCAACATACATCGGAGAATCAGGTAAAACAGAATTCAAATCGTTTTGTCTATCCTTAATCATCTTCTTCAAATACGCATCCAATTCATCAGCATAAGCGACATCTCCGCTATCTCTTACGGCCTTTATCATTCCATTGAATTCTTCAATTTTTGAAACATAGGATTCAAAAACTTTTTCAGCATCCTCTGCGGAAAGTTTTCCGTCTTTTAACATAACTGCGCCTTCTATGAATTTCATTTCAGTGCTCTCAAGATCAACTTTTTTATTTGAGACATCGTCAAAAGTGAAAAGTTTAATAACACCGGTTTTCAGATCTTTGAATGGATACAAAGGATTTTCAGGCAAAACACCTACAGAGTTTTTTAAACTTTTCGCGGTCTCTTCCTCAACTTTTGCAATATGAACTTTGTCTTGATTCAAATTCTTCTCAACCCAAGAATCATCTTTTGGATCGGAAACAACATTCACGATTTCTTCTTTTTCAGAAGATTTTTGAACTATAGCCGCTTGTCCGGTTTTAATTTTTTTATCAGATTTATTAGAAGTAGTTACATTAACAACACTACTATAAACCTCGACCTTAACTTCATTTTGATCGTTTGAAACATTAAATGCCGCTTTTTTAGCTGAAGCATGAATATCCCCAGCTTTAACAGTAAAAGAAGAATCTCCGTTAATTAAATTCAAAACTCTCGACCAAACCACTCCATCCTCAATATCTATAAGAACATCCCGTGCGGAAACACCTGCGTCCATTCCCAGTCCATCCAAAATAACACTAGTCCCCTCTCCTAGTCTGGCAACACTTCTATTAAAGAATTTAATACTCAGCGAAGAATCACTCTCTGTAACAACCTTATCGCCCTTCTCCAAAACCATATTCTGACGAACACCCAAAATTTTATCACCTCTATAGACCACGGCATCTCCATTAACATCTTCTACATAAGTAAATGCATCAGCCGAAGCAATTTTTACATTTACAACGCTAAATCCAACTACGCCAAAAACAAAAACTCCCAAAGTCACAGCTCCAACAAGCCTTCTTCCATAAGAGAACAACTGCCCCCATACAAAAGACCTTCCGGAAGCAATACAAGACATAAGTCTTTCTTTCAGCACAACTTTTTGCAAATTTGAGATGGAAACATTTTCGGCGGAAGCCCTCACATAATCGATCACTTTTTCATCTTGAGAGATTGATTTAACCAGAGAACTCTTAATTCGCGCCCTGGAATCACTCGACAAAACAGGGCTTTTCACCCCTCTCAAAAATTTCTCTAATTTTTCAATATCATCTGTCATAATAAGATTGCTTTTTCTGATTATGTAAACGAAAATTCTCAGTAAATGTTACAGTAAATCAACTCCAAATTCTTCGAGTTGAACTCTTAGTTCTTTTAAAGCTCTAAATTGTAGAATTCTCACACTTCCTTCTCTTTTACCCAAAACTTGCGCGATTTCCTCATTGGAAAGCTCGTTAATAAACTTCAAAACAATAATTTGTCTGTAATTTTTATGTATTTTGGACAATGCTTTTCTTAAGACTTCTGAATGGAAAACATCTTCGGTCATTTTTACAGGATTGTGTTCGCGCCTGTATTCTGGGATATTTTCATCCAGCTCAGAAATATCTCTATCTTTTGCACTTCTGTAGGAATCAACTATCAAATTGTGAGCGATTCGAAAAAGCCACGCTCCAAAACCTTTTTTCTTTGGTTTGTATTGGTAAATTTTTTCCCAGGCCTTCATAAAAACAGTTTCGGTGATGTCTTCAGCTTCCCCAGCCGGAACGCGAAAATAAACATATTTATAAATCTGATCGACATAGCGATCGTAAACACCTCCAAAAGCATCAACGTCACCGTTTTTAGCTTTTAATACAAGCTCTTCTATTTCATCATTCGTAAGAGAAAAAGGCTCACTATCAACCATATCTTTATGAACCTTGCGCACATTTTTAGAAGAAACTTTCTGATCAGAAACAGAGTCAGTCGAAATCTTCCCTCCAATATTTAAATACTTTGTTAATTTCATAAGCGCCCCGTAGAGGGAAATCTACTATAAAAACGCTGAAGAGTAAAGATATGTTACAGAAACATATCAATCGAATTCGAAATTATTTATACAAATCAGACTTTCCGGCACAAAGGAACGCCTCTCTCATCATCATCTTTAAATGATCTGCGATTGCGGCTTCGGCTTCCGAAAAATCAATCTGGCTCCATTCGTCTTCAAATAAATTCAAAACCTTCCTCAAAGGCCTTCCTAATTCATCAGCCTTCGCCTTCATTCTACTCAGTAATTCCTCCGGGAAATATCTGAACCAAATATCACTTAAAGCCGTAGCATAATTAAATTTACGAGCACCTGATTTCACACAATCACGAAAATTCTCAGGGAGCAAACCACTTCCGCCATGCATTACTCCATAAACTCCGAGAGGTCTCACTTCATCGCAAATCTCCCGAATCCTATCATAACCAATAATAGGCTCTTTCAAATAATTCCCATGTCCATTACCAACAAAAAACGCTATAGCATCAGGACCAACAATTTCACTCAATTTTTTACAATCTTCAACTTTAGAATAGTAATTTTGGATATTTTTCTCTACCTCAGGATCAGCCAAGGCATCAGCATTTCCAATCTCTCCGTCTTCAACTTCCAAAGAAATTCCAAGCGGATGAACGATATCGGCAACTTCTTTACACTTCGCAGCATTTTCTTCCAAAGGCTTCTTTGAAAGATCAATTTCAAGAGAGGAGAATCCAGCTTCAATAGTATTTTTCACACAGCCATCGACATCTTTTTGAATATGATCATGATGTAAACAAACAGGAACACTGTAGCCGTATTTTGCAATCATCCTTTCGATCGTTTCATGCGCCAAATCACTCAAACGAGATGGTGGCATATTGCAGTATGAAATTTCGCTTTCGGCGACTTCCAAAATCACGGGAGACTTCTCGGCCCATGCAGCTTCAAGAATAGCATTAACAATAAATTTACTTCTGCAATTACAAGCCGGAATACCAAAACCATTTGCATCAGCTTTAGATAAAAGCTCAGCTAAATTAGAAATAGTATAACCTCCGGTTAACACACGAACATGTGGATTGTTCTCTTTTGAAAATTTTACAATATTAGACATATTTGAGGGGTTAAATAGGACTACATTACAAGCGCCGACAGGTTATAAAGCCGACACTTTTTTAGAGCTTTTTTACAAGAAGAAATTAACAAAAATAACGTCCTCCCGCAAGGACTTAATCCAAACAACAATATAAAAATTACTTCTTTACAACAACATTTCCGGTATCAACAACATAGGCAATATTATTGGGCCTTACCATTCCTTGCACTTTGTTGGAAGAACGTATTGCGTCCAAAGCTCGTACCTGTGATAATTTCATATCTTTAATTTCGCGCTGCTTCACGAGTTCTTGCTGTTCATCATCGAGTTTGTCGAGAGTATATCCTTTTGTAATTTCGTTCGTAGACGACATCAGTGTAATCAATGTTATCAAGCACACAGAAACAACCAACGACACAATTAAAAAATAAGGGCTTAATTTGAATTCAAACACCCTCGCCGGAATAAGCCTTTTTATAAGACTTCTTCGAAACGTTGTACCTCTTTCTAATACGAGTTGAGACATTTTATAGGATAAGGGTAAGGGTAAGGGAATTTTTAGGATAGACTCACATTTTTCATCATCACGATACAGACACTTCAGTTTTTACAATTTCTTCACCACTCTTAATTTTGCACTTCTCGCTCTTGGATTTTCTTTAATTTCTTTATCGCTCGGCACTATTGGCTTCTTTGTAATTAATTCAACAACCGGTTTTCCTCTACAAACGCACCTCAAAACTTCTTTCGGACATATACACTCTCTCGCCAATTCTTTAAAGAAATGCTTCACGATTCGATCTTCGAGTGAGTGGTATGAAATTACCGCTATTCGTCCACCTTTTTTCGTAGAGTCGATCGACCCGTCGAGCGCTTCTTTAAGAGCATTCAATTCATCGTTTACCGCTATTCGGAGCGCCTGAAATGTTTTAGTAGCAGGATGAATTTTTAACGCAAACTTTTTCGGAAAAAGCCTTGAAATTGCATCCGCCAAATCCTTCGTCGTATCAAATTTTTTCTCTTTTCTTCTCTCGCAAATCATTTTTGCAATTCTTCTGGAAAACCTCTCTTCGCCATATAGATATATAAGATCCGCCAAATCTTTCTCTCTGTAAGCATTTACTATATCCCAAGCAGTTAATTTTTGAGTTTTGGAATATCTCATATCGAGCGGACCCTCCTTCATAAAAGAAAACCCTCTTTCGGCCTCATCTACATGAGGAGAACTGATCCCGAGATCAAACAGAATTGCATCTACAGATCCATCTTCGGCGTCCTCGCCTTTCTTGAGCTTTGTTTTCTTAGCTTTTGCGTTTTTTCCTTTCAATGCTTCTTCTACCCTGTTTTTTAAGGAACGAAAATTATCGTGAATGAAAACTACATTTTTGAATTTCTTAAGTCTCTTTTTCGCCTCTTCCAGGTTCACTTCGTCCTGATCGAAACCTATCAACAGACCTTTGGCTCCAATCTTTTCAATTAATACAGACGAATGCCCACCAAGCCCAAGAGTTGCATCCACAACCACCTCCCCGCCATTCAAATTCAGAAATTTACAAACATCATCTTTTAGTACCGAAATATGCTCCATTTTCTTCTGTTAATTTGGCGTAGATGTTCAAAACTTGTGCACAACGTGTGTATAATTTTTTTACTCTTACGTCTTCTCGATCAAAAATACTCATTTGAAGCAAAATCGTCAACAAACAGATTAAATTTCGTATAAAAATAGTATACAAATATAATAAAAACACATAGGTTTTCTTCTGTTAAAAGCCATTCTAAACATTTTTCAAATCAAATTGCCAAAAAAAAGAAGAGTTGTGCAATTTTTGTGAACACCGTGTGAAACAATGACAAAAAAACCTTCCAATTTAAGAGGGCCTTTGATTTGACGACAATCTTTCTATCGCATTATCCCTCCCAAATCCTTCCCATCTCCGCGTACGAACACTGTCGTATCCCCTACTATCTTCACGATAGTAGAAGGTGGATTTGCAGGAATTTTCCCACCATCGACAACAAGCCCGATCTTTTCAAAACGACGAACTCCAAGTTGTTCTTTCAAATCCTTCACATTGTAGCAAGCGCTCTTGCCACCAAGATTTGCAGAAGTCGTAACCATCGGTTTACCAAACAACTCAACTATACGAGTTGAAAGTGGATCACTTGAATATCTTATTGAAACAAATTTTTCGCTCGTGTTAAAAAACTCAGGCAAAGAATTCTTTCTCTTCATTACCATGATAGAGACAGGACCTGGCCAAAACTGCTCAACAATCGTCTGCGCATAATCACTAAAAAGACCATACTTATCAGCCATATTGACAGAAGAAACCATTATAGAAAGAGGTTTTTCCCTTTCCATTTTTTTAATTTCATAAAGTTTTTCAAGAGCTTCTTCATTAAAAGGATCAACCGCAAAACCATAACAAGTCTCCGTCGGATGAAGAATTACCTCTCCATTCTTAAGTGCCTCAACAGCTTTTATAGCCACCTCATCTTGATTTGTATTAGTCAATTTCATATTCTTGATTATTAATCTCGCCCAATTATACTAATGGCGAACCTAAAGTCAAACTTACAAAAAATTAACCTTTAAAATCATGAAAACTCGTGTAGCTATAAACGGATTCGGAAGAATCGGTCGCTGTGTTTGTCGCATAATGATGAACAATCCTGGAATTGAAATTGTGGCAATCAACGATCCATCTCCAAAAGAAACTTTGGCTCATTTATTCAAATACGACTCAAACTATGGAATATATGATAAAGACGTAATATGCACAGAAGAAGGATTATTGATTGGAGATCATTTGATTAAATGTTTTGGAGATCGAGACCCGCTCAATCTTCCATGGAAAGACCTAGATATAGATGTAGTGGTTGAATCTACGGGCCACTTCACAGACAGAGAAGGTGCGGAAAAACACATCACCGCTGGAGCAAAAAGAGTTTTAATTTCAGCACCAGGCAAAAATGTGGACTATACGGTAGTTCGCGGAGCAAACTGCGGAAGATTGGCAAAAGAACATGTAATCGTATCAAATGCATCATGCACTACCAACTGTCTTGCCCCATTTGCGAGAGTATTAAATGAGAAATTTGGAATCAAACGCGGACTCATGACAACCATCCACGCATACACGAACGACCAAAACATACTAGATGTAAGCCACAAGGACATGAGAAGAGCTCGCGCAGCAGCATTGTCGATGATTCCAACAACAACGGGCGCCGCAAAAGCAATAGGAGAAGTTCTTCCGGAATTGAAAGGGAAAATGACTGGGATTTCGATAAGAGTTCCAACGCCTACAGTCTCGGTAGTTGATTTGGTCGCTGAATTGGAGAAACCGGCAACGGCAGAAGAAATCAACGCGGCATTGAAACAGTACGCCGAAGGCGAATTAAAAGGAATTATGCAATTCTGTGAATTACCTTTAGTCTCAGTTGACTTCAAAGGCAACACTAACTCATCTATCATCGACGCTCTTTCTACTCAAGTAATAGATGGGAATATGGTTAAAATACTATCGTGGTATGATAATGAATGGGGATATTCCGTCAGAACAGTCGAAGTTGTTGAAATGATGGGAAGATTTTTGAAAAGCTAAGATCTAAAATCACAGAGTTTATTTACGGAACAAATCTACAGAATTGATTTTACAGCTGCAACGATTTCTTGTGAATAATTAGAAGGCCGCAAATCCTCGCCATTTTGTGATTTCAAGGAAAGTATTTGAAAAACTCTCTCTTTGGTTTTATCTACCAAATAATTACAAAGTCCCGGCAAACAACCGGTTCCTATTCCACCAAAATTCAAATCCCCGACATGACTGCACTGAAGCCCTTCTCTTATAATTAAAGTCACATCGTCAATAGATCCAAAATCCTTTAAATTTAATTCTACGATGGAAGAATCCCCTACCTCAGCTCCATCACAAAACTCGCTTCCACAAGCAATTAAATGAAATTTATCATTTCCATAGCGACCGCCAGGTCTGCACCAATTTTCCATATAAAAAATAATTAAAACGGAGAGTAATATTACAACATCCATACACTCAGTCAAACATCTTGCCAAAATTCTTTTAGCACTGTAAACTTAAGAGCGCTAATTTAAAGATCAACAAAATTTTCAAATGACGGAAAAAAGAAAACAACAAGTCCTCAAAGCGATCGTGCAACATTTTATAGATACCGCTGAACCGGTGGGATCAAACACAGTAATTTTGAAGTTTAATTTTCATGTATCCCCTGCCACAATTCGCAACGACATGGCTGCATTGGAAGAGGAAGGATTAATTTATCAACCTCACACTTCAGCCGGCAGAATTCCTACAGACTTGGGTTATCGCGAATTTATAAATGAAATTGCAGACTATGAACAAGCCCGCCGCGAAGCCGTAAAAGTCCTCGCAAGTTTGCGCGAGGAATACACGAAAGAAAAAGCTAAAGAGTTCATTTACGATGCAGTAAAACTGCTTAGTAGAGCCACAAACACCGCCAGCTTTGCGACAGTGCCGGACTCTGATCGTACATTTTATTTGGGCGTTTCGAACATTTTGAAACAGCCAGAATTTTCAGCCGATTCGATACAAGCAAGTCAGGTATTAGAAGTTTTCGAACACAGTGATAATTTCATAAACACATTAAAAAAACTCGCCGTAGATGATGGAATAAAAGCGTTCGTCGGCGAAGAAAACATCATTCCACAAATTCAATCCTGCTCAATCATCGCGACAACATATTCTGTTCGCGGATTCGATGGATATATCGGACTTCTCGGTCCGAAACGCATGAACTATGCATTCAACATCGCAATGTTGGAACAAATTAAATCATTACTAGAACAATAAATATGACTAACAAAAAAACACCAAAAGATCCTTTGTTGGAAGCTTTGGAAAAAGCTAAAAAAGAAAATGCCGGAGAAGAAGCTGAGCAATTTAAAAAAGACCTAGAAGAAACCAAACTCGCTCTCAAAGAAGCTGAAGCAAAACTCACTCAAATGACCGAACTCGGAAGAAGAGCGATCGCCGACATGGAAAATTTAAAACGCCGCACCGAAGAAGACCGATCCCGCATGGCATTATTTGCAAACATTGAATTGATTCAATTGATTCTCCCTTCTTTACACAATGCTAAACTTGCAATTCAACACACTCCGAAAGATTTACCTCAAAATTTGAACGAATGGGTCACGGGAGTCACAACAATCTTCGGACAAATTGAGCAAGCATTTCAAAAAATCGGCCTCACTGAAATCAAAGCTTTGAATGCAAAATTCGACCCACACTTTCACGAAGCAGTCATGCAAGGAGACGGCCCAAAAGACACTGTTATAGAAGTCCTCTCCCCAGGCTACACCCTAGGAAACCATGTGGTCACTCCAGCAAAAGTAAAAGTGGGGATGGGAACGCCTTTATAGAAAATAGAAGTTCCCTCCTAGTAAAGAGGCTAATCTGCTAAATATTAAAAAATGGTAATTAAAGGAGAAAAAGTTACATTAACGCCACTCACTCTCAAACACATGCCAAAATCATGGGAGTGGATTAATGACAAAGAAATTACAAAATTTCTCGTATCTAAGCCCCCTAAAACCTACAAAGGAGAATTGAAATGGTTCGAAAATTTAAAAAAGAGTAAGACGGAAAAGATCTTTGCAATAACAGACAATGCCACTAAAACGCACATAGGAAACTTAGGACTCCACGAAATATCCATAGAGAATTCAAATTGCGTTCTTGGGATTATGATAGGAGAAAAAAAATATTGGAATAAAGGATTTGGAACCGCGGCAATCAAGACAATACTTAAACATTGTTTCGAAGAGTTAAATTTTCACAAGGTTTCATTAAATGTCTTCACGCAAAACACAGCGGCACAAAAGTGCTACAAAAAATGCGGCTTCAAAAAAGTCGGAACTCTCAAAGACCACACAAAGAAAGGTAATCAATTTTGGGACGAATACATCATGGAAATAATAAACAAAAAATAACTGCTAAAAAAATCTTGACTAGCAGTTTTTAGCACTCTATAATAACGAGTGCTAATATAAGTTCGAACACTCACGGAAAAACACCCGCGTTCGAACTCACCAAATAAATTATAACAACAAGACATATGACAAAAATCATTGGTATCGACCTCGGAACAACCAATTCATGCGTATCTGTAATGGAAGGTGGTGAAGTCACCGTCATCCCAAACGCGGAAGGCGCACGTACAACTCCATCAGTCGTTGCGATCAAAGACGGCAACCGACTCGTAGGTGTGACTGCAAAACGTCAAATGGTCACAAACGCAGACAACACGATCTACTCCGCTAAACGTTTTATCGGTCGCCAATACGACGAGACCGAAAAAGACGTCAAAAACGTAGCTTTCAAATGCGTTAAAGGCAAAGGTGGTGAAGTAGAGATCGTCCTCGACGGAAAACAAAGAAGACCTGCAGAAATCTCTGCAATGGTCCTTCAAAAACTAAAAGCAGATGCAGAGGCGTACCTCGGTCATCCAGTTACAGAAGCCGTAATCACAGTTCCTGCATACTTCAATGACTCACAGCGCCAGGCCACCAAAGACGCCGGTAAGATCGCCGGACTCGACGTAAAAAGAATTATAAATGAACCGACCGCGGCAGCTCTCGCATATGGTCTAGATAAAAAAGGAGACAAGACAGTAGTTGTATACGATCTCGGAGGTGGAACATTCGACGTTTCGATCCTAGAAATGGGAGAAGGAGTGTTTCAAGTTAAATCAACAAACGGAGACACTCAACTCGGAGGTGACGATTTCGATCGCGTTATCATGCAACACTTAATTGATGAATTCAAAAAAGATCAGGGCATCGACCTCGCGAAAGACAAAATGGCCCTACAACGCTTGATCGAAGCAGCTGAGAAAGCAAAATGCGAACTTTCAACCGTTCACGAAACAACAATCTCTCTTCCATTTATTACTTCAGACGCAGCAGGTCCAAAACATTTCGAAATGAAGCTTACACGAAGCAAACTCGAAGACTTGGTAATGGAATTGATTGAACGAACAGAAGAACCATGTCAAAAAGCGATGGAAGATGCAAAAATCATGCCAAGCGACATCGAGGAAGTGATCCTGGTCGGCGGTATGACTCGTATGCCAGCCGTTCAAGAAAAAGTTAAAAGAATCTTCGCAAAAGAACCTCACAGAGGAATGAATCCTGATGAAGTCGTAGCTATGGGTGCCGCTATCCAAGGCGGAATCCTTCAAGGTGATAGTAATGTAAAAGACATCCTCCTTGTTGACGTCACTCCACTTTCAATCGGTATCGAAACTCTCGGAGGTGTTAATACAATTTTGATCGATCGCAACACCGCGGTTCCAACTTCAAAAAGTCAGATTTTCTCTACAGCGGCAGACAATCAGACTTCAGTCGAAGTCCACATAGTTCAGGGTGAACGCCCAATGGCTATTGATAACAAATTTCTAGGGAAATTCATGTTAGATGGTATTCCACCTGCACCTAGAGGAATTCCACAAATCGAAGTTTCTTTGGAAATCGACTCCAACGGAATCTTGAATGTCACGGCAAAAGACAAAGCAACAGGCAAAGAGCAGCACATCACAATAACAGGCTCAAGTAACCTAACAGATGCCGAAATCGAGAAGATGAAGAAAGAAGCAGAAGCTCACGCCGAAGAAGACAGAAAGAAAAAAGAGGCAATCGAAATGCGTAATAAAGCCGACTCTCTTGTGACACAATCTGAAAGAACATTAAAAGACGCCGGAGACAAAGTATCAGATGACGTCAAAAAACCAGTCCAAGAAAAAATTGACGCTCTCAAAAAAGTTCTCGAAGACAAAGAAGCTAAACCAGAGGATTTGGAAAAAGGATACAAAGAACTTTCAGATGAGATTCAGAAGGTTGGCGCAGCGATGTACCAAAACGCTGGAGCCGCTGGAACAGATGGTGCAACTCCACCACCACAAGGAGAAGCCACACCAGACGACGACGGAGTAAAGGTGTACAAAAAAGGTGAAAAAGAAGACGTAGTTGAAGGCGAAGTTGTGGACGATAAAAAAGACGAAAAATAGACATATTAAAAACAGAGTTCATCAGTCAAAATTTAATAGGCTAGAAAAGCCAAGAACTCAAAATTCAAATCACAAAAAGAGCCTCGAAAAACTTCGGGGCTTTTTGTTATCAAAAAATAACTTGCATTTTTTGTCAACCTACTGTATAAAAACACCTCTTCAAAAATTATTACTACTAAGCCAAATTATATGAACAGACCGTCGAGAGAATCAGAATTCAACCCAATTCACGAAGACCCAAGAGGCGTACAAATTCCAGGTATAAGAGAATCATTTGATCCAATGGAAAAAACACCAGAATCAACATTTCTATCTTCAACTGCACACCTACCAAAACACTTAGAAGTAGCAGTGTTGGACAAAAGATTAACTGTAGCCGCAGCAGAAAGCTACCTCTCAAAACCAGAAAGAGTAGTAGCAAAACCAACAACATTCGAAGAACTCCCAAGACATCTGCAAATGGTCATCGAATCAGGCAGACACGATATGACGACAGTCATGAAATGGATAGGAGCTTAAAAGTAAAGACTACGAAGATTTACCAAAAGACTTCACTCTCTAATATTCCTTCTCAAACACAAAATTTTCCGCTAACATTCGTCCAGCAAAAGCAAATTTAACTTTTCATAATATGTTGGACTTAAAATTTATCGTAGAAAATGCGAAAGAGGTACAGGAAAATGCGGACAAGAAAAACTTTAAAGTAGACGTTTCGAAAGTTGTTGAGTTGGACGTAAAACGCCGTGAACTTTTGACGAAAATGGAAGAGACGCGCGCAGCTCAGAAGAAGCTTGGCAAAGACCAAATCGACGAAGCTAAAAAATTAAAAGCAGAGGTACAAGCTCTCGAACCAGAGGTTGAAAAAGTCACGAAAGAATTGATGACGTTAGCTGCTCAAATTCCAAACATGTTGCTTTTCTCTACTCCGGCCGGAAAAGACGCGTCAGAGAATGTCGTAGTGCGAAAAGTTGGAGAACCTCGTAAATTTGATTTCACACCTTTAGATCACACCGAACTCGGCAAATCACTCGATATCCTAGAACTCGAAAAAGCCGCAGATATGTCAGGAGCGAGATTTTACTACCTCAAAAACGAAGGTGCATTACTCGAATTCGCACTCATACAATTCGTAATTTCAAAACTCGTAAGCAAGGGATTCTCCCCTGTCATTCCGCCGGTTCTAGTAAAAGAAAACGCAATGTATGCAACAGGATTTTTCCCAGCTGATAAGAATGAAATATACAGCGTAAATCCGGGCGAAGATGAACTCTTTCTCGTCGGTACAGCCGAAGTTCCACTCACAATGCTTCACGCAAACGAAGTTGTAAATGTCGCCGACAAACCGCTCAGGTATTGTGGATTTTCTACATGCTTCCGCCGCGAAGCAGGTTCATACGGCAAAGACACAAAAGGAATCATCCGCGTCCACCAATTCGACAAAGTTGAAATGTTCTCATTCTGCGATCCAGCGACTTCCGAAAAAGAACACGAGTTCTTAGTAAGCATTGAAGAAGAGATAGTTCAGGAATTGGGATTCGCGTACCAAGTTGTAAATATCTGCTCAGGCGATTTAGGCGCTCCAGCAGCCAAAAAATACGACATCGAAGCATGGATTCCAACTCAAGAGTGCTATCGCGAAATCACGAGTTGCTCTAACTGCACGACGTACCAAGCACGACGTGCCGGAATCAAATATCCGATCGTAGAAGGCTCAAACACAGGCAAGAAAGAATTCATACACACATTAAATGGAACCGCATGTGCAATGCCGAGAATGATCGTTTCGATACTTGAAAACAATCAAAATCCAGATGGATCGGTCACAATCCCAGACGTACTAAGACCATACATGGGAGGCAAGGACAAAATCGTGCCGAAATAATCCACGATTACGCTGTTTTTTTCCTTAAATGAACTCGTAAAGAATTTTCCGCATAAGCCATAGGCTCATCAAGAGCATTCAACGCCTGCATTTCAGCGTATTTTTGTTGTATAAAAACATAATAATCATTTCCAATACACAAATCTTCAGCTCCACCTAAAATCATTTTTACATTAATAGCGTCATAATAAGAAACAGGCTCGTAGCCGTTTTGTATAAACCATCTCAAAACATCGACCTGTCCAACATCAACATCAACATATTCGCCTTCTCCGGTATTCTTAAAATTTTCATTACACAAAGCCTCACAACCTTTTAGCATCATATCTCCAACCCCATAATTTCTAAACTGAGGAAGCACTTCCATGTGAGGAATGTCAAACCGACCATCAGTGTCTCTCACGACAAATTCAGCAACAATTCCATGCATAACATGACGCAAAGCCATTCTATACATAGTGACAAAATCGCCAGCAGGATATTGTAAATCATTTACGGTCTTTTCTTGCAATAAAGAAAACTCTCCTTCATCAAAATAATCAACACTTGTAGTAGATCCGTCTTCAGGATACATTTTTTTAGGGAATTCTCTTTCAGACAAATCTCTTACTTTATCAACATTAAAATCCAACGAATCACGAACCCATCTCCTGATCGCATCACAAACAGCTTCGCAATCTTTTTCATCAACAAATCTAAAAGAAGAATCCGTCAAACGAACTTCGCTAGTTGGAGCCATATACACCCTATTTCCATATCTACCAATTATTTCTTGCAAACTATCTTTCAATTCCATTGTACAGAGATTAAATATTTAAAAAGGGAAGTATTATAAAACATACGTAATAATTTGCAATACTTTTCAAACAACACCACAAATAAAGTTTGACTTCTAGAAAAAACCTAATAGAATACACGCGCGCCAATATATATTGATGAGTTGTGACCTTTGGCTGCACACATTTCAATAGACTCATTAATATTTTCAATATGGCAAAAGCTAAAAAAGCAAGTAAACCTTCGGCAAAAAAAGAAAAGAAGGTAGTTTTAAAAATGTCTAAAAAAGAAGTTAAACAAGCGGCAAAAGCCGTTAAAAAAATAACGACAAAGACGAGCGAGAAAAAAGTAAAAGCCACTATCAAAGCACCAACAAAGCCAGTAAAAACAGCAAAAGTCGCAAAAAAAGAGACTAAAAAAAGTTCAAAAGCCGAGACTGGAACACAGGAAACCGAGAAAAGAAAACACGGCGAACATTACGTAAAACTTTCTCAAATTGAGCTTTCAAAAGACCCAATCGTAATCAAGTCAGAACGCAAATATTTTTCAGATCAATTCGACAAGAATATACACATGCCGAACTTGATCGAAATGCAAACCGATTCATACAAATGGTTTTTGGAAGAAGGCGTAAGAGAATTACTCGATGAAATCAGCCCAATACAAGATTTTTCAAACAAAAAACTAGAGCTTACATTCTTGGATCACGAACTAGGTGAAATTAAATATGATGCGGAAACGGCAAAAGCTAAAAACATTACATATGAAGCTCCGTTAAAAGTTCACGTTCAATTAGTCAACAAGGAGACAGGTGAAATCAAAGAGCAGGACGTGTTTTTGGGATCAATTCCGTTGATGACAAACCGCGGAACATTCATTATAAACGGTATTGAAAGAGTTGTAGTCAGTCAGCTCGTACGCAGTCCCGGAGTCTTCTTCTCGGAAAATTCACAGGCTCCAAAAATGCACAATGCAAAAATTATTCCAAAACGTGGCGCATGGCTGGAAGTTGAAACTGACAAAAAAGGGATCATTACGGTTAAAATCGACCGCAAACGCAAAATCCACATTACTTCCCTACTTCGTGTAATGGGATACGAAAAAGACGAAGACATTATCAATCTTTTCAAAGACTCAATAAAAGACATCGAACACGATTATATATTGTGGACATTGGAAAAAGATCCTGCAAAAACAATTGATGAAGCATATCAAAATATATATCGAAAAATTCGCCCAGGAGATTTGGCTACGCCGGAAAACGCAAAAAACCTGATCCAATCAATGTTTTTCGATTACAAAAAATATGACATGGGGCCGGTTGCAAGATACAAATTAAACAAGAGGTTTGAATTAGACGTCCCGAATAAAAAGAAATTCCACACATTCCAAGTGGACGATTTGGTTTTGATTTTGAAACATTTGATTAAATTGAATAATGGAGAAGGAACTCCTGATGATATCGACCACTTATCAAATAGGCGCATCAGAGCAGTCGGTGAATTGGTTCAAAATAAATTTAGAGTCGGTTTACTACGTACAGAGAGAATTGCAAAAGACAGAATGACTGTTCTAGATCTCGAAACCGTCACTCCAACTCAATTGATTAACTCTCGTCCTATAACGGCGGCGCTTCGCGAATTTTTCGCGGGATCACAGTTGTCGCAATTCATGGACCAGACGAACCCACTCGCGGAGCTCGAACACAAGCGCCGCCTTTCAGCTATGGGTCCGGGTGGACTTTCAAGAGAACGTGCATCGTTTGATGTTCGTGACGTACATGAATCTCACTACGGCAGAATCTGCCCTATCTCCACTCCGGAAGGACCAAATATCGGTCTTGTCACTCACTTGGCTTCATACGCAAGAATCAACAAATACGGATTTATTGAAACTCCATTCAGAACAGTTTCTCAAACTGTTAAAAATGACGGCAAATCACCTATCGGACACATTTCAAGAGAAGAAGTAAAACTAAATGGAAAATCAATAATCAAAGCCGGTGAAGAATTCACGGAAAAAACTGCAAAAGAATCTGCTAAGGTAAAAGATCTAAGTGAAATAACTGTACGCGCACACATCACAAATCAAGTGGATTATTTCGATGCGGACGGAGAAAAAGAATTGGTAATAGCGCAAGCTAACTCAGACTTGGACGACAAAGGACAATTGATCCAAAAAAGAATTTCTGCACGTAAAAACGGTGAAGCTTTATTGGCTCACGTCAATGACATCACTCACATCGATGTTTCTCCGAAACAAATTATATCTATTTCCACAGCATTGATTCCATTTATTGAACACGATGACAACACACGCGCATCAATGGGTTCAAACATGCAACGTCAAGGTGTTCCTTTGGTAAGACCGGAGGCTCCTGTAATCGGAACCGGCATGGAAGAATTAGCCGCAAAAAATTCAGGACAGGTAATTTTGGCTGAGAGAGATGGACAGGTACTTTATGTAGACGCAGACAAAATCACAGTTCTATATGACAATGGTAAAAAAGTCACATATGAAACACAGATCTATCAAAGATCAAATCAAGCTACATGCTTACATCAACGTGTAGTTGTAGAGAAAGATCAGAAAATTAAGAAAGGAGATCTGCTTGCAGACGGTTCAGCCATCCAAGGAGGCGAACTCGCAATCGGACAAAACCTACTCGTTGCTTACTTGTCATGGGAAGGATACAACTACGAGGACGCGATCATTATTTCAGATAGAATGGTCCGAAAGGGATTCTTCGATTCAGTCCATATCGAGACTTACACAGTTGATGTCCGCGATACGAAGCTTGGAGCTGAAGTTGTCACAAGAGATATCCCAAACGTTGGTGAAGCTAGACTCAAAGACTTGAATGAAGACGGTATCGTAAGAATCGGTGCAACAGTCACTGAAGGAGACATATTGGTTGGTAAAATTACACCAAAAGGAGAAACCGAGTTAACAGCTGAAGAGCGCTTACTACGTGCTATCTTCGGAGAAAAAGCTCGCGATGTAAAAGACACTTCATTGAGATTACCGGGTGGTGAAGGTGGAAAAGTTGTTGACGTTCAATTATTCACACGTGAAGCAGGAGATGAACTCCCAACTGGAGTCAATAAACAAATCCGCGTAAACGTAGCACAGACAAGAAAAATTTCAGTCGGTGACAAAATGGCGGGACGCCATGGAAACAAAGGCGTCGTTTCGATCGTCGTTCCACAAGAAGACATGCCATTCTTGCCAGACGGAACACCGGTAGATATCGTATTAAATCCACTCGGAGTTTCTTCTCGTATGAACATCGGACAGGTTCTCGAGACTCACTTGGGTTGGGCTGCGAAAAAACTTGGATTCACTGTTGCAACTCCACCATTGAATGGAGTACCAAATGAAAAAATTCATGAACTACTCAAAAAAGCAGGCCTTCCTGAAGATGGGAAAATTCAATTATTCGATGGGAAAACCGGTCAACCATTCGACAGAAAAACTACAGTCGGTATCAAATACATGATGAAATTGAATCACTTGGTTGAAGACAAAATCCACGCTCGTTCAGTCGGACCTTATTCTCTCGTCACTCAACAACCACTCGGAGGAAAAGCTCAACACGGTGGACAGAGATTCGGAGAAATGGAGGTGTGGGCACTCGAGGCATACGGAGCCGCTCACGTCTTACAAGAAATGCTTACAATTAAATCAGATGATGTGTACGGCAGATCTAAATC
>CAZGHH010000018.1:3033-20601 GCA_964525485.1 uncultured Candidatus Peribacteria bacterium | reverse complement strand
CGGTGATGAGCCGCGGAAAAGTAGGTCGTTGCCAGGACAGTGCCTTTTATTGTGCCTAAAATTTTATACTTGAAAGTTTTATTGAACTTATGAGGCTTCTTTTAAAGCTTCAGTGGAAGTTTCAAAATTTTCTTTAGCAATTTCAGGAGGATTTGAAGTTTCGGGAATTTCTGGAGATTCAGTAGTTTTATGCATTTCGGTTGACTCGATAGACTCAGAGACTTCGGGAACTTCTGGAGTTTTTTCCGGTTCCTGATTCTCAATATCTTTTTCAATTTCTAGCACTTCTTCATCTGAAGCAATTGTAAGTTTGTCCAAATGTTTAAGTTTTTCGGTGCGTGCAATTTGTGGATTGTAAACATTGTAAAAAAGCTCGATGATTTCAGAGGTTGTGAGTTGTTTTGTTTGTATACCACATCTTCCGAGTCCAGCTTCAACTACATTTATTCTTTGCAATAAATTCTTTTTCAACTGTTCAAATTCCTGATGTCTTTTCTTGATTTCCATATAATTATCGCGTGGTTGTAGACGTTGCAGAAATTTTTGTACGAATGGTAAATCTTTTGATCTTAAAGGATCAAAAGGAACTATTACGTAGAATTCTTTTTGCATTATGTCTGTATATTCAACCAGTTTTTTGACGAAATCCGCATACTCCATCGTTTGCTCTTTTAAAAGCGGATTTTCTTGTTTTTCTCCTATTCTTTTTATGTTGTCTATATAGTCATCGATGTCCAATTTTTTCGATCTTACGACTATTTGTACAGGGAATTCCAATGAATTTAAAAACCCTTGGTATCCGTATGTAATAGAATTTTGTTCGTCTTCTGATTTAAGATTAAAATTAACACTGGTTGCTCTCAAAATTGCTCTAAGTCCACCGTTTTTTAAAACAAGTACGTTGTCGCGAATTTCTCCTATTTTTAAATGTACTTGGGTCGCATTTATAGAATCAGGCTTTGCTTTTCTTGTATTTTGAGGCGGTTTAATGCTTGCAGTACCTCCTATTGGTTGGCCTGCATTTGCTGAATTTCCCGTTTTAGCGGAAGTATTGTTTGAGCTGAATAAGAAATCTAGTAGTCCCATATATTTATTTTTCTGTGTGATTTATAATTTTTTGTAACATTTCTTTTTTTTCTTGTTTTTCTGCTAGCATCTCGTTGTTTAAACCTCCGTACGAATCAACTATATCACTTAATTCGGCAATCGATTTCTTTTTACCTTCATCTGCTTTTTTTGCCGGTTTTGGTTTTCTTTTTTCTTCCGATCGTCTTTGTAAATATATCACAAAACTTTCCGCTTGTCCTTTTTGCCATATTCTTTTTTTTGGCAAGAAGTGATATTCAATGAAGCATAATAGAAATCTCTCGAATTCTAGTCCGTGAATTTTTATAAATGCCAATGCCATTGTTAGTGCTCCAACTATTATTACAGGTGGTAGCCAAACTTCCATATAATAACTTTTAGCTAAACTTATATAAATCGCGTATGCGATGCCTCCGCCGGCTCCCAATATTATCAATTGTTTCCATGTTAGCGGGCCTACTATTGTGTCAGCTCTTTGTACGTCCTGAGGGACTTTGAATTGCATTTTGTTTTAATTTTTAATTTTTGGTTCGACTGTATCCTGAAATTATATCAAAAATCTCGATTAAAGTCAATTTGCCAAGTAGTGATCTTTCTTGTGTTTAATTGGTTTATTCTATAGAATTCTCCCGATATTTTTACTACTTTATGGATTTAAGCAGAATTAGAAATTTTTGTATAATTGCACACATTGACCATGGGAAGTCTACTTTGGCCGATAGATTGATTGAATTTACGGGCACTCTTCAAAAACGCGACATGAAACATGCTCAGGTTTTGGATCAAATGGATCTCGAACAGGAGCGTGGTATAACGATCAAACTTACGCCTGTAAGAATGGAGTATGAATACGATGGTGATGATCCGAAATTCTTAAATCCAGATGGTTCCAAAAAAAAATATATTTTGAATTTGATTGATACCCCCGGGCACGTTGATTTCTCCTATGAAGTCTCAAGAAGTCTTGCTGCCGTAGAAGGTGCTATATTGATAGTGGATGCTACCCAAGGAATTGAGGCGCAAACGTTGTCTCATACTTATACGGCCTTACATCACGACTTGGAATTGGTTCCAGTCTTGAACAAAATTGACTTGCCGATGGCTGAGGTCGAAAAGAGATCTCAAGAAATAGAAGACTCTATCGGATTACCAAAAGAGGATGTGATTCCGGTCTCTGCGAAGCATGGTACTAATGTTGAAAAAGTTTTAAGAGCGATTGTGGAAAAATGTCCATCTCCAAAGGTCGACTTGAAAGGTGTTGCGATATCTGACGATGAAGAATTGAAAGCTTTAATTTTTGATTCAATATACGATTCTTATCGTGGCGTTGTTGTATATGTTAGAGTTATTAACGGTTCTGTAAAAAAAGGTGATAAAGTATTCTTTTTGAGTGCTCATAAGCAAGTTGAAGTTCTTGAAGTTGGCTATTTCAAGCCTAAATATCATGCTACAGGATCTTTGTTCCCTGGAGAGATTGGGTATATAGTAACGGACTTAAAAGAGATTGAACACGCGAGAGTGGGTGATACGGTTTGGAAACAAAAAGCTGGAACTTCGGTCGAAATAGAGATAGCAAAAGCCGTTCCATTGCCTGGATATCAGGTTGTGAAACCTTATGTTTTCGCTTCAATATTTTGTAGTGACAATACCGAATATAATTTTTTGCGTGATGCTTTGGAAAAATTGAAATTAAATGACGCGGCTTTGTCTTTTGAACCAGAACATAGTGCGGCGCTTGGAAGCGGTTTTAGATGTGGGTTTTTGGGATTGTTGCATTTGGATATTATTCAAGAGAGATTGGAGAGAGAATATGATTTGGATCTAGTTGTTACCGCTCCGTCCACTTCTTATATTGTCGTGCAAAATGGAGGCAATGAATTGTTTTTATCCGCACCGTCGGCTTATCCCGATCCTGCTACGATTGCTTATGTAAAAGAACCAGTTGTTTCTTTGGAAATTTTGACTCCGAAGGAATACGTTGGAGGTGTCATAGAACTGTGTACGGCTAAAAGAGGAGTGAATACAGACATGCAATATTTGAGTGAAAATCGTGTGATTTTGAAGTTTGATATGCCTTTCCCATCGATTGTTACCGATTTCTACGACAAATTAAAAAGCATTTCCAGTGGTTATGCTTCAATGAATTATGAATTCGTAGGATATCGCGAATCTGATCTTGTGAAACTTGATATGCTTATAAATGGCAAAAGTATTGATGCTTTTTCTTCTATCGTCCACAGAAGCGAGGCGGCTTATATAGGTCGCGATGTTGCTTTGAAACTAAAATCTCTTATTCCAAGGTCTAACTTTGAAATAGTTATTCAAGCCGCAATAGGCGGAAAAATTATTGCCAAGGAAAGAATTTCTCCTTATAGAAAAGATGTTATCGCGAAGCTTTATGGAGGAGATAGAACTCGTAAAGACAAGTTGTTAAATAAGCAGAAAAAAGGAAAAAAACGCATGAAAATGGTTGGTAATGTCAACATTCCTCAAGAGGCGTTCCTTGCTGTTTTAAAGAAGGATAATAGTAAATAAGCTCTTCCAATTCAGGTGATTTTATGGTATAATTCCCAGATTTAAGTGTACCTAAATTTATGGATAAATTGAAAAAAATCATTGGATTGATAGTTGTGACCCTAATGTCACTTGCCCTTCTGGTTATCGGACTTGATATATTTTTTAGGGTAAACTTGATGGATTATCTGAAAAACAATGTTATTTCTATCGAAAAAGATGTAGATGGTGTAACGATTATAGAGCCCGCTGAAATGGTGTCTTTTGACCCAACTGTTTTCGATCCTTTCACAAGGCAGAGGTTAAATAATTTTTATGAAGGGCTTGTGCGTCCGGATGAAGATTTGACTATGGAGCCTTCTTTGGCTGTTTCTTGGGGATTGGTAAATGATAATACCTGGGAGTTTACACTGAGAAATGGAGTCAAATTCCACGATGGTTCTGATATGAATATTGACGATGTTCTGGCCAGTTTTGATTTGGCTAAAAATTCCGATAAATCTCAATTAAAAGATTTATTATCTACTATAAGTTCTATTGAAAAAATTGACTCTAAAACTCTGAGAATCAAGACCGTAAAGCCCGATCCGTTGCTTCTTCAGAGAATTTCAACCGTATATATCGTTCCCAAAGCTTTTGATATCAAAAATCCTGTAGGCACAGGCCCCTATATGCTTACTGCCAAAAAAATTGATTTAAAAGATTTGAAATTGGATAGATTTTCTGGTTATTGGGGCGATTTGCCGAAATTTAAAAGTGTTAATTTTTTAACTATTCAGGATAGCAATTATAGACTGAGAGCGTTTTTAACAGGCGAGGGGGAGATATTGAATTATGTTCCTTATGATTTGGCAAGTAATGTGGATGTTCAAATGTACGATTTGGGAAGAGTGCCGAGTTTGGAAGTACAATTTCTATTGTTTAATTTTCATGGGGAAATTTTCCAAGATGTTGAGGCGAGAAAGGCTGTGAAAAACTCTCTTGATGAAAGATTTTTTGCAAAATTTTTAGGAGATTATGTTAATGGAGTTAGCCAGTTCATTTCCAAAGGCGTTTTCGGATACAACAGTGAGATTGAAAAAAATGATGATACTCATGGCGACACATTGATTCCTGAAATTAAATCTTTTATTGAATCTAAGAAACTTGCTGGTACTAAAATTTCAGTTTTGCTTCCTTATGGGCTTGATACACTTGGAGAATTTATTTCTACTTCTGTTGAAAAGGTTGGGCTACAGGCTTCTATTCAATATGTGAGAGGTGAATATTATGAAGAAACTTTGCGAAAAATTAAGCCTGATCTGTATTTTATGGCTTTTAAAAGCGAACTTGGTGATGCTTCAGATTTCTTGAATTCAGTTGTTAGGACCGATGCTCAATATAATTTTAATGGTTATTCAAATACTATTTTAGATGATTTAATTGAGAAGCAGTCTGTATCTATGGATGAAGAAAAACGCTTGGATTTATTAAAAGAGGCTATGGAAATAGTGACAGAAAAAGACGTTATAGGGGTGCCATTGTTTGAATACGATTTATTGTTTGCATCAAAAAAAGAATTGAATTTTAAACCGAGAATTGACGGTGCTATTTACTTAAAAGATTTATAAAATTTATGAAAATAATATTCTCATTTAAAGCAAAATTGATCTTGGCGGTTACACTGCTTATGGCTGTAGTGTTTGCCAGTGTTGGATTTTTGTTTGTAAGTGAGAAAAAAATAGAGATTGCCGATGATATTTACAGAGGAGTTAGGTCGTTTGCAGAATTAACTGCGCATCATGTTGTTGATGACGTTGGGCTTTATTTAAATAATGAAAGCTTTGTGTATTTCAATAGATCAATTAGCGAGTTAATGACTCAGAATCCCGACATATCTTACATAAAAGTTGTCGATTATAATGGAAATATAATTTATGATTCAGCTTCCGATTCAGAAAAAAAATATTCTGGCAATAAACGAAATGTTGATGATTTTTATGACTTAGCTGTTTTGCCTGGTGTATCTCAAATCAAGGCTAGAAATGCTTCGATGTTTGTATTCCCGAAATCGTCAGGTGATGTAGGGAAAATTTACTATTTAAAGAAAGACAATGCTTATTATAAGTATGTTGATGATAATGAATATTTGATAGCAGCTCCTTATAATGGATTTACTTTTGCATATTTTGTGCAACCAACGACGGGGAAATATACTATAGTTTATGGAGTCACTTATAAAAATTTGCATGAAATGATTTCTGCTATGCAGATGAGAATTGCCGAATTGGCTTTGTTCGGATTTTTGCTTGGTGTTTTCTTGGCTTTATTTATGGGAACACGTGTTAACAAGCCGATTGTTAAACTAGTTAAAAGTGCGGAAGAAATTGCAAAAGGAAATTTTGATATACGTGTTGAAATTAAAACTAAAGACGAATTTGAATATTTAGGAGACTCTTTTAATAAAATGACTCAAGATCTTGCCGCTTCTTTGGACGCGCGTGTTTACAAAGAAAGAGTAGGAAAGGAGCTTGAATTGGCAAGAAGTGTTCAAAGAACAATTATCCCAGCTGTTTTGCCTAAAGTGCCTGGACTCGATATTTCTGCTGGATTGCTTCCTGCGGAAGAAGTTGGAGGTGATGCGTACGATGTAATCAATGATTGCAATGGAGGGGCTCTGATATATCTGGGAGATGTGACCGGTCATGGGATTCCGGCGAGTATGCTTAGCGCGGTTGCTAACTCATTGATTTACAGTTATTCATGTGAGGATGATATTTTGCGTATTGTTTCTCAGTTGAATTCTGTTTTGCATAAAAAAAGTACGAAAACGATGTTTATGACTCTGTGTTTGGCGAGATGGAATTCTGGAAACGGAGTTTTGAAATATGTTAATGCGGGACATGATCCGATTTTGAAATTTGATTCGGCGACTTTGGATGTGACCGAAGGATTGAGTGGTGGATTGGCTGTCGGAATGCTTGCTGAAATTTCCGATAAAGTGAAAGTTGGAGAGATGACTTTGATTACTGGTGACGTCGCTGTTTTGATAAGTGATGGAATAGTTGAGTGTTGGAAAAATGAAAAAGAAAATTACGGAATGGCTAAATTGAAAGAATTTATTAAATCTTATTGTGTCGCAAATCCTTTGGCTTCTGCTTTGCAAATCAAAGATGCAATTTTGAAAGATGTCGCGGACTTCGCGTCCGGATACAAGCAAGCTGACGATATTACAATCGTTGTGATGAGAAGGATGTAGTGACTAAATTTTTATTCCCGGGACCGGAAAGTTTTTGCACATTTCCATGACCTCGGCTTTTACGCGAGCGTACATTGATTCATCCTTGATGTTTGTGATGACTTCATTCATCCAATGTGCGATCTTTTCCATTTCTGGTTCTTTCATGCCACGAGTCGTGACGGCTGGTGTGCCGAAACGGATGCCTGATGGGTTGAATGGTGGATTTGGATCGAACGGGATTGTGTTTTTATTCAATGTAATACCGACGCGGTCGAGTGCTGCTTGGACTTCTTTGCCGACGACACCTTTGTTTGTGAGATCCATTAATATCAAATGAGTGTCTGTGCCTCCTGAAATTAATCTGTATCCGAGTTCAGTGAGTTTGTTCGCTAAGTGGTTTGCATTCTTTATTACTTGTGCGGCGTAATCTTGGAACTCAGGTCTCAACGCTTCGCCGAATGCAACCGCTTTTGCAGCGATGATATGCATATGTGGGCCACCTTGCAAACCTGGGAATACTGCGCGATCGATGTCTTTTGCGTATTTTTCCTTGCACATAATCATAGCGCCTCTTGGACCTCGCATAGTTTTGTGAGTAGTTGTCATAACTACATCGAAATACGGAACTGGATTTTCAAGCGCTTTGCCTGCAATAAGTCCTGCTGTGTGTGAAATGTCAGCCATAGCAATTGCTCCGCATTTATCACAAATTGCTCTAAATCTCTTCCAATCTATATCTCGTGGATAAGCTGTGAATCCTGCTACAATCATCTTTGGTTTGTTTTCCATAGCCATCGCTTCGACCTTGTCGTAGTCGATACGTCCGGTTTCTTTATCCACTTCATAGGCGATGAAATTGTATGTTTTGCCTGAGAAAGATATAGGTAAGCCGTGCGTGATATGTCCGCCGTGATCGAGTTTGAGTCCCATTACTGTGTCTCCGTAGTTCAATAATGCGAAGTAAATGGCTGTGTTTGCCGGACTTCCTGAATATGGCTGAACATTTACATGCTCGGCGCCAAAGAGCGTCTTCGCACGTTCAATTGCAAGAGTTTCAACTTGGTCAGTAAATTCTTGTCCACCGTAGTAGCGTTTTCCTGGATAACCTTCAGAATATTTATTTGTAAAGATGCTTCCGTTTGCTTCTAATACCGCTTCTGATACGTAATTTTCTGAAGGGATTAATTCGAGTCCTTCAGCTTGTCTTTCCATCTCATGGGTAAGAATCTCCCATACTTTGGGATCCGAGTCTTTTAACGTTGGCATTTTGGAAGGGGTTAAAAAGTTGCTTAATTTTTTTGTACTTGTGTGGATTTCGACTTTGAATGTCTGCGCATAAAGCCTGTTCGGATCGTGCGTTTTTCTGTGACTATAATTTCGACTTTTTTGTCGTGCTTTTCAGCAGGGACATTTTCGATTATTTGGAAGTCGTACGCAAGAGCAATTTTTGTGCAATTTGTGGACAGATTCTTAAATAACTTGTCAAAGTAGCCTTTCCCGTAGCCGATTCGGTTGCCGTCTGGATCGAATGCTAGTCCTGGGGTGATTACTAGGTCTATGTTTTTGCGCGCTATTTTCTGGTGTTTTCTTGTGGGACTTTTAATTTTGAATTCGTCTAATTCAAGTTCATTTAAATCTGCTATTTGATGCAAGGTCATACGACGTGAATCTGCGTGTGTGAGTGGGAATGCGAAGATCTTTTTTTGACTTGTTTGTGGATTTTCGAATAGGGGAGTCGGGTCAACTTCGTTTTTTATTGGATGATAGAGAAGTACTACTTTTGCTTTTTTGAATTCCGGGAGGCGTTTGATTTTCTCTGTAATTTTTTCGCTAAATTTTTCAACTTCTTTTTGTGAAAGTTTGAGACGATGGGTGAGTAGTTTTTCGCGAATTTTGTTTTTCATTTGGTGTTTACATTTAATCACGTATCAACTTCTTGTAAATATAAATGTTTTATATTAGAATTCGCGCTATTTTATTTATCTAGTAAATGAAATTAACTGAATTATTACAAAAACCAGATCTAGACGTCCCTAATTTTCAAGATTTTTCTAGAAAAAATCGTCCTTATGGAATGCCTCCTTTGAATTTTGAAAAATTAAAAGTTCATGCTTTGATTGGTGATCAAAGGGCGTCTCTGAGGACTCCAACTACCGGAATTGCTAGTCTTTTACTTAAATATAAAGAACGAGAAGCATCTGTCCTTAGTTTTGATGAATTAAATAATGGTGACGAGTGGAGAATATTACAAGTTCAAGGGGCTAGGACTAGAAGGGGGTCGTATCGTGTTGCTTCGAGTTTGGACTGGCAAAGATTTTTCGGGAAAACTGTGGAGTCTTTTGCTAATGATGAAGATTCTGAAGTTAAGCATCTCACAATGCCTCCTTTATTTATGATAGGAAATATCGAAGCCGCTGTTTCTGATCGTGTTGGCTTGACTTACAAGGCCGTGCAAGATGTATTGGGCATGAGATGGTCGGATGAACTCGGTTTGTATGTTTTCGATGTTGATAGGTGAGTATTGATAGATAAAATCTTGTAGATTTCTGTTATTTAATTTAGAATCCTTTTGCTTTTTGATGAAAAAATCTTGCCCAGGTGGTGAAACTGGTAGACACGCTACCTTGAGGTGGTAGTCCTCGCAAGGGGATGGAGGTTCAAGTCCTCTCCTGGGCACCAAAAATTAATAAAATTTTATGCCAAAGAATTCTTTGAATCAGTTTAAAAACGTTATCTTGTTCGGTGTTGCTGGTATCGTCGTCGGAATGTTATTAGGTTTTATATTCGGTAGTTTTATTAGTTATATTGTTAATTTGCTCGTGTCTACTGGTGAAGAAGTTCCACCTTTGGCGATAGGAATGTTTTTTGGTATGGGGGTAGGGAGTACTGTCGGAGGAATTTTCGGCGGTATTATCGGTTACAAAAAATAGAGATTCTCTTGGATGGCCGACTTCCATCCTTGGCATTAGAATTTGAATAGCGATCAATTGTGAAAATTAATTCACTTTTGCAGTTACAGAATCAGTTAGATCTGCACGAGCTATTTTGGCTTGTTTTTTTGCATACATATCGGGCGCGACGGTGTACTTAATATCAGGATTCTCATATGCAATTCTCTGTCCTTCTAATCCTGTATAATCTACATTTAACGCTAGTAATGTAGAGTTATTGTCTGAACTGGAAGTGTATTTCTCGATTATGGCGAAAAATAAATTGTTATTATGTACCATATCTATACATCCAGCGCTGGCGGGGAAGGCTCCTCCATGGATCATAAGGCCTTTTCTTTTAGAAGCTTTGGCTTTGTCATCCATAGGTGTTAAATCGACTCTGCTATTTCCCCATGATGCTGTTCCGCCAGGCCAACTGCCTATTTTATCTTTATTAAAAGCCAACTTTGCAATCTTTCTTACGAGATCTATCTGATTTAAATTCTCCGCTACTTTATCGGTTAAGCCAATTTCTTGTATCTGACTAGGATTAAAGCTCCATTTACCAGGAGGGAGTGGACCTTTGTTTTCTTTATCCCATCTTTCTCTTGAATAATCAAAACGACCCTCTTCGTCGCGTGTTCCAGAAGCTGCTGGAATAGATATTTCTACGGCCTCGCCGGTTCTTGGGTCGTTTATGGCTATTTTTACATACCTACCATCAAATCGTAGTTCGGATATAGCTCCGTTTTCAGGCAAAACTCTAAGAACTTTTTGGATCTCATCATCTTCTTCAACCGGTCCTTTTATGGTTACGATAGATTGTTCAACGTCAATTGGTGCAGGCTCGATCGAAGGCTCTCCGCATATTTCTGGATCAGTAGGCTTAAATACAGGGAATTCGGATTGTTCAACTTCGAAAAGTATTCTTAGCTCCTTAAATAAATAATATTTTTTTTGAAATGTAAGCATATTTAATTATATTGTTATAGATTTTTGTAGGTCTGTACGAGCTATTTTGGCTTGTTTTTTTGCATACATGTCAGGTGCGACACTGTACTTGATATCAGAATTTTCATATGCAATTTTCTGACCTTCCAGTCCTGTGTAATCGACGTTGATAATAAGAGATCCGTATATATTTTCCGAGATAGCTTTATATTTCTCAATTATGGCAAAAAATAAATTGTTATTGCGGACCATGTCTAAACATCCAGCACTTCCAGGGTACGTGCCTCCGTGTATAAAAAGATTTGTTCTATTAGATGAAGCGGCAACATAGTTAGCAGGTTGTAGATCAACTCTATAATTTCCCCATGATGTAGTTCCTCCTCGCCATTCTCCACGAAGAACTAGTCCTTTAATTTTATCGGTAGTTTCAATTGTATGAATGGATTCAGGTTTAAATATCCATTTTCCAGGAGGAATGGGTCCTTGTCTTTTTTTCCCCCATCTTTGTGCAGAATAATCAAAATTGCCATCTTCATCGGGTCTTCCAGAAGCGGCTGGAATAGATATTTCTACGGCCTCGCCGGTTCTTGGGTCGTTTATGGCTATTTTTACATATCTACCATCAAACCGTAGTTCAGATATTCTTCCGTTTTCAGGCAAAACTTTAAGAACTTTTTGAATTTCATTCTCTTCTTCAACTGGCCCTTTTATAGTTACGATAGATTGTTCAATGTCGACTGGTGCAGGTTCTATTGAAGGTTCTCCGCATATTTCTGGATCAGCAGGCTTAAATACAGGGGATTCACACTTTTCTACTTCGAAAAGGATTCTTAACTCTTTAAATAAATAATATTTTTTTTGAAATGTTGGCATATTTTTGTTTTTCTAATTATACCATATCTCGAAGCTTGACACAAAGCCGAAATACATTTAAGATCATCTACCAATTTATTTAATAAAATATTTATGAACAGAGGAGCATTAGTTTTGGCAACGGCGGTATTGTTAGCCGGTTGTGATAAAGAAGTTGATTTGACGGCTCGTAACTGGACGGCTACACCTGAAAAATGTCCTGAGAGTGAAAATGCCGCTGCTCTTGAAACTAGGGCAGTACAGGATGGAATGAGGGCTATAAAAGCAAAATGTATTGGTACTCCGGAGTTAAAAGATAGAGCTGGGCTCAAGGCGAAGCATATCGATCCAAATCGTACAGAATTTGAAGGTGGAGGATTTGTGTTGAATGTTGGAAAGCAAGATAGTCCATATATAGAAGGTCGAACGTCTTCATTTTCGACAGACACCGCGGCTCTAATAGAGATGCAGGCATGTGTAAGGGGGGCTTTAAAAGAGGCTGAAGAAGGAACTGGGTGTACAATTAGAGTTAGTGAAACGGCAGACGAAACGCGAACGGTAGAAATTGAGTAGTTTTTTCATTGAAATGCATAGATTTTCTTGTAAATACGAAATATATGTGTTAGAAATCTTGCGTTGAAAATTAGAACATTGTTCGAGTATGAAACTTCGGGCGCTTAGCATTCTGCTTGCGCGCCCTCGTTCGGAATCAAAAGTAAGCAAGCTTCCTTTTGTTCCTCTCTCGGGCGCTTAGCTCAGCTGGTAGAGCGTCTCGTTTACACCGAGAGGGTCGCGGGTTCGAGTCCCCCAGCGCCCACCATTTAGATCTCGCTTAATGCGGGATTTTTTTGTGTTTTCTAGGTTTGAGCTTGTGTTTCTTAGACTCAAGGCTTGACAATTTTAGAAAAAAGTGTAAAATCGACTTCTTGATTTTTTTAAACAATAAATATGTCATATTTCTTGGATACAAGTAAGTTTGCTCAAGGGGAAGAGCTATCTTCAGGGGAAGATCTGTCTTCTTCTAGTATTGGTGAAAACATTTTGGTTGGCGATAATGTTGATGATGTTGATGATGTTTCCAATGGGGTCAGAAATGCTTTTAGAAAATATGATGTAATCATCTTTAACTCTACTGAAGGATATGATGCGGTTGCTAATGATGTTGATCATGATTTTGATCGCGATGGAGTCGATGTCGATACTGGCGATGATCCCGACGATGGAGTCGAAGAAATCACAGAAGTTTCTATTAAAGGAACAGTGTTACCTTATACAGGAGTAAAAGATGGTGAAATTGTCACTATAAATAGTGATGATTCTCCAACTGGATGGACTATCACGAATCAACGTGGTCCAAAAGCTATCAAAATTAATAATTTAATTGGCGATAATAGCGACATTCAATTTAGAAAAAATTGTGATAATGGTGAAAGATTTAATTCTGTAGTTGATATGATGACTTATGTTCTCAAAGATTTTTTAGCCAAAAATAATTGTGAGTTCGGAGAAACGTTCTCTTTTGATCTTGAAAAATATGGTGTTGGAGGACTTGATGATGGTTGGTATGGTAGTTCACAACTTGTGCATTCTTTAGAGCGTTGGCAATTTATTGATGGTTTAGTTAAAATGCTTAAATTAAATTTAAATGATGCTTTTTATTCTTCTGGTAAAGGAAGGTTGTGGGATGTTTTTATAGATGGAAACACTCTTATCCTTGAGCATCTTGAACCTACGGACAAAGATTTTTCGATGGTAAATGGAGTAAATAAAATTATAAATTCAGAGGCTATGCGAATGCTTCGGGCTGTTGATGTTTTAGATGAAGCTAATAAAAGAGGTGCGAGTTTCGAGATACTGAAAAGACCTGTAGTCGAAAAATTATCGTAATTTGATAAAATTAATTTTAAAATTTTTAAATCCAAAAAATATGTTAAATAAATATTGTTTAGATCGTGATTCTATCTTTGTTGAAGATGCTGGCTTGCCCGACAATACTCGAAAAAAGTCAGATGTTTCTCATTCTTCCAGGGAGAGTGAAATATCAGAAGATATTAAAAGACGAGTAAGAGGGTATGATGTTGTTTATGGTAAGGGGGCTCAAGACGTTTTGGATACTGAAACTTTGCCTGAAATTAGAATTCCAGGGTTTGTTAATTATCCTGATGCAGATCGTAAAATGCATTATGTCACAAGTGGTGTTGGTGCTAAAGCTATTGATGTTAAGAATTTTGGTCCTAAGGGAGACAAAATAGTTTTGGAGCAAAAAAATAATATTGATGATGATGACAAAAGACTTGATTTGGTTGTTGATAAAACGAGTGCTTATTTAATAAATTTCTTTAACGTCAACAATAATGGCGATTATTATAACAATACTTTAAGTCTTGATCTTGGGGAGCTTGGAATTGGTGGATATGATGATGAAAAAATGTATTTACTCTATAGCCCTGATCAGCTTGTGGCAGCTTCTAGACGTATTAAATTTCTTGAAGATTTAACTGATAGATTGACTGCTAATTTAAATGATAAATTTTATTCTGAAAATGGGGTTTCTCTATTTGATGTTTTCATAGAGGGAGGTCGTCTTGTGATTAAAGTTTCTCAGCCTACGTTTTTTGATAAATTTGAAAAATTTGGAAGAAAGGGGAAAGGCGCATTGAATGTGTTAGCTGGCTATACGAATAACGTTGTTGCCAATTTTGTTAAACCTTCTGTAAAACGTGCTCAATTATGGGGTACAACTTTTGCAAGGAAAATAGAAACTTTTCTTATAGATAAAGGTGTTTTACATGATCTGGAATCGGAGTAGGTATGGCAATTCTTTCATCGGATTTATTAATAATATTGACAATTTCTGATATTTATATTATAGTTTGGTACCATAATAATTAATAACAATTTTTACTATGACTGATACAAATAATCCTCAATGGTTGGATGATGCAATAGTTGATATTAACAACAAAGGCCCTGTCAGACGAATCGATGAAAGTGGCAATCCTTCCGTGGAATATATGGAAGTAGTTAAAGAAGGGAATAGTGTTAGTGCAAGAGTTAAAGCATTGATGGATAAAGGAATGTCTGAGGATGACGCTAAGAAGAATGCGGTCCAAGAAGTTACCGATAGAATGGATGGTAAATTAGAGTTCCCTGATATGGAATCTTATATAAGATTTGTTGCTGATTTTGATAGAACCGATAAAGAAAAACAGGGATTTTTTACTTTTACCGAGCAAGAGTTTAGAGATGTAGTTGCAAAAAATCCGGACCCGGACTTGAATAATGGACCTCTGAATCGTTTATTAAATGATTTAACTACTCCTGGTCGTATAGTTAAGTGTCATTATTATTACGACGATTATAATAACCGGATTCTTATGGCTGGTTATTTATATAAATCAAAAGATGGTAGTTATAAATTTTTCCCAAATCCAAAAACTGATTCTTTGGATTCTTCTATACAAGAAGAGCACAGAATTTCTTTGAAAAAATGGTTTAGAGGGAATATTTCTCTTGATGCCCATGCTGAGTTCCAACTGCCAAGGGGTTTTACTCTTATTAGTTCTGAAGATCCTACCAATTTAATTAGAAGCATTGCGTATTCTAGAGAACGAGCACAAATAGAACGAAAAAGAAAAAGTGAAGAGAAATCTTTTGATTTCTAGCACTCTATCATTTCACTTCTTTTCATCCCAATTCCGATGAATCCGACTTTTGCGCCTACTAGTTCTTCGATGCGGCGGACGTAGGCGCGAGCATTCTCAGGAAGTTCTTCGAACGTTTTTGCTTTCGAAATGTCTTCTGTCCAACCAGGCATTTCTTCATAAATTACTTCGACGTTTTGGAGAATATCCAAATCTGCAGGGAAAGAATTTAATGTTTCGCCTTTGAATGTGTATGAAGTTGCAATTTTTAATGATGGGAGGCCGGTGAGGACATCTAGTTTTGTGAGGTTTATCGTTGTGTAGCCGTTAATTTGGTTCGAATATTTGCCGACGACCGCGTCAAACCAACCGCAGCGACGTGGACGGCCTGTCGTAGAACCATATTCTCCGCCTTGTTCGCGAATTTTGTTGCCGAGGTCGTCATTGAGTTCGGTCGGGAATGGGCCTGCGCCTACGCGGGTTGTGTACGCTTTCATGATGCCGATTGCGCTGTCTAGTTTGAGAGCCGATATTCCTGTCCCGGAAATAACTCCTCCGATTGTTGCGTTTGAAGAAGTGACGTATGGGTATGTGCCGTGGTCAATATCTAGAAGCGCGCCATTTGCACCTTCTATTAATATTGTTTTCCCGTTTTTAATTTCTTCATTTAGGTAAAAACTTGAGTCAATAAGCATTGGCTTTATTCTATTTATATATTCCTTGTATTTATTCAATTCTTCTCTTACATCATATTTGAATGCGTGACCGTATAAGTTCTTTAATAATTTTGCGTTTTCTTCTACTTTTTTAGTGAAAGTTTCGATATCACTCAAATGGTGCATGCGAATTCCTGAGCGTTTTACTTTGTCCATATATGCAGGGCCAATGCCTCTGCGAGTTGTTCCGACTTTGGCTCCTCCGCGCATTTCTTCTTCGAGTCCATCGATAACTTTGTGATAATCAAGAAGGACGTGTGCGCGATCAGAAATTAAAAGTCTGCCTTGAGTTGAAATGCCATTCTCTTCTAATATTTCTAATTCTTCGAGTAGGGTAGGGATGTGAACTACAACTCCGTTTCCAATTACGCAAATCTTATCCTCGTGCATCATTCCCGATGGGATTAAATGAAATACGAATTTCTTCGTCTCATTTGGATTTTCTTTACTTGGAATATAGATAGTGTGGCCGGCATTTGCACCTCCTGCGGCACGAACTATGAGATCATATTCTTCAGACATAATATCTACCAATTTTCCTTTTCCTTCGTCGCCCCATTGAGAGCCTAGAATTGTTGTAACTTGTCCGTATTTTTGTTTGATGTCAGACATATTTGAAAAATTAAAAATTGAGGGAAATTCTTAATTGGCATTCTTAAGAAGTTGCAGGTCGATTGTAAATTGGTTAATATGCGATTGCAAGAACTTACCGTAGATTTTGCGGTAACTTGTATCAATTAACCTCATGCAAATATGTTTGATTTAGAGAAAATAAGACAGCAAATTCCTTATGTATTGAATGGAACGAATTTTGAAAATTTAGGATCAAGATACGAGGGGAAAGTTCGTGATAATTATTACGGAAAAGAGGTTGGTGGTCAGATCGCTCGTATTATCGTTTCTACTGATAGATTGTCTGCTTTTGATAGGATTATCACTACTATTCCATTCAAAGGTCAGGTTCTTACTCAAATGGCGAAGTTTTGGTTCGAAAATACTGCTGATATTATCGATAATCACGTGATCGAATATCCGGATCCGAATGTTGTTGTTGGCGTTGAGTGCAAGGCTCTTCCAATGGAGATGATCGTTCGTGGATATTTAACAGGTGTGACGACTACCAGTGCTTGGTATAACTACGAAAAAGGCGTTCGAAATTTCTGTGGAAATGTTTTGCCTGAAGGTATGAAGAAAGATCAGAAATTTCCTCAGCCAATTTTGACTCCTTCTACAAAAGCTGAACACGGATCACACGATGAATCTGTTTCTGGCGCTGATATTGTCAGTCGCGGCTTGGTCACCCAAGAACAATATGACGCAGTTGCCTCTGCTGCTTTGAAACTCTATGCGCGAGGCGTCGAAATCGCCGCAAAGCAGGGGATTATATTGGTTGATACGAAATACGAATTTGGTATGACTCCAGATGGAAAAATAGTTTTGATCGATGAAATTCACACTCCGGATTCTTCAAGATTCTGGTTTGCTGATGGATACGAGGAGAGATTGGCGAATGGCGAAGAGCAGAAAAAAATTGATAAAGAATATGTTAGACAATGGTTGGCCGGAAAAGGATTTATAGGAGAAGGTGAAGTTCCTGCAATTCCTGATGATGTAAGGATTGAAACCGCAAGAAGATATATTGAAGCTTTTGAATT
>CAZGHH010000018.1:0-2933 GCA_964525485.1 uncultured Candidatus Peribacteria bacterium | reverse complement strand
CGTGTTTATTACTAACTTTTCATAATTATGAGCGGGAAATTAAATGCAGCTATTGCAGGACTTGTTATTGCTTCTGGATGTGCGGTTCCTGATTCTGATACGGTTGTAGAGCATCCACAGTCTATTTCTGAATTAGATCCCGTAAAAGGTAAAAAAAGTTGTTCTTTTTATAGACCTAATAAAGAGGAGTGTGACGGATTAACTGATGCGGAGAGAGCAGAGTTTCGCAGAATAATCGAATCTACTAAATTGAATTTGATACAAGGTTTAAGAGGGACGCAGGAAGGGGTGCATTCAGGCTCTTTTATCGATTCAGGTGTTTTTACTCCTTTTACTTTTGTTTCTTCACCTGATGAAAATACTCCTTTTGCTGTATCTTGCGCTTCAGAAGCGGATGGATCTGATTTTAATAAATTAGTCCCTAAGGTGATAAATGACGCAAGATCTATGATAGCTCCTGGTATGGAAAAAATTGGCGAAAATTTCACTAATGAAATGGTGAATTTAGATCTTGTTGGGAAAAATTTAATTGCTTGTGGTAGGACCGAAATGAACAAGAAAGTAAAAGCATGTCGATGTGAGTGAATAATTTTTTAAGCTTGAGCAGATGGCTAATACAAATAGCTAATCCGGATGATTGGCTAAAGTTTTTTGTCAAAATTGCACCAAATTACTTCTTGCTTTATACTTGAAGCACTTTTTAGCTTTTATAAATGATTGATAGGAAGAATGTGTTTGCGTACATAGATGGAGCAAATTTGCATAGAGGAATGGTTTCTCTTGGGTGGAAGCTTGATTACGCTCGTTTTAGAGTGTGGCTAAAAGAAAAATATGGTGTAGAAAGAGCTTATCTCTTCATAGGTTTGATACCGAAATACACAAGACTTTATACTTATCTACAGGAATGTGGTTTTACGCTTGTTTTTAGAGAAACTATTTTCGATGGGAATGGGAGTCCAAAGGGTAATTGTGATGCCGATTTAGTTGTTCAGGTTATGAAAGATTTATATGAGTCTGACTTGAGTAAAGCAATTCTTGTGTCAAGTGACGGGGATTATGTGAGTTTGGTGAAATTGCTTGGTGAAAAAAATAAATTGGGAATTGTTTTATCGCCAGCGATTGCAAAAAAATGTTCTGTATTATTAAAAAGAACTGATGCAAGGATAGTTTATGTTAATGATAAAAGAAAATTTTTGGAGGTCAAAAATGAAAAAGCCCCCGATGAAGACGAAACATCATAAGGGTCCTTTTCGTGGTGACTGTCTAAAGTCTATCAAAATGTTTATTTATAGTCAATATTCACACTAGTTTAAAATTAACCCAAATTACATATGGACGATACGCAAAATCTTACAAATATTTCACCTTTGGATGGCAGATACGCTGACAAGGTGGGGTTTCTTTCTCAATATTTCTCTGAAGCTGCACTTATGAGATATCGCACTTTGGTTGAGATTGAGTGGATGTTATTTTTGTTTAATGATCTTAAATTGGAAGGTACAAAGAAATTGAATGCTCGCGAGATTCGTGATCTTCGAGCTATTTATGATGAATTTGATAATATTTCCGCTCGCCGTATCAAAGAAATAGAAGCGACGACCAACCACGATGTGAAAGCTGTCGAATATTTTATCAAAGAAAATCTCAAAGGCGGCTCGCTTGAGGCTTACGGTGAATTTGTGCATTTCGCTTGTACTTCTGAGGACATCAATAATTTGGCATATGCTTGTATGCTAAGAGATTTCTTGGAAAGAGAATATTTCCCGTTAACTTACGGTCTTCTTCAAGAATTATATTTAATGGCGATTTCGAACAAAAAAGTTGCAATGCTTTCTCACACGCACGGTCAACCTGCAACTCCTACGACTCTCGGCAAAGAGGTCGTGAATTTCGTTGCTAGACTCGAGAGAGAAATCCATTTATTGGATGATGCATCTTTTATAATGGGAAAAATGAATGGTGCTGTCGGAAATTTCAACGCGCACGTCGTGGCTTATCCTAAAGTAGATTGGATCGAAGCGAGCAAAAATTTTATACAGTCTTTGGGGCTTGGTGTGAATATGTATACAACTCAAATCGAGCCACACGATTATTTCGCTGATTGTTTCGATGGTGTTCGCAGAATTAATACAATTTTGATCGACTTGAGTCGCGATTTCTGGACGTATATTTCTCTGAATTATTTCGGACAAAAGACGAAGGCAGGGGAGGTTGGTTCTTCTACTATGCCTCACAAAGTAAACCCGATCGATTTCGAAAATGCTGAGGGGAATCTCGGAGTTTCGAACGCACTTTTGACTCATTTATCAGAGAAACTTCCTATCTCTAGAATGCAGAGAGATCTTACTGATTCGACTGTCCTCCGAAACATGGGAAGCGCGTTGGCTTATTCGTACTTAGCATACAAAAGTCTGTTGAAAGGTTTGGCAAAAGTAGAAGTAAACAAATCTGTTATTAAGGCGGATTTGGAGGATAGATGGGAGCTTCTTGCGGAGCCGATTCAAGTAGTTATGAGAAGATATAAATTAGAAGGTGCGTATGAAAAATTAAAAGAACTGACTCGCGGTAAAAAAATTGGAAAAGCTGAGGTCCAAAAGTTTATCAAAACTTTGAAAATTCCGGCGGCTGATAAGAACAGACTTCTCAAATTAACTCCTGAAACATATGTTGGCTTGGCTGAAAAATTGGTCGACACATATGAGTTTCAAATCTTATCAATGGGATGCGGAAGCGGATGTAGCGATGGCGGATGTGCGAGCGGTGGATGCGCGGGTTGTAGCGGATGCGGATAGAACATATAGAAATGGAAAATGTGGAATATGATTTTGTCTTTTCAAAAAGATTGAAAAATATTTGTGGAAACCTGTTTTTTATGGTTAAATTGTTCAGTCTGAAATTAAGAAAAACATAAAAATTTTATATATGTTTAAACC